>DASVSC010000022.1:0-39987 GCA_036388295.1 Tepidisphaeraceae bacterium | reverse complement strand
GTCGCCTATCGCCTCGCCTGCCACGGCCGTCTCGGTGCCGCGGCCGCGTCGCCGGTTGCCGCGGGGCATGGCGCGGGTGAACCTGATGCTCGGGGGGTGGACGGCGGCGGTGCTGCTGTTTCTTTATATCCCGATCGTCGTCTTGGTCCTTTGGTCGTTTAACGCCGCCGACTACAGCAGCCGTTGGGAAGGGTTTACGACCAAGTGGTACAGCGCGTACTGGCACCGCACGGTGCTGGACGTGCGCGACGCGATCGAACCGTCGGACAGCGGCTGGCGGCACGCGGCCCGCGCGGCGCTCGATTGGGCCGGCGCGGCGGAAGCCGCCGAGGTGCGTCGTGCGCTGAAGTTCCAACGCCTTTGGGACCAGGTTCCGACATTCAACGACGGCATTAAAAACAGCCTGATCATCGGCCTTTCGGCGACGGCCATCAGCGTGGTGCTCGGCACGACGGCGGCATGGCTGACGTTCAAGTACAAGTACCCGCTACACCGCGCCCTGGCGACGCTGGTGGCGGTGCCGATGATCGTGCCTGAAATCATCATGGGCGTGAGCCTGCTCAGCTTCATCACCGTCGCCGGCGGCCTGCTCAGCCGCGTCGGCTTCTCACTCGACCGGGGCATGCTGGCCGTCGTCCTGGCGCACGTGACGTTTTCGTTTCCGTACGTGATGGTCACCCTTCAAGCCCGTTTGGCCGGCATCGATCCGGCCCTGGAAGAAGCGGCAATGGACCTCGGCGCGACGCCCGCCAAGGCGTTCCGCAAGGTGATCGTGCCCTACCTGATGCCGGCGATCGTCAGCGGCACACTGATGGCGTTCACGCTGTCGCTGGACGATTTTATCGTCACGTACTTCGTCAGCGACGCCCGCTCACAGACGCTGCCGATCCGAATTTACGGGGCCGTCAAAGGGCCGGCGCCGATGCTGCATGTCGTGTCGTCGCTGATGATCGGCCTGACGGCGCTGCTCGTGTTACTGTCCGAGGGAATCAAGCGTTTCAATCGCTAGAAGGAGATTCATATGTCGATTTTCAAGAAGCTGGTCGCCGCCGCCGTGGGCGCGGTGGCGTTCGTGTCGCCCGCGATGGCCGAGGAGTTGAACCTCTTCGCTTGGTCGGAATATGTGCCGCAAACGGTGCTCGAAGGGTTCCAGAAAGAGACCGGCATCAAGGTCAATTACGAGACCTACGCCAGCAACGAAGAGATGCTGGCCAAGCTGCTGGCGGGCGGCGGGAAGTACGACCTGATTCAGCCGTCGGAGTACACGATCGAGGCATTAATCGCCGACGCCAAGCTGGAAAAGCTGGACCACACGAAGCTGCCGAACCTGAAGAACCTGGACCCGGCGTTCGCCAAGATGGCGCACGACCCGGGCAACAAGTACAGCTGCCCGTGGATGAGCGGCACGGTCGGCATCGTCTACAACAGCGAAGCGGTGAAGACGCCGATCAAGGGCTTCAAGGACGTGTTCAATGGCAGCCATGCCGGGAAGATCGTCGCACTGGACGACGGCCGCGAGATCGTCAGCTGGGTGCTGGGCACGCAGGGCCGTGACATCAACGATATGTCCGACGCGAACCTGGCGACGGTCAAGCCGATCATGGCCGGCTGGCTGAAGCAGATCAAACTGTTCGACAGCGACAGCCCGAAGACGGCCCTGTTGGCGGGCGATGTGGACATCGGCGTCGTCTGGTCCGGCGAAGGGGCGATCCTGCTGGCCAAGGAGCCGAACAAGTTCAAATGGGTGCTGCCCGTCGAAGGTACGCACCGCTTCATCGACAGCCTGGCGATCCCGAAGGGGTCCACGCGCGTCGAGGCGGCGCACAAGTTCATGAACTACATCCTCAAGCCCGAGGTGAGCAAGCTCATCAGCGACGAGTTCCCCTACACCAACCCCAACGTCGAAGCCCGCAAACTGCTCGACGAAGCGGCCCGCACGAACGCCGCCAGCTACCCGCCCGAAGGGGCGAAGCTGGGTCTGTTCAATGACATCGGCAAGCGTTCGAGCGTCATTGACGAGCTGTACACGAACCTGAAAAGCCAATGACCCCATTGGCCGACACGGCGGAACCAGGCGGGCAGCGTCCGGGCCTTTGGGCTTGGGCGCTGCTCGCGCCGCTGTTGCTCTGGCTCTTTCTGCTGGTGATCGTGCCGACGGCCATCATGGTCGCCTTCAGCTTCTGCAAGCGCGACGCGCTCGGCCAAGTCGTCTTCGAGTTCACGACCGAAAACTACGCCCGCATCGCCGACGTGCAGCAGGCCAAGGGGCTGTTGATCAGCGCCGCCGTCGGACTGTCGGCGGCGGCGGGCGTCTGGGGCGTACGCCGCCGCGTGGGGCTCAGTGGATCAACCTGGCCAATGCTCACCTTGCTGGGCCTGTTCTGGGTGACGCTGAACATCTGCGTTCTTCTTTCCGGTGGCGAAGTGGACGCGGCGCGCTGGCTGAAGATCACAGTCGTTTCGATCAATTACGCCGCCGCCGCCACGGCCGTCTGCGTCGCGCTCGGGTATCCCGTCGCTTACTTCATCGGCCGGTCGCCGGAGCGGTGGCGGAACCTGCTGCTGATGGCAGTGATGGTGCCGTTCTGGACCAGCTTTCTCGTCCGCACGTACGCGTGGGTGACCATTCTTCGCCGCAACGGCGTGCTGGAATCGCTGCTGAGCTGGACGCACCTGCACGACGGGCCGCTGGACCTGTACCCGTCGCAGACCGGCGTGATGATCGGCCTGATTTACACCTACCTGCCGTTCATGATCCTGCCGATTTACGCGAGTGTGGAGCGGTTGGACAACGCGTTGGTTGAGGCGGCGCTGGATTTGGGTGCGTCGCCGATGCGGGCCTTCCGCGGCGTGGTGCTGCCGCTGACGAAGCCGGGCATCATCGCCGGCGTCGTGCTGGTCTTCGTGCCGGCCGTCGGCATGTTCGCGGTCAACGACATCCTGGGCGGCCGACAGGAAATGCTGATCGGCAACGTCATCGAACGGCAGTTCACCGCCGCCCGTGATAAGCCGTTCGGGTCGGCGATGGGGATGGTGCTGCTCATGCTGTTCATCGCGACGTACGCGCTGAGCATGCGGCGGCGGTCGGCTGCGTCGTGAACTCGCCCGATCGCGCGTCCGCGCCGAACTCGTAGCGTTTTCGCGCGGGTTCACACCCGCGGCCGTTGTTTCTTATGATCGCTCACACCAATGGTCGAGTTCATCTCCGTCACCAAGCGCTGGGGCAGTTTCACCGCCGTCGATGACGTCAGTCTAAAAATCCGCGCCGGCGAGTTCCTGACCCTCCTCGGCCCCAGTGGCTGCGGGAAGACGACGATGCTGCGGATGATCAGCGGCTTCGAGCACCCCACGAGCGGTCGTGTGCTTTTGGACGGCCGCGACGTCACGGGCGACCCGCCCTACCGCCGCGAAGTGAATCAGGTGTTCCAGAGCTATGCCCTGTTTCCGCACCTGACCGTGCGTGAGAACATCGAGTTCGGGCTGAAGATGAAAAAGGTCGAACGCGACGAGCTGCGCCGGCGAGTGGACGAGGCCGTGCGCATCGTCGCGCTGGCCGAGTACCAGCGCCGCCGGCCGCACCAGTTGTCGGGCGGCCAGCGGCAGCGCGTGGCGCTGGCCCGGGCGATCGTGAATCGGCCGAAAGTGCTGCTACTGGACGAACCGCTGTCGGCCCTCGACGCGTCGCTGCGGCACACGATGCAGATCGAACTCAAACGCCTGCAGGCCAAGCTCGGCATCACGTTCGTCTTCGTCACGCACGATCAGGAAGAGGCCCTGACGATGAGCGACCGCATCGCGGTCATCAACCACGGCCGCGTCGAACAGATCGATTCGGTTCAGGACATTTATCACCGCCCGCGCACCCGCTTCGTGGCCGAGTTCATCGGGAAAGCGAACGTGATCGACGCCGCCATCGTTGGCGGCGGCGTGGAAAACGTGCGTGTGAACGTGGAGGCAGGGTTGGAGTTGGACGTCTGTCGCGACGGAGCCGCCGTCCGTGGTGACCGCGTGCGCGTGGCGGTGCGGCCGGAGAAGATCAACGTCACCGCCCATCGGCCGGCGGGTGTGAACGCGTTCGAGGTGACGGTCGAAGAAGAACTATTCCGCGGAGCGATTGACGAGTTGTGTGTCCGAACGGCCGGCGGGACGGAACTGACGGTATTAGTGGCGAATGAAGGACGAATGGAAGCCGCCGTCCACCGCGGCGACCGCGTCTGGTGCCAGATTCATCCGGAAGACGCGGTGCTGATCGAGGATTAAGGTTCGGCTCCCTCTCCCGGTATGGCCGGGAGAGGGTCGGGGTGAAGGCTTCCGACGAAAGACAAAAACGCGGTAAATAAGTCGCCGTGTGACAGTGGATCTACCGGCGTCAGTTTTTCGACAAAGCAAGCCAACCGTCGCGAAGCCCTCACCCTAACCCTCTCCCGGCCATACCGGGAGAGGGAAGCAGCGCAGGCGTTCGCTTCGAGTTGCGCTGCCGGGCATTCCGCAGCGCTCGCTCGTGGGTGGCCCGCATGATGATGCCGCGGGATTCGGGCAGGAACGCCTGGCCGCGCTGCCGGGCCGCTTCACCCTTGGCGGCGACGAGGGCCGGGTCGTTGCGCCACTGCCGCATGACGCGGGCCAGTTCGTCAACCAAGCTCTCTGGCGTGGTCGAATCGTTGATCGGGATCAAGTGGCCGCACTCGCCTGTGACCAGCATGGCGGGCGTCAGGTGGTCGAGCGTGATCACGGGCACGCCGGCGTAAAGGGTATCGGGCAGAACGCCCTGGCTGTCGCGCAGCACCGTGTGCACCATCGCGTCGCACTGACACATGGCCTTGACGTTCTCGCTGTGCGGCAGGTCGCCGAGGAACCGCACCCGGTCGGCCACGCCGAGTTCTTTGGCCAGTTGTTCCAGCGTCGGCCGCATCGGGCCGTCGCAGGCGTGGACGTAGCGGCTGTTCGGCAGGTCGGCCTTGGCGAAGGCGCGAATGGCGATGTCGACGCCGCGGTAATAGCTCAGGCCGCCGCAGCTGCCGAAGGTGAACGGGGCGTCCGGCGGGCGGTTGGCACGGGTTTCCGCCGCGCCGCGCAGCACTTCCGGGCTGCTGCAGATCGAGGCGCAGTCGAGTTCGATACGCGGATTGCCGTACCGGCCGAACCAGTCTTTCACCGCCGGGATGGAGGCGACCAGCAAATCCGCCGAGCGGATCGTGCGGACCAGCAGCGGGTCGCGACGGAAAACCGTGCGGCCGAGCAAACGCAGGCCGTCGCCGATCTTGCTCATCAGGGGCGATCGATTGCGGAACTGTTTCGGCAGGATTTCGCCGCCGCCCACTGGCCCGAACACGACGGCCACGCCCCGGCTCGCCAGTGTCGTGGCGGCCGACGGCATCCACCAGCGGCAAAGCGACACGTGCTGCACCAGGTCCAGCTTCACCTCACGGTGCGCCCGTCGCAACGCACGCGCGGCCGACAGCTGCCAGAGGTAATAGTGGATATTGAATAGCGAATAATTGGCGTTGCGCATCCAGGCGAGCCAGCGCGGCAGCCGCACGTAAATCGGATGAACCGCGTGGCCTTTGTGCGTTTCGCGAAGGTATCGATCCAGCGCCGGCCGACAGTCGTCGTGCACGACCACCCACACCGGCTGCGTGCGCGACATCTCCTGAACGTAGCTCCATCCCAGCCCCCACTCGCTGCCGCGGCCCGGTTCGCAGCAGTAGGCGATGAAGCAGATTTTGTCGGGTGTGGGTTCGTTCAAGGTTCGCTCGGACTACCGGTGGATGAATCGGCTGTAGGTGTTATCGACGTTCCTTGCGACGACTTAAGAATCCACAAAGCCCGGTCGAGCAAAATAAGGCGTTGAACACTGACTCACAGAGACGAAGGCAGATGAAGCAGGTCCGCTTTTCGTTATCGGCCGAAGTCGATTCTTCACTCTGTGCCGGATCTGCTCGATGGGAGAGACAAGGCACACTGCGACGACCGCGGCGGCCCCATTCGAACGGGACGACCTTATGAACGTTAAACACATCGCCCTCGCCGCCGTGGCGGCCCTTGCCCTGACCGCCTGCGACGTCACGCCCAAGGCCCGCCCCGCCGCCGAGGCGCCGGTGCTCGCCCCGGCCACGCGTCCGAGCACGCTGCGGGCCGGCGATAAGATTGATCTGAAGTTCTTCTACGCCCCCGAACTCAACGACTCGCAGACCGTCAGCCCCGACGGCCAGATCACCCTGCAGCTCATCGGCGACGTCCAGGCCGCCGGCCGCACGCCCAACGAACTGGCCGAGGTCCTGAAGACCGCTTACAGCAATCAGCTGAAGTACCCGAACGTCACCGTCATCCTGCGTGAGTCGTACCAGCGCAAGGTGTACGTGGCCGGCGAAGTGCAGAAGCCGGGCCTCCTGGACATGCCCGCCGACATGAGCGTGCTGCAGGCCGTGCTGGCCAGCGGCGGGTTCAACACGACCACCGCCCAGACCAAGCAGGTGCTGATCATTCGCCAAGTCGGCGACAAGCGCGTCGGCTACGAACTAAATGTTGAAGACGCACTGCTCGGCGGCGAACACGCCTCGTTCATGCTGCAGGCCCAGGACATCGTCTACGTGCCGCGCACCACGATCACGAACGTGAACAACTTCGTCGACCAGTACATCAGCAAGATCATCCCGCAAACGGGCTTCATC
This sequence comes from Tepidisphaeraceae bacterium, assembly GCA_036388295.1. Lineage (GTDB taxonomy): Bacteria > Planctomycetota > Phycisphaerae > Tepidisphaerales > Tepidisphaeraceae > RYN-431. The sequence goes on along the minus strand of DASVSC010000022.1, from coordinate 33,316 downwards.
CTGTTCAACGCCAACTAACGTCAATCGATGCCGCCCTTGCACCGGTGATGTCAGCCGGCAGGAGTTTGAAGTGAACGACCTTGTCCTCGCCTCGCAGAACCACGCCGACCCGATGCTCGTCGGCCAGCCCGCGCCGCGCCGGTCGGCCGCGTCGTCCCCGCGCGATTTGCTGTTCGTGCTCTTCTGGCACCGCCGCAAGGTGTCGCTGTTCTTCGTCGTCGCCCTGCTGCTGACGGCCGCCGTTGTTCTGGCGATGCCCAGCCGCTTCCGCAGCGAAGCGACGCTGCTGAACAAGCTCGGCAGCGAAACCGTCACCGCCGACGCCACCGCCAACCTCGGCGGCGCGGTCATTCAGCCGGTCATCCAGCGCGAAATGCAGATGAAGACCGAGCTGGAAGTGCTGCGCAGCAACGAAATCGCCTTGGCTGTCGTCCGCAAGGTCGGCCCCGCGATCCTGCTGAACAAGGGCAAAACGTTCAGTGACAGCGACCAAGACCCGCTGTTCAAACAGGCCCTGCTCGCGCTCAAGCAGAACATCAGCCTCGACACCGTGCCCGACAGCAACGTGCTGACCGTCGCCTACGAAAGCCGCGACCCCGCGCTCGCCCAGACCGTCGTGTCGGCCTATGTCGACCAGTACCTGATCCACCGCTCGAAGGTCTACACCAACGTCCGCAGCGCCAAGTTCCTGCAAGGCGAGCGCGATTCGTCGATCGCCCGCCTGGCGACGATGGAAAATGCGATTCGCGCAATCAAAGACGAATCCGGCGTCGGCAACATCGACGAACAGCGTGTGATCCTGCAGGCCCAGATCGGCACCCTGCAACGCGACGCGTCCGAAGCGCGCACCGCACACGTCGGCGCAGAAACCCAGGTCGAACAGCTCACGCTCCAACTCAAAACCGTTCCGCCGACCGTGATTTCTTCGCAGACCCACAACCAGGCCATGAACTGGGTGGACGAGCTGCGCAAGGACATTGCCAAGCTGGAACAGGAACTCAACGACGCCAAAGCCCGCTACCTGGCGGCCAGCCCGCAGGTGAAGATTCTGGAAGACCGTATCGCCGGCAGCCGCGCCATGCTCGCTGCCGCGGGCGACGGCGGCGGCGAGAAGATCGAAGCCATCAATCCGACATACCAGGAGCTGACGACCCGCCTGGAAACCAGCCGTGTCGACGCCCGCGTCGCGGCGGCGAAAGAGAAAAGCGTCAACGAAGAACTCGCCAAGGCCGACGCGCAGCTGAAGCGCGTCAACGAAGTCGAACAGAAGATCAAGCAAATGCTCCGCGCCGCGAACCTGAGCGAGGACACGCTCAAGATCATCGCCCAGGCCGCGGACCGCGCCACCCTGCTGGCGTCGTTCGAAGGCGAAAAGCTGAATAACGTGACCGTCGTGCAGCCGGCCTCGCAGCCGCTGAAGCCGGTCGCGCCGAATCGCCTGATGCTGCTGGTGCTGGGCATGTTCCTGGCCGCCAGCGGCGCGGTCGGCCTCGGCATCGCGAGCGAAACGCTCAGCCGCAGCACGAAGCGGCCGGAAGACATCGACAAGATCTGTGCGCTCCCCTGCGTGAGCGTGCCGGTGGTGGAAGAAACGGGTTACCTCGGCCGGCAGATCGCGGGAAAGAGCCCGTCGTTGATCGGCAAGCTGCTGCCGGGCCGGGTGGGCCAGACGTCGATCGTCACCCGCACGCCCAACACCAGCGGCACCGGCCCACGCACGGCCAGCGGCACCGACGTGCGCCCGATGCGCCGCTGGAGCCCGCAACTGCTGCAGTCGGCCCACGGTATCGTGGACGGGCTGCTGTTCGATTCGATTCTCCGCAGCAAGGGCCAACAGGCTTTCGTCACCGGCCTGATCAGCTGCCGGCCCGGCCAAGGGGCCAGCACGCTGGGTGCGTATATCGCCTCCGCGATTGCCGACCGCCTCGAAGCGTCAATGGCGTTGTCCGTCGACGATCGCGTGCTGTTGATCGACGCCGACCTGGCCGAGCCGTCGCAGCACCGCCTGCTCGGTGCGGGTGAGAACCCGGGCCTAGGCGACTGGCTGATGATCGCCACCGATACCGAAGCTGGCATCGACAGTTTCGTGCACGACACCAGCCACCCGCGCCTGTCCCTGCTGCCCGGTGGTCGTTCGAGCGGCGCGGCGCGCCTGCTGGACCGGACCGACCGCCTGCTGATCGAAGCCACGCAGACGCACCGCCACGTGGTGATGGATTTGCCGCCGCTCTCGACCACGCCGACGGCCCTTCGCCTGGCGGCCAAGTGCCACGCAGTGCTTCTGGTCGTCGAATGCGGCAACCTGCACCAGGAAGTCGTCCGCCGCAGCGTCCGCGCTCTGCAGGCTGCCGGCGCGAACGTGGCCGGCGTGGTGCTGAACAAGCGGCGCTTCCCCATTCCCGACTGGTTGTACGAACGGGCCGCGTAGGTTGAACGTCCCTTGGCGTGGCCACTTAAGTGGCCACGCCTCAAATGGCCACGCCGACTCTGAAGAGCAATTCCCGTGACCCATCCCACGCCGCCAACTTCTGATGCCACCGGCCGCCTCTCGGCCGCGTGGCGGCGGCACGGACGGATCGTGCTGACACTGACCGACCAAGGCCTGGTCAGCGTGGCCAGCTTCGCGACAAACTTCCTGCTGCTGCACCATTTCCGCAACGACCCGAGCCACTTCGCGTCGTACACGCTGGCGTTCAACCTGATGATCTGGGCCGCCGAGTTTCAGGCCACGCTCGTCTTCACGCCGCACACGATCCGCTCGCCGCGCCTCAGCGGCGACGCCCTCCGCCGATTCCATGGCAGCACGCTGCTGCAGAGCGTAGCAGTGTCCCTGATCACCGCCGTCATGCTGCTGAGCGCGGCCGTGTGGACCGGGAATGCCAAGCCTGAGATGAGCGGCGTTCTCCTCGTTCTCGGCCTTGGCACGTTGGTCATCGGCCTGCGTAACTATGCGCGGCCGTACAGCTTCACGGCCAAACGGCCGCTGACGGCTGTTCTACTAGATTTATCCGTTGCTGTGCTGCAGATCGGCGGCGTGCTGCTGCTCAAATACTTTGGCGTCCTGCAGGCGTGGAACGCCGTGGCCGTGGTCGCCGGCGCGTCGGCCGTGCCGGCGGTCGTCTGGCTCTGGATTACGCGCCAGCAGTTCCGCCCCAGCCCGCGGCAGGCCGTTCGCGACTTGTGCGAAGCCTGGCCGCAGACGAAATGGGTGTTCCTCAGCGGCGTGACGTGGAGCGCCGGCATGCTGCTCTACCCGTGGCTGCTCAGCGGCTTGTGCGACGACCGCGCCGTCGCCACCTGGGGCGCGTGCTACACACTGGCCTGCGTGGCCAACCCGCTGCTGATGGGATTGCAGAACTTCATCGGCCCGCGCGTGGCCGAAGCCGTGACGGAACTGCGCCGGACTCTCTTCCGCGCTTATGTTTACCGCATCGCCCTCGGCACCGCCGCGATGATGGCGCTGCCGGCCGTCGTGCTGTCGATCTGGGCCGACACCGCCCTGTCGTGGCTGACGCGCGGGGCTTATACCGGCCAACATGTGACGATCACCCTGCTCTGTGCGGCCCTGGTCGTCCAAGCCATCACCTTCACGCTTTCGCGCGGTTTGTTCGCGCTGCACCGAGCAGACCTGGATTTGTACTGCAACTCACTGCCGCTGCTGACGCTGTTCACGGTCGGCATAGCGGCCGTCCGCCAGCACGGGGTGACCGGGGCGGCCGCCAGCTTGCTCATCGCACAGATTTTGTCGGCCGGTTCGCGGGCGGTCTTGTTCGCCCGCGCGGTGCGCGACACGCCGCCGCCGTCGCACGAGTTTGACACCCTTCTGTCCCCGGCAAAGGCGGCCGTATGACTGCGATTTCGATGCCGATGCCGCTCGTCGACGCCCCGCGTTCCGCCGGCAGCCGGGCGCCGTGGATGACGGGGCTGATCCTGTTCGCGCTGTTCGCGATTTCCGGCTGGTCGTGGAACGTTAGCCAGCGCTGGTACGCCAGCAGCCAGGGCGACGTCGACGCCCTCGTCGGCCGCATCTCCGAAGGGCAGATGACACGGCAGGTGTCGTACGCCCTTATGGGCATCTTCGGCGTCGGGCTGCTGCTGCTGCCGAGCCCGCGCACGCCGTTGGCGAAGCTGCGCGTGATGTACCCGATCGTGCTGTTTTGCGGCTGGGCCATCATCAGCGCTTACTGGAGCGTCGACCGCTCGCAGACGCTCAAACGATTGGTCGTTTTCCTCGCGCTCGTCAGCACCGTGGCCGGCATCCTGAAACATTACGACATGAAGCAGATCGCGCAGATCGCGCTGATCGGCTCGGGACTGACGCTGCTCGTCGGCATCTGCAACGAAAGCCGCATTCTGCTGGTCGATTCGCCGCCGCTGGGCAAGTGGCGCTTCGGCGGCATGATGCACCCGAACCACGCCGGCCTGAACTGCTGCGTGGCCATGCTCGCCAGTGCGTACCTGTTCCGTCTGACCAGGCAGAAGCTGCTGCTGATCGTCTTCGCCATCGCCACGTTCGTGCTGCTGATGACCAAGTCGCGTACGGCGTTGATGAGCGGCGTCACCGGCATGGCCGTGTTCTGGGCGTTGGCGTCGCCGACGTCGCGGCTGGGCTGGACACTGCTGCTGGCCGCTTGGGCGGTCGCGGGCGGGCTGTGGCTGTCGTCGATGCAGATGCTGCCGGGCTTAGGCGACTTCGTCGCGATGGGCCGCGACGACATTAAGAAGCAGGACATCAGCCAACTCACCGGCCGCACCGATATATGGAAGTTCGCCCTGATGCAGGCCGACAAAGACCCGAATCGGACCTTCCTCGGCTACGGCTACGAAACGTTTTGGACGCCCGAAAACGCCCGCGGCGTGAGCGAGTTCGTGAAGTTCAAAATCAGCGAAGGCCACTGCGTTTACCTTGATTGGTACCTGGAACTCGGCGTCGTCGGCGTGTCGCTGTACGGGCTGATCCTGCTGACCGCACTGGGCCGCTGGGGCTTCGCCGCCCGCGTGCTCGGCAGTCCGTCGGCTGCGGTGGCCGCCGCGATCCTGTGTGCGTCGATCGTGCACGGCTTTGCCGAATCGTCTCTCGGCGACGCCAGTCTGCCGACGCTATTCGTGTATGCCTCGATCGCCGGCGCGGGCCTGATGCGGCCCGACGAAATGGAGTTGGCATGAACACCCCGCGCATCGCCCTCGTCACCGGCGACTACCCGCCCGCCATCAGTGGCATCGGCGACTACGTCGAAAAGCTGGCCGCCGCCATGACCGCGCAAGGGGCGGACGTCACCGTCATCACCAGCGCCGCCACCGGCCCCGCCGCCCCGTCTGCGTTTCCTGTGCGCCGCGTGGTCAAAAGCTGGACCTGGGCCGACCGCCACGCGTTGATCGATTTGCTCGGCGACTTCGACGTCGCCCACATCCAATACCCGGCCGTCGCGTACGGCCGCAGCCTGCTGGTGAACGTGCTGCCGACACTGCTGCGCAAGCGGCATCCGCGCACGAAGTCACTGGTAACAATCCACGACTTTCGCGTGATGCGCCTGCGCTGGCGTGCCCGCGTCGCGCCGCTGCTGTTCGGCGTGGACGGCCTGATTCACGTCGACCCGCGCGACGGGCCGTACTTGAAAACCTGGATGCCGCTGAGCCGCCCGCCGACGGCGATCGTCCCGATCGCGGCCAATGCCGAACCCGTGCCGTGCGACGACGATCGACGCGCGCAGTGGCGGCGCGAACTCGGCTTCGCGGACGATGAAACCGTGGTCGCCTTCTTCGGCATTCTTTACCCGCACAAGGGCCTGCCCGAACTGCACGACGCGATCGACCGCCTGCGCAACAAAGGCCGACGCGTGCGGCTGCTGGTGCTGGGCGACTTCGACCGCCAGGCCGACTGGCGGCCGGCGATGGAAGCCGAATTGCGTGGCCCGCACGTGACATGGGTGCAGGGCGCGTCGCTCGAGCGCATCAGCGAGTGCCTGCACGCCAGCGATTTGGCCGCCCTGCCGTTCCACAGCGGCGCGAGCACCAACCGCGGCAGCCTGTTGGCGACCCTCGCCCACGGCCTGCCGACGGTGACGACCAATGGGCCTTGCACGCCGTACGATCTGGACCAGCAGTTCCCGCTCTCGCTCGTGCCCGTGCAGTCCGCCGGGGCGCTGGCCACGACGATCGACGGGCTCATCAAAGACGCCGGCCGACGGCAACGCATGCGCGAGCAGGCGTTGGCGACGATGGCGCAAATGACCTGGCCCGTCGTCGCCCGACAAACGCTTGCGTTCTACGCACGCCTCACCGGCCCCCGGACCGAAGGAGCCCGCCTTGAAGCTGTTCAATGTGCATAACACCCACGCCCACCCGGGCGGCATGGAAGTGCTGTTCGCGGCGTTGTCGACGCTGCTGAAAAAGCAGGGCCATGACGTGGTCGACATCGGGCGCGACAACGCGAACCTGAAGTCGCTCGCCGCACGCCTCAGCGCCTTCGGGGCGGCCATTCATTCGCCGTCGGTCTATCGAGAGTTTTCACAGCTCGTGCAATGGCACCGGCCGCAGCTGGCGCACGTGCACAACCTGTACCCGCAGTTCTCGACCAGCGCGCTCGACGCCTTTCATGACAACGGCGTGCCCGTGGTGATGCACGTGCAGGATTTCAAGCTCACCTGCCCCACCGCCCAGCATTTGCGCCACGGCAAGATCTGCGAAAAATGCCTCGGCGGCCACGAATACTGGGCTGCGATCCACAATTGTCGCAACAGCCTCGCCATGAGCACGGCCTACGCGGTGCGCAATGCCTGGGCCCGCGGCAGCGGCCGCGTTCAGCGGGCCGTCAGCCTGTACCTGTGCCCGACGCAGTTCGTCGCCGACCTGATCATCCGCGGCGGCTACCCGGCCGACCGGGTGAAAGTCGTCCCGAACTTCTGCGATTTGCCGAACGTGCCGCCGCGCCAGACGACCGGCGATTACATCGGCTACGTCGGCCGGATCAGCCCGGAAAAGGGCCTGGACGTCCTCATCGAGGCCGGACGGCGGACGGGCCTGCCGGTGAAGATCGCCGGCGACGCATCGCTCATGCCGCAGCTTCAGCACAACCTGCCGGCCAACGTCAGCTTCGTCGGCAAGCTCAGCCGCGAGGAATTGCCGAACTTTCTGGACGGCGTGCGGGCACTCGTCGTGCCGAGCGTTTGGTATGAAGCGTTCGGCATCGTCTGCGTCGAAGCCCTCAGCCGCGGCATCCCGGTGATTGCCAGCGACATCGGCGGCCTCGGCGAAGTCGTCGACCACGAACAGACCGGCCTGCTGGTGCCGGCCGGTGATGCGACCGCACTTGGCGTTGCCATGCAGCGCTTGTGGGACGACGCCGCCTTCGCCCGGACGCTCGGCGACAACGGCTACCGCATCGCCCGCGAGCGTTACACGCCGGACGCGTTCTACCGGCAGCTGTCGTCCTTTTGGACCGACGTGCTGGCCGTGCCGCCGATGACGCGTGTGCCGGCCTTTGCGTGAACGATTGCCTCGCTGGAGAAACCAATGGCCCTGACTCATACCCAATCCTCGCCCACCGACTGGCGGCCGCTGCGCATCGCCGTCATCGGCGGGCGCGGCGTGCCGAGCAATTACAGCGGCGTGGAAAAGATCTGCGACGAACTGTTCGCCTGGTTCGCCGCACGGGGCCATCACGTCACCGTCTACTGCCGCCCCGGCGTGCTGCCGGCCGCACGCGGCGAACACCGTGGCATGCGCCTCGTCTGGACGCCCGCGCCCGGCGGAAAGAACGGCGAAACGCTGTCCCACGCGCTGACCAGCCTGCTGCACGCGGCCATACGCGGCGATGAAGGCCGGCCGTTCGATTTGGTATCGATGCACACGATCGCGCCGAACTTGTTCGCGCCCATCGCCCGAATGGCCGGCTTGCCGATCGTCGCCCACGTTCATGGCCTGGATCATCAACGCGAGAAATGGCGCGGCATGGGCTCACGCGTGATCGGTTTGGCCGAACAGGTGATGGTGCGTACGGCGTCACGCCTCGTCGCGGTCAATCCGGCCATACGCGAGCACTACCAGAACGTGTTCGGCCTCGACGCCGCCCTGCTGCCCAACGGCGTCCACCGCGTCGCCGATCGACCGGCCGACGCCGCCGTGCTGAACGGTTTCGGCCTGACCGCCGGCGGTTACGTCGTCAGCGTCGGCCGGATCGTTCCGGAGAAACGGCTGCACGACACGATCGCCGCCTACGCGAACGTGCCCGGCGACCGCAAGCTGGTCTTCGTCGGCGACGCCCAGCACAGCGCCGATTATCTGGCGGAACTGCAGACGCTGGCGGCGAAAGACCCCGGCCGGCGCATCGTGTTCACCGGACTGCAGCGCGGCGCGGCACTTGAGGCGCTCTTCCGCGGCGCGCACGCTTATGTCAGCGCGAGTGAACTGGAAGGCAACCCTTCCAGCGTGCTGGAATGCATGGAATACGGCACGCCGGCCGTGCTGAGCGACATCGCCGGCCATCGGCCACTGTTCGGGCCGGTCTCGGCGTACGATTTGTCGTTCGTGCCGGGCGACGTGCCGGCGTTGACGCAGCGGCTGACGCGCGTGCTGAACGACCCGGATCACGCGAAAACACTGGCCGACCGCTGCCGGCAGCACGTCCGGACGAACTTCGCTTGGCCGGTGCTGGCGGAGAAAACTGAACGGCTCTATCTGGACGTCGCGGGCGGACAGACGACATCACTCATTTCTCGGCGGGCAGCAGCGTAGCGGCTTGATAAAGAAAAGAATCGCCGGGGCTGATCCTCCCCAAGGCGTGGCTATCCTCGCAGCCGTGACAGCCGTTCGCCCGCATCGCCGGTGGCAATGAGAACGCCGTGATGGTTCTCGATGACGAGCCAAGTTAGCGCCTGATCGACCACGGCGTACTCGAAGGCGGGACAGTCATCGATCAGCGCCGCAGCGAGCACCGGAGTACACTCGAAAACACCCATCTTGGCGTCGCAGTCCGCCAACCCAGTAATAAGCCAGCAGGCCCCTTCGGGATCAGATGCCAGATCCGGTAGATGTTGGTGCCCTTGCTCCGTAGCCCAAGATTTGGCAGGCACTTTTAGACGTTCCCACCAAAACAGAACACCTGGCTGGTCAAGGAAGGCATCGGCGACGTGACCCAATACTTCGGCCCGTTCGAAGCCGTCACCCGGGTTTTAAGTGAGAGGGCGTTGATTGCCTCAATGACCCAGGACGAAGTGGAGCGCATGCGGGAGATTGAACCGACGTTCATTGGGTCGGCTGCCACGGCGTGCAATACTGGACGGTGGCACCTGTTACGGTGTGCAGTGACGCAACGCCGCTGCCATAGGGCGGCAGTGCCGCGTCGCCCGGAGAATGGCGGGCAGTGCCCGCCCTACGGCAGAGGCGTGGTCTAACGGAGAAGCGACGACACGCCGCGTGGCTCGGCGGCGGTCGTCCTGTCCCGATTGTGGAAGCCAACGTCCGGACCGGCCGCGGCTTACATGCCGTCTTCGGCCGGCTGCGTGGCGGGCTCGGCACCGGGCTTAGCGGCGGTTTTCTTCCGGGCGGCGGCGGCGTCCTCGGTGATCTTCTCGACTTCGGCCTTCTGCTCGGGCGTCATCAGGGCCATGATGTCGGTCTGTTCCTGGGCGTCGATCGCCTTCTTATCCGCCAACGCCTTCTTGTGGATGGCGGCGATTTGCGTCTTCTGCTCCGGCGTGAGCGAGCCCATTTTGCCCCAGACGCCAGTCAGACGCGGGGTTCGGGTTACGGCAGGCTTGGCGGATTTCTTTTCCGTCTGGGCCTCGACGGGCTCGTCCTGGGCGTAGAGCGCGGCAGTGGTGCCGAAGCCAAGGGCGAGGGTCAAGGCGAGCGTGGGAAGTAGTTTCATCGGTCGTTCCTCTGGGCAATTGGTCCGAAGGATCATACCGATGACGCCCGACAGGCGTTGATTATGGGACGTGAAATGACAAGCGCGGGGCTTCCCGGGGATAACGAAGCGGTCGGACGCAACGGCGCAAGCCGTGAATTCTGTGGGAACAGAGGTTCGTTCGCCTAGAGAAGCCGCGGCTTCCACCGCGGCGTCCCGCGTTTCAATTGGGTTGATGCGTCGGATGGACACACCCGCCACAGTGGCACGTGCCGGTTTAGACCGCTGCCGTCTGGGCCAGTTCCTTTTTCCGGTCCGCCATTTGGGCCCGCAGGCGGGCGATGATGCTGCTGTGCATCTGGCTGACGCGGCTTTCGGACAAGTCCAGGGTCGCGCCGATCTCCTTCATCGTCATCTCTTCGAAGTAGTAGAGAATGATGATGAGCCGCTCGGCCCGGCTCAGGCCCTTGGTCATCAGGTCCTTGAGATCCTTGCGCTGGATCTCGCGGATCGGGTCGACACCACGCTTGTCTTCGAGGATGTCGATCTCGCGGACGTCTTTGTTCGAATCCGTCTCGAAGTACTTGCGGCTGAGGCTGACCACGCCGACGGCCTTCGAATCTTTCTCGATCTTCTTCAGTTCGTCCATGGAAATGGCCAGTTTGCCGGCGATTTCCTGGCTCGTCGGCTCTCGGCCGAGCTCGACCTGCAGCTCTTTGGTCGTCTTGCCCATCTTCTGGGCGCGGCTGCGCACCAGTCGCGGCACCCAGTCCATGGAGCGCAGTTCGTCGAGAATGGCGCCGCGGATACGCGGGGCGCAGTACGTTTCGAACTTCACGCCGCGTTCGAGGTCGTAGGCTTCGATCGCGTCCATCAGGCCGAAGATGCCCGACGACATCAGGTCGTCGAGTTCGACTTCGTCCGGCAGCTTCTGGTGAATCCGCTCGGCGTTGTAACGCACGAGATGGAGGAAATGCTCCATCAGCGTGTTCCGGAGCTTTTCACACTCGACGCGCACCTTGCCGAACTCGGCGGCGGCGGCGGGGTCGTCCGCGCCGGCGGCTTCGAGCGCGTCGTAGCGGACGCGGATCGCCTTGTAGTCAGTCCACACGTCTTTGATGTCGCGGGTAGAGATGATTCGGTTCATAGCACTTCCTGTCCCGATTGCGCCCCATTGTCGACTCAAGATCGTCTCCGTTCCGGCCGATGTATGTCGGGCAGTCGCCCTTCACACTCGGACCGCTGTATCCATTCATTTCGGTTCATCGGCTAACACTTTCCGGATCCGCCGCTGAATCTTCCAGACCCCGCGGCTTCGCCAGATTCTCACTCAACATCTTTTCGAACATCACCCCAAGTGTCAGGCCGACGATTAAGGTGACCACAAGGGCTTGTAGCGCCCGCCAAACGACAGTCGGAAAAGAATTTTCTGCAAAAAGTCCCTGCACCAGGCACGTGGCGAACGCGATCAGACCCAAACAGGCGGCTAAGCGTCGCGTCATCGTCGGCTCCTAGCGTTTCAGCCACCGGCTCATCCGGACGAAAAACCCGCCCGACTCGCCGGCACGCAGCGGCTTGTCCTGCTGCAAGCGGTCGGCCAATCGGCCCACGCACATGGCGGCCGCACTGCGCGGCGCACAGATCACAAACGGGCTACGCTTGCGGACCGCCATCGGCACGGCCGGGTCGCTGAAGACGTAGCCGGCGTCGAACAGGCCCACGCCCAAAAACTGCCGCGCGACCTTCGAAATACGTTCGTAGACGGCCCGGCCTTCATCGGCGCTGTGCGCCTGGTTGACCAGCAGGCTCATCGTGCGGTCCTGCCCGTCCCGGACGATGACCTTGGCGACGGCGTACGCGTCGGTGATGGCCGTCGGCTCGGGCGTGGTGACGATCAACACGTGATCGGCCGCCCGGGTGAAAGCCAGGACGTTCGCGTGGATGCCGGCGCCGGTGTCGATCAGGATGATGTCGAACTGGTCTTCCAACTCGCCCATGGCGTCGACCATGCGCTGGCGGTCGGCGTCGGTCAGCTCGGCCATTTTCGCCAGGCCCGACGCCCCGCCGACGAGCCAGAACCCGCCGGGCACTTCCTGCATCACGTCCGCCAGCTCGCGCCGGCGGCTGATGACGTGCGACAGGTTCCACGCCAGGTCGACGTTGCACAGCACGTCGGTGTTGGCCAACCCGAGGTCGGCGTCCAGCAGCGCGACGCGCTTGCCGGCTTCGGCGAGTTTGATCGCCAGGTTGACGCTGATATTACTCTTGCCGACGCCCCCCTTGCCGCTGGTGACGGCGATGACGGTGGCCCGCCGCTGGCTGGCGGCCAGGGAGCGGAGCGAGGTGGCTTGGTCGACAAACGCTGCGGTCATGGCGGTCACGCATTCCCCAAAATCATGTTCGCGAGGCGACGGCCGTGGCCGACCTCGATGTCGTCGGGCACGTCCTGGCCGGTCGTTACGTAAGCCAGGCCCTTGTTGATCTTTCGCACGACGTTCAGCACCACGCCCAACTGGGCGGCCTCGTCAAGCTTCGTGAAAATCAGCTTGTCCACGCGCACTTCGCTGAACTTCTCCAGCGCCAGCTCCACGCTGCATTCGCTGCTGGTCGTCGAGAGCACAAGATGCACTTCGTCGGGCTCGGCGAAATCGAGGAAGCGTTTCAACTCGATGAGTTTCAGCGAGTCTTTCGGGCTCCGGCCGGCGGTGTCGATCAGGATGTATTCGCAGTCGCTCATGCTTTCGATGGCGGCCTTGATGTCCTCAGGATTGCCGACGACTTTCAGCGGCGTGGCGAGAATGTCGGCGTAACGCTTCAACTGGTCGATGGCGGCAATGCGGAAGGTGTCGATCGTGATCAGCCCGACGCGGCGCTTCTCACGCAGCTTCAGATTCGCGGCCAGCTTGGCGATGGTCGTCGTCTTGCCGACGCCGGTCGGGCCGATCAGGGCGACGATGTGCGGGCCGACGGTTTTGGTCCGCACGATCGGGCCGGCGACGGGGATAAGTTTTTCAAGATGCTCGGCCAGCTTCTCGCGGACGAGGGCCTTATTGCTGAGCATCTCTGGCCGGAGTTCTTTTTTCAGGCTTTTGGTGATCTCGACCGCCACCTCGTCGGCCACCATGTTCTCGATCAGGCCCATGTACTGGTCGAACAATTCTTCCGGCACCTGCGGGCTCTTGTGCGTGCGGACCTGCGTGACCAGGTCCTTCATCATGCACTTGAGCTGGCTGACTTCCTGCGTCAAACCGACGAGGGCGACATTGGAAGCGGCGGGCGTTTCCAACAATGTTTTCGGTCGGGCCGCTTGAGCGGCCCTGGCTTGGTTGGATTCGAAGACGACTTGCGCCGCCTGGCGCTGCAGCGGCGTCGGGGCAGGACGTTTGACGGGTTCGGGGGCGGGCCGGGCGGGCAACTGGCGCTTCACGACATTCACGCCGCGGCCGGCGGTGATCTCGTGGACTTCCACGCGCTTCAGGCCCATCCACCTTTTGTGGTGGACGACCCGCGTGTGCAGGATCACGGCGTCCATGCCCAGCGTCGTTTTCACGCGCTGGAGGGCTTCCGCCATCGTGCTGCCTTGGAATGTCTGGAGCTGCATCCGTGCCTCTCAAGACCGACGATGTTGAGGGATTGATCGGTCGATGAGTTGATCAGTGGCGGCTTCACGTTCGACGCCGGCCACTGATCAACCCATCAACAACTCATCAACCGTTCAACGGTGTACTCACCCATTTAATCCGACCAGACCCACGGCTTCCACCGAAACGTCCGGCACGATCTCGTTGTACCCCATCACCGCGACTTGCGGTATGGAACTTTCAATCATTCTTCGAAGTGCGCCGCGAATTTGCGGGCTGCACAGCAGCACCGCATTGCGGCCGAGCTGCGTCAGCTCCCCGACCTTCTCCGCGACACGCTTCACGACGGCCTGCTGCGTCTGCGGCGGCATCGAGTTTGTGCCTTTCTCTCGATCCGTGTGACCGATGATCAACTCCTCAAGAGTCGGGTCAAGCGTCACGCACCAAAGTTTATCACGATCGTCGACGTATTGCTTGCAAATAGTTCGCGCCAGCGCGTGACGGCAATACTCCGTCAGCACTTCCAAATCCTTCGTGCGCCCGGCCCAATCGCCGAGCGTTTCGACGATCGTTTCCAGGTCGCGCACCGGCACGCGTTCGCGCAGCAGGTTCTGCATCACACGCTGCAATTCGCCCGGCTTGATCTGCGTCGGGATTACTTCTTCCACCAGCGCCGGCGCCTTCTCTTTCAGGTTCTCGATCAGGTTCTTGGTTTCCTGCCGCGTGAGCAGTTCGTAGGCGTGCGTCTTGACCACTTCCGTCAAATGCGTGGCCAGCACGGCGGTGGCTTCGACGACCGTGTAGTTCATCAACTCCGCCTGCGCGCACTGGCTTTCGGTGATCCAGTAAGCGGGCAAACCGAAGGCCGGTTCGATCGTTTCCTCGGCGGCGGGCAGCGGGCCGCTGGTCGCGCCGTTGTCCATGGCCATGAACTGGTCGGGGTAGGTCACGCCGTGCGCGATCGTCTGGCCGCGGATTTTGATCGCGTAGTCGTTCGGGCCCAGCCGCATGTTGTCGCGGATGCGCACGGGCGGGACGATGATGCCCAGTTCCACCGCGATCTGCCGGCGGATCATGCTGATGCGGCTGAGCAGGTCGCCGCCTTTGGATTCGTCGACGATCTTGACCAGACCGTACCCGACTTCCAGTTCCATCGTATCGACGCCCAGCAGCGCCTCGGCCTTTTCCGGTTCCTTCGCGGCGACCTTGGCTTCGTCTACTTCCTTTTGACGCACGGCCGCTTCGGCTTTGTTCGTGTTGCGCGTCAGCACATACGCCATCCCGCCGCAGCAGCCGCCCAAAATCAACATCGGCTGCCAAGGCATGGCGTCGTTGCCCGGTCCCATCAGGAAAACGGCCGCCATGGCCAGGAGGAACGCCGCGGCGACGACCAGCGCCGCCGGCTTGGCGAACATCTGGCTCATCATCTCGTCGCCGAGGTTTTTGCGACTGCTGGTGCGCGTGACGATCAGACCGGCCGCCAGCGAGACGATGAACGCCGGGATCTGGCTGACCAGGCCGTCGCCGATGGTGAGATTGGTGTAGACCTTCAGCGTCGGGATGATTTCCCAGCCGTTCTGCACCATGCCGATGAAGATGCCGCCGAAGATGTTGACGATGGTGATGATGATGGCGGCGATGGCGTCGCCGCGGACGAACTTGCTGGCACCGTCCATCGCACCGTAGAAATCCGCTTCCTGCGCGATGCCGGCCCGGCGCTCGCGGGCCTGGGCTTCGTTGATGACGCCGGCGTTCAAGTCGGCGTCGATCGCCATCTGCTTGCCGGGCATGGCGTCCAATGTGAAGCGGGCCGCCACTTCCGAAATGCGGCCGGCACCTTTCGTGATCACGATGAACTGAATCACGAAGATGATCAGGAAGATGATGATGCCGACGGTCATCGAGCCGCCGGTGACCAGGCTGCTGAACGCGTGGACCATATCGCCGGCCGCGTGTTGGGCCGCTTCGGGCCCGCCGCCCTTTTCGCCGGCCGTGAGAATCAGACGCGTGGTCGCGACATTCAGCACGAGTCGATACAGCGTGATCGCCAGCAGCAGCGACGGCAGCACCGCGAACTCCAGCGGGCTTTTCACGTAGATCGTCGTCACCAGAATGATGACCGACAACGTGATATTCAGCACAAGCAGGAAATCCAGCACGCTCGGCGGGAGCGGCACGAGGATGACCAAGAGCAGCACAACGACGGCCAACGGAAAGAGCATGCCGCGCGCGTCGGACAGGCGGGTCAGGAACGAGGTTGGGACGGCTGCGGTGGCCATGAATTACGACTTAAAACTTCAGGCAGAATGCTCGACCGCCAAGACGCCAAGAACGCCAAGAACGCCAAGAAGAGAAGCCATTATTGATGTCGCTTCGGACAGTTCTTCTCTTCTTGGCGTTCTTGGCATCTTGGCGGTCATCTTTTGTCCTACGCAGGAATTTTCACACGGCTCTTGCCGCTGATTTCGTACACGTACGCCAGAATCTCCGCGACGGCCGCGTAATACTCTTCCGGTACGTCCTGGCCGACTTCGACGGTGCGGTACAGGGCCCGGGCGAGCGGCGGGCGTTCTAAAAGCGGAATGCCGTTGGCGACAGCAATTTCGCGGATTTTTTGGGCCAAGAAGTCGCCGCCCTTGGCCACGACTCTTGGGGCGGCCATCGTGGTCGGGTCGTACTTGAGCGCGATCGCGTAGTGCGTCGGGTTGGTGACGACCACGTCCGCGGTCGGGACGCTGGACTTGATGCGCTGCACGTGCCGCTGCATGGCGATCTGGCGACGACGGGCCTTGATGTGCGGGTCGCCGTCCATGCTTTTCATCTCGTCCTTGACCTCCTGCTTGGTCATCTTGAGGGCTTTGGTGATTTTGTACTTCTGGTAGCTGTAATCGATGATCGCCAGGACCAGCATCAGGATGGCGATGCGGATGGCCAGGTCGTAAAGGATCTGGGCGCCGAAAACGAAGAGCAGGTTGTATTCCAGCTGCTGCGCGCCCACGACGGCTTCGATGCGGTCGGCCACGGCGGAGTAGGCGACGGTGGCGATCAGCGCCATTTTCACCAGGTTCATCCCCAGCGACACGAACCCCTGCCCAGCGCCGAAGATCTTCTTCAGGCCCTTCGTCGGGTTCAGGCTTTCCAACTTCGGCTGAATGCGGTCCGGCGACAAGTAGAAACCGACCTGGGCGATATTGACGACAACCGCGACGACGATCAGGCCAATGAAGATTGGCGCCAGTGCCAGGGCAACGCGTGTGCCGACAACGGCGAGCGTGCTCACCGGATCAAGGGCGTCCGGATGGGCGAGGGTTTTGATGTCGAACGTGCTGGCCATGATCTGGCGGCAGACTTCGACCACGTTCGGGCCGAACCATTTGAGCAGCAGCACGGCCGCCAGCAACAGGGCGGCGCTGGTCAGGTCCGCGCTCTTGGCGATCTGCCCGTTGTCGCGCGCCTCCTTGCGGCGGCGTGGCGTCGGGGCCTCGGTTTTGTCGCTGTCGTTGTCGGCCATAAATGCTTAGCCGGTCGGTCGGACGGAAAAATAATCGCACACGATGCGGAGGTTCGTCAGCATCGCGTCGGATAACGCTTCGGATGAAATCACCAGCCCGCCGGCCAGGACCAGGATGCCCAGGATCGACCGGATCGGCAGCCCGGCGCTCATGATGTTGAACTGCGGCATGGCCTTCCCGATGCAGCCCATGGCCAGGTCCACCACCAGCATCGTGAAGAACATCGGGGCGGCCAGCCGCATGGCCAGCGTGGTGGCGCTGGTGAACAACTCGGTGAAGGCGTCGAACAACTTGATGTCAAAGCCCAGCGTCAGCAGCGGCACGCTCTTGAAGCTGTCGAACACCGCCGTCAGCAGCATGCCCGGCCCGCCGATGGCCAGGAAAACGATCAGCGTGAGCATGAAGTACAAATCGCCCACGAGCGAACCGGCTTGGCCGTATTGCGGGTCGAAGACTTCGGACAAGTTGAAGCCGATCTGCTGGCCGATCATTTCGCCGGCCCATTGGGCGGCGATGAACGTGAAGCTGACGATCGAGCCCATCGCCAAGCCGAAGATCAATTCACCGGCTACGGCAAAGGTGACATGGCCCAGGTCCGGCGGCAGGTCCACCGTCCCGGGCAGCACCGACGTCATGCCCACCGTGGCGGCGATGGCGAACAACAGCTTCACGCGCTTGGGCACCCGCGCCGACCCGAACAGCGGGGCCATGATCATCAGCCCGGCCAGCCTGAAAAAGGCCAGCACGTAGGCGATAAAGAAGTTGAACAGTGCGTCGAAAGTCATTTCGCCGGTCACCCCGCTCGGCGTTTATTGAAACAAGCGGCCTTCGAACACGTTCTGGGCGTAGGTGAGCATCTGCTGCTGCATCCAGGGCATCAGCAGGATGGCCGCCAGGATCATGGCGGTGATCTTCGGAACGAACGAAAGCGTCTGTTCCTGGATTTGGGTAACGGCCTGGACGAGGGAAATGACGATACCGACCAGCATGCCGATGACCAGCATCGGCGAGGCGATCAGCAGGGCCAGAATCAGAGCGTGAGCGATCGCTTCGTTGGCGTTCTCGATTGACATGCACCCGTCCGTGAGTGTGCCCCGATGGGCGGCCGATTTTGTCCAGCTTTTCCGCCGCTTCCGTGCGACGTGAAGAAACTTTAACGAACAAAGCTATCCATTAAGTTCCCCGTAATCAAGCGCCATCCGTTGACCAAAACGAAAAGCAGCAACTTGAACGGCAGCGAGATCAACACCGGCGGCAACATCATCATGCCCATGCTGATCAGCACCGAGCTGATCACGATGTCGATGACCAGGAACGGCAGGTAAATCGTAAAGCCTATCTGGAACGCGACCTTCAGCTCGCTCAGCACGTAAGCCGGGATCAGTGTGAGGGTGGCGACGTCCTCGTAGCGGTCGATGGTGTCGACTCTTTTGCCCTGCGCGAAGCTCTCGAACAGCAGCACGTCTTCGCCGTTCTGCCAGTGTTCGATTTGTTTGATCATGAATTGCCGCATCGGCTTCTGGCCGTCTTCGAGCGCGGTTTTCATGTCCTTCGTGCCGTTCAGGTACGGCTGGACGGCCTGGTCGTTGACCTCTTTGAACGTCGGCTGCATGACCAGGAACGTCATGAACATGCTCAGGCCGATCAGGATCTGGTTAGGCGGCAGTTGCTGCGTGCCCATGGCCTGACGGAGCAGCGACAGGACGATGATGATGCGCGTGAAGCTGGTCATCATCAGCAGAATGGCCGGCGCGAGCGACAGCACCGTCAGCAGCAGAATGATCTGCAGCGCGGCCGGGGCGTTTTGGGGGGAACTGGGGTCGGGAATTTGCCCGTTGGTCAGCGGCAACTGAAGCGGCTGGCCCGGGATTTGCGCCCAACAGAGCGCGGCCGGTGCGAGCAGCACGGCGACCCCGGCGAGGGCGGCGATTCGAGTCGTTCGAGCGTCCATGCTCTGGTTCCCCTTCGAGATTGGCCCGGCGGCATCCTGCCGCGGGGATTGGCTACCGCCGCGCGGTTTTGGTCAGTGCCCGCATGCGGTCGAGCAGGCCGTTGATGTCATCGTGTGCCGCCGCCACGCGCGGGTCGCGGGCGGCCGCGGCGTCGTCTTCTTCGCCGTCGTCCGTTACGGGCGTGGCCGATGTCGGCTCGTCCAGCGGCGGTTCGTACTGCGTTTCGGCGCGGCCGAATATCTGCCGGAAGCGGCCGGTGGCGGTGGGCGTGGTGGCGGTCGACACCTGGCCGAGCAGTTCGGCGACTTCGTCGGGTTCTTCAATGCTGGCCAGCGGCGAGAGCGTGCCGGCGGAGTCGCCCACGACGAGCACGCGGCGGCCGACGTGCAGCAGCAGCACCTGCTGCCGCGGCGCGATGGCCGTGCGGGCCACCACGCGCACGCCCCGCCCGCCCCCGCCAATGCGGGCCGTGGGGAAGAGCCACAAGGCCAAATATCGCAGGGCCACGATCAGCCCCAGCACGACCAGCATTGCCAGCACAAGGCGCTGCCAATCCATGCCGGCCGGCGCGGTGTTGCCGGAGGCGGGCCGGGTGCGTTGGACGGCTTGGGCTTCGACAGGTCCGGTCGTCGGCGCACGCGTCTGGGCGGCCAACGGCGTTGCGCTGAACAGGAGCAATAGGAGGACCAACGCCGGCCAGCTGGCGAGTCGGCGAGTCGTGAATAAAAGCGCGGCGTCGAACGTGTCTTTACGACTCGCCGACTTGCCGACTCGCCGGCTTGCGCCGTTCACGCCTCGTCCTTGATCGTGGCCACGATCTCGTTGACGCGGACGCAGAAGTTGTCGTTCAGCACCAGCACTTCGCCGCGGGCGACGAGGCGGTCGTTGACGAAGACGTCGACCGGATCGCCGGCCAGCTTGTCGAGTTCGACGACGCTGCCCTCGACCAGTTTCAGCACGTCTTCGACCAGCATGCGGCTGCGGCCGAGCTCGATTTTGACGTTCAGGTCGACGTCGCGGAGCAGGTCAATGCTGCTGGCCTGGGCGGCGTCAATCGCTTTTTCGAATGCGGGCAGGTCGAAGGCCGTCGTGGAGGGCATGGCCGTCGCGGCCGCACTGCCGCTACCGCGGGCTTCGGCCATCAGGCGGTCGGCCAGGGCTTCTTCTTCGGCCGAGGCGTCACTGGACGACGTTGTGGGCGTGTCGAGGCTGGCCTGCTTGAGCAGTTCCTGCAACTCGGCCAGATCGGGCGACATTTCGGCCGAGGCGGTCGGGGAGGGGGCGGGCGCGTCGGCGAGTTCCGCCATCTTGCGGAGTTCGGCCTCCAGCGCGGCGGTGGCCGGGTCGGTCGGGTTTTCGTCAGCCATGCACACCATCCTTGGCGCGACCGCTGGTCCGGAAGACGTCCCGACGGGCGACGTGCCCGCCGGGTTAGAAATCGGTGCGGAAGGGGATGCAGCGCGGGACAAGGATTTCGTCAATCAGGCCTTCGCCGACGATTGCCTCGAGCTGATATCGCACCTGCCGCCGGAGCGTCTCGAGGCCGGGTTCCGCCCCGCCGCCGAGTTTATCCGGATCAGACTGCGCGATGATCGTTCGGACGCGGTCTTTAATCAAGGCCCCGCGTTCCTTGAACGCCGCTTCGATCGTCGATTTGTTCTTGTTGCGGCAGACGGCGTAAATGCTGACGTCGTACAGGAAGGTCTTACCGCCGACTTTGTTGGGGGCACGGAACTCGACGACCATGAGTTCGACCTGCTTCTTCGGGTCCGCCGGGGCGGCGTGGGTGCCTGCGCCGTGGGCATCGCCTTTCGCGTCGGACTTGCCGTGGCCGTCGTCGGCTTTGGCGTGGGCGTCCTTCGCCGGTGCGCCGTGGCCGTCGTCTTTCGCGGGTTTGGCGTGGTCATCCTTGGCGGCGTGGTCGTCGTCGGCGTGTTCGGCGGCGGGTTCGTCCAGTTTGACCGACGCGTCGGCCTCTTTCGGACCGCCGGCCAGCAGCTTGAACGCCACGAGCATCACGACGGCTTCAATAACCATCGCCCCGCCCAGCAGCACGGGCAGCTTGGTCAGCAGCGCGCCGATGCCGCCCTTTTTCTTGGCGTCACCGTGGTCGCCGGCGTCGGCGGGTTTTTCTTCTTTTTTCTTTTCAGCCTTATCCGACATCGTGATGCCCTTTCGAGAGCCCGTCACGGTGCGTATCGGCTGAAGAACAGGGCCACTGAAGCGGCCCCGTCGGATTCAGTCGGTTATCGGGCGGCGGATGGCCCGGGCGTAGTCGATCGTGCGGCGGATGACCTCGGCCATCGTTTCCTTCACGATCATTTTCTCGCCGGTGTCGCAGCAGATCATCGTGTCCGGCGTTTGCTCGAGATAACGAATCTTGTCAGCGTTGACGACGAAGGCTTGGCCGTTGAGGCGGGTGACTTGGATCATGCTGCTAGAGAGCAGTGGGCAGTCGGCAGTGGGCAGGGAAAGACTGGTGAACTGTACCGTCTCTTATTCCCTGCTCACTGCCCACTGCCCACTGCCCACTCCCTAAAAAGTTGCCCCCGCGACAGCAGAATGAACACCTGCCGCGGGGGCTAAAGCGGTTTACTCAAACATTATCGGTCCTACCGGCTGGTGTTCATGAGTTCGGTGAGCAATTGGTCACTGGTGGTGATCACGCGGCTGGCGGCGGTGAAGCCGGTGCTGGCGACGATCATGTTGATGAACTCTTTGGAAATGTCGACGTTCGACTGTTCCAGGCTGCCGCTGCGGATGGTGCCGCTGCTCATTTCCTGCGGCGACGTGATGGTCGGCTCGCCGCTGTTGGGGCCGACGGTGTAGACGTTGCCGCCCTGGTCGGTCATGCCGGCCGGGTTGTCGAACATGGCGACGGCGAGTTGGCCCAACAGGCGGGTCTGGCCGTTGCTGAAGCTGCCGCTGATCGTGCCGTCGTTGGCGAAGTCGAAGTCGGTGAGTGTGCCGCTGGCGTAGCCGTCCTGCTCACTCATGGTCAGGTTGCTGCGCGCCGTCGCCATGGCCGTGAGTTGCGTGACGTCGAGGGCGACGACCTGCTGCGGCGTCGCGCCGGTGCCGGTGCGGTCGAGCGTGAGCGACGTGGGCGTCGATTCCAGGAACGCGCCTTTGTTGTCGAACTTCATGGTGCCGCTGCCGAGGATCGCGCCGTAATAATCCGTGGGTGCCAGGCCGGTTGGGTCAAAAGCCTTGGCACTGGTGTTGTCGGGGCTGGCGGCGATGAACCGCCAGGTGCTGCCGGCGTCGCTTTTTTCTTCAAGGTAAGCCGTGACGTCGACATTCACCGGCGTGCCGAGGCTGTCGTACACCTGCATGCTGGTGTAGACGCTTTCGCCGACGGGTTTACTGGTGGCATCTTCGGAGAAGGTGATCTTCATCGCCGCATTGGTGGATGTGAAGGAGGTGCCGGTGAGGCTGACGGCGTTGTCCGCGCCGGGATTGCCGGTAATGATCAGCCGGCCATCCGCCGACAGTTCAACGCCGGGTTGGTTGAACCCCGTGGGGCTGGTTTCGTCGGTCTTGATTTGCAGCCCTTGGGCGATGAAGTCTTGCAGGTTTTTGACCGTCGACGTGGCGTCGACGGTATAGGTCAGCGGCGCGAGCGACCGCCCGCCCTTGGTGCCTTGAATCGTGATGATGTCAGGGAGCGTGCCGTCAAACATCGGTGTGGCACTGCCGTCATCGAGCGTCAAATCGGTCAAGGCGGTGGCGTCGGAAATCGGATCGCCACTGATAGTAGCTAGTACCTTGGAACCGAGCACCGACGCCCCACTGGCGACTTCGCCGTCGGCGTCTAGATTTCCTTCCAGCGTGGCACTGGTGCTGGCCCTGGCTTGGCTGGTGAGGTTGTTGGGGATGTTGATCTGCTGAAGCTTGCCCTTGACGACGTTGTTGGCGTCATCGACGCCGTAGCCCATGACGTATTCGCCGGTGTTGGTGGTGAGCTTATTCTCGGCGTTGAGATTGAAGTTGCCGGCGCGGGTGTACTGCTGGCCCTGGCTGCCGCTGACGACGAAAAAGCCGTTGCCGTCGACGGCCAAGTCGGTGTTTTTGCCGGTCGTTTCGAGCGACCCCTGGGTCATGTCTTTCTCGATCGACGCGACCTGCGTGCCGAGGCCGCGCTGGCTGGGGTTGGCACCGCCGTCGACGGCGTTGGGGGCCGAGCCGCCCATGTCGGTGAGGTAGAACTGGCTGGCGAACTGGGCGCGTGACGACTTGAACGCGGTCGTGTTCGTATTGGCAATATTATTGCCGATGACGTTGAGCTTGGTCTGGTTGGCGTTCAGTCCGGACAAGCCGGTGAACAGGGCGCTGGTCAAGGCCATAGAGGCTACCTTCCGTGAATCGCGTCGCTTCGCGCAACTCTTGCGGCTCCGCCGCGCAACTGTCGCCGTGTCGACCGCGTCCCGGTATCGGGAAACGACGTCACGGAATGAATTGAGCAACGGACATGCCAGAGGAAACAGAAAATCCAAAAGACCGAACGTGAAGCGTCATTGTGGCGTCGATGAGAGCCGCCGGGCTCCGCCCGGCTCTTCTCGCGGCAGAGCCGCGAGGCTCTCTTCGGCGACTCGCGATTTTCTTTCGGCGTTGGGGGTGCCTAAAACTAATCCAATGCCTAAGCGCATGACCAACGTCGTCGTCATCGGTGCGGGATTCGCCGGCCTGCACGTGTGCAAGGGGCTGCGGAAGGTGCCGGTGAACATCGCGTTGTTCGACCGGAACAACTACCACCTGTTCCAGCCGCTGCTCTACCAGGTCGCCACCGCCGCCCTGTCGCCGGCGGACATTGCTTTTCCGATCCGTTCGATTTTCCGCTCCCAGAAGAACGTCGACTGCGTCCTCAGCGCGGTGGACGACATCGACTTGGCCAAATCGTGCATTCATGCCGGCGACATGTGCATCGACTACGACTACCTCGTCGTCGCCGCCGGTGCCACGCACAGCTATTTCGGCCATGACGAGTGGGAGAAGTTCGCCCCCGGCCTGAAACGCGTGGAAGACGCGATCGAAATCCGTAAACGCATCCTGCTGGCGTACGAAGAGGCCGAGCACGAGATGGACGAATCCGCCCGGCGGGCCAAGCTCACGTTCGTCGTCGTCGGCGGCGGGCCGACCGGCGTCGAACTGGCCGGCAGCTTGCGCGAGATCGCCGCCGAACACATCCAAAAAGATTACCGCAACATCGACACCAGCACCGCCCGCGTCATCCTCGTCGAGGCCAACGACCGCGTGCTCAAGAACATGCACCCCAAGCTCAGCGAGAAAGCCAGGAAAACGCTCGAGAAAATGGGCATCGAACTGCAGCTGAACGGCCGCGTGACACGCATCGACGACGGCGGCGTGCACATCGGCGACGAACGCATCGGCGCGAACAACGTCTTCTGGGCCGCCGGCGTGAGGGCCAGTCCGCTGGGCAAAGCCCTCGGCGTCCCGCTCGACCGCGCCGGCCGCGTGAACGTCAACCCGGACCTCAGCGTGCCCGGCTACCCCAACGCGTTCGTCGTCGGCGACTTGGCGAACGTCATTGACCCGCAAACCAACCTGCCCGTGCCCGGCCTAGCCCCCGCGGCCATGCAGATGGGCAAGCACGTCGCCAAGATCATTCGCCAGGAAGTCATCAGCCAGGTGCCGGTAGCCAACCGGTTGCGCTTCGAATACTGGGACAAAGGCACGATGGCCACCATCGGCAAGGCCCGGGCGGTGGCGGACATCCGCGGCTGGAAGTTCACCGGCCTGATCGCCTGGCTGATGTGGTCGGTTATCCACCTGCTGTTTCTGATCGGCTTCCGCAGCAAGATCATCGTGTCGATCAACTGGATCTGGAGCTACACCTTCGACAGCAAAGGCGCCCGCCTGATCACCGGCGACTTCAAGCCCCGCATCACCCGCATGCGCGACGTGACGCCCGACGGCTTCGAAGCAACGCCGGTGTGATACGACTTGGCGGCTGGCCCGCTTTCAGGCACGACGCTATTTCACCGGCCAAGCGCTGTCCAGAAATGGAATCATCATCCGCCGCGCTCCCCACGGCGTCAGGTGATGGCGGTCCTTATAAATCGGCCGACCCCGCGCGGCGACGGTCAGGAACGCCTCCCCTTTGTGCGCGAAGACTCGGGCGGGGTCGATGAAATGGCAGTCAGCCGACTCCAGTCGACCGGCCCAGATCGTACATCACGCGCTGCGCCGCCACGTGCCCGGCCATTGTCTTTCGCCAGCCGTCCAGCGGACGCCGCCGCATCGCCTCGAACGCCAACACGCGCGGCACTTCCACGGCGTAGCTCGGCACCTGCATCACCACGTAAACCGTCGCGCCGGCGGAGTTGAGCATCGAAATCGTTTCCTCGAGCGCGTTCGACATACGCTCCGCGTCGTCGGCCGCGTCACGTTCCCAGTAGTTCACCAGGAACACCGTCTTGATCTGCTCACGCCGCACGTAATCGACTACCGCGTGGCTGAACTGACGCGCGGCCTGGTCCGCGCCACGTGTGCTTGCGAGCGAATAACTGACGAGCGGCGCACGGCCGGAACGCGTCGCCGCACGGCCTTTCAGGCCGCGGGCCTTGCATAGCTCGTTGAAGGCCGGGAACAGCGCACCGGCGTGGCTGTCGCCCCAGAGCAGGACGCTGACCGGCACGGTTTCGTCCTGTATGCCCATCGGCGTGAGGCGGTCCGGCACGTCCACCGCTTCCAATTGGGCCAGGTGCAGTTTCGTCCGGCGGACCTGATCGATGTCATTCACGGCCGCCGGGAAACGCGTGGCGAATCCGTCTTTCGTGTAGATCATTCCACCGGCCACCGCCACGACGGCCAGTCCCGCCGCCGACGCCGCGAACAACCGTCCCCGCGTCGCACCCCAACGTCGTGCTCGGAAGGGCTGCTCGACGAATCGCCATGACACGATCGCCAACGCCAAGGCCACGCCGACCAGAAGCAACCGGTGCGACAGCGACGCAGGCCCGAGGGCCCGGTACTTGTCCAGCGCCAGGATTGGCCAGTGGATCAGGTAGAGCGAATAAGAAATCGCCCCCACGAACACCATCGGCCGCGTCGCCAGCAGCCGGCCGATTATCGCCTGATCACGCCGGCCATCCGCCTGAACCGCGCGGCCGCTCCAGATCAGCAGCGCCGCCCCTACGCACGGCGGCACTGCCGTCGCACCCGGAAACGGCGTCGCGGAGGAGTACAACATCGCCGGCACGAGCACGCATGCCGCGCCAATCCAAGTCGCAATTTCCCGCGTCAGCCGAGACGCCGCACACACCGGCCGTGTCGCCAGCCATGCGCCGATCAACAGTTCCCACGCTCGCGTCGGCAACAGATAGAACGCGCCGTTGATATCAAACCAGTGTCCGGGATTGCTGACGAGCAGGCTTACGGCCGCCAAGGCTCCGAGCGTCCAGCCGATCGCCTTGCGGGACCGCAACCCCATTCGATACGCGCCCCAGAGCAGCAGTGGAAAGACCAGGTAGAACTGCTCCTCTACCGCCAGCGACCACATATGCAGCAGCGGCATCTCCGCGGCCGAACCGGCGAAGTAGTTCGACGTCCGCTGTAGGAAAAAGACGTTCGCCGCGCACGCCGCGTGGGCGACCGCCGACAGGCCGAGCCATTCGAAGTCCGACGGCAGCATTAGCCGCCACCCCGCCGCCAATACCAGCGCCGTGACCACCAGCGAAGCCGGCAAGATACGCCGTGCCCTGCGCTCATAAAACGTGGCGAGGGAAAAGCGATTTGCGTCGAGGTCTTTGAGCAAGAGCGACGTGATCAGGAAGCCGCTGATGACGAAGAAAACGTCGACGCCCACGTACCCGCCGGGGAATCCGAGGTCGGCGTGGAACAGCACCACGATGCCCACCGCCAGCGCCCGCAAGCCGTCAATGTCCGGCCGGTAAGTGAGGGCGGTCGGCGAGTGAAGCATGGGCATCGCCGAACATTCCGGGGCCGCAAAACCGGGCCAACTGCGAAACGAAAGCCGCGCACGATCGGAGCCTCAAGACGCGAAGTACGCCTGCAGCGGCTTCACCGACCAACCGTTCTTCTGCAGGTCCGCCACAGCCAGCGCCGCCGCGCGGGCGGCCGTGAGTGTGGTCAGGATGGTGACTTTGCTGGTGACGGCCATCGAACGCAGCTTGCCCTCGTCGGTGCCGGGGCCTTTCTTGGTCGGCGTATTGACGATCAGTTGCACCTGGCCGTTCTTGATCGCGTCGCCGAGATTGGGGCGGCCTTCGTTGAGCTTGTTGATCCGCTCGGCCTTGATGCCGGCGGCCGTCAGCACCTTGTGCGTGCCGCCGGTGGCGATGAGCTTGAACCCGCACGCCTCGAACTGCTTCGCGATCGGCACGATGTCGGCCTTGTCGGCCTCGTTGACACTGATGTAAACCGTTCCCTTCGTCGGCAGCGGACTGCCGGCGGCAATTTGAGCCTTGGCGAAGGCGCCGGCGAACGTGTCGTCGATGCCCATCACTTCGCCGGTGCTGCGCATTTCCGGGCCGAGGATGATGTCGACGCCGGGGAACTTGCTGAAGGGGAAAACGACTTCCTTCACGCTCACGTGCTTCGGCGGCGGCGTTTCGTAAACGCCCAACTCGTCGAGCGTTTTGCCGGCCATCACCTTCGCGGCGTGCAGCGCCCACGGGTGACCCGTGGCTTTGCCGACGAACGGGATCGTGCGGCTGGCGCGGGGATTGACCTCGATCAGGTAAATCTCCCCGTCCTTCACCGCGTACTGCACGTTCATCAGGCCGCGCACTTTCAGGGCCTTGGCCAGCTTGTGCGTGTTCTCTTTCAGCTGCTTGACCAATTCCGGCGAGAACGAATACGGCGGCAACGCACAGGCCGAATCGCCACTGTGAATGCCGGCCTCTTCGATGTGTTCCATCACGCCGCAAATGACGCTACGGCCGACGCCGCTTTCGTCGTAGTCGGCGATGCAGTCGACGTCGCATTCGGTGGCGTGGTCGAGGAACTTGTCGACGAGGATCGGGTTGTCGCCCTCCTGCTTCACGGCGATGGCCATGTAGTGGTTGAGCTGGGCTTCGTCGCCGACGATTTCCATCGCCCGCCCGCCGAGCACGAAGCTGGGGCGGACGAGGACGGGGTAGCCGATCTGCTTGGCCACCCGCGCGGCGTCTTCTATGCTGCGGGCGATGCCGTTCTCCGGCTGCTTCAGCCCGACCTGCTCGACGAGCGTACGAAACTTCTCCCGGTCGCCGGCCGCTTCGAGCATGTCGATGTGCGTGCCGATTATCGGCACGCCGGCATCGTGCAACCCGCGGGCGAGGTTCAGCGGGGTTTGACCGCCGAATTGGACGATCACACCTTTGACGAGGTTCTTTATCTTCAGACTTGCAATAGCATCGGTGCGAATCTTCTCGGTTTCTTCCTTCGCCCGGGTAACGACATTCTGCTTAGCCAGTGCGATCGGCTCTTCGGATGAGTTCCGGAATTCCGCTGCCCAGAAATCACCGTTCGCATCGACAATCTCACAGATCATCGAGACGCTGCCCGGACCTTTAGAACCTGCATGCAACGCAGCGACAATTACCGCTCGCTTCACCCCGACGTCATGCAGACGTTGTTCCAAGTCGAACCGTTGCGATGGGTGAAGCGTGTCACCGCCCGTTCCTTGGTCGAGGATTCCGAGCGGCCCGCCAAACGGCTTGCCGTTCAGCCGCTCGCAGACGTTGAGCACGTCTTCGTGAGTTAAGGGCTCGAAGAACAGCAAGTCACTGGTGTCATAGTCCGTGCTGACCGTCTCCGGATTGCTGTTGATCATCACCGATTCGTAGCCGATGTCGCGCATGGCGAACGCGGCTTGGACGCAGCAGTAATCGAACTCAATGCCTTGCCCGATGCGGTTCGGACCGCCACCGATGATGATGACTTTTTCGCGATCACTCAGTCGGATTTCGTCCTCTATCACGGTCTTACCATTGACCGTCATCGGTGTTTCGTAGGTGCTGTAGTAGTACGGCGTGGCGGCTTCGAACTCGGCGGCGCAGGTGTCGACGAGCTTGTAGACCGGGTTAAGCCGGTGAATCATCTGCCGAGATTGACGGATAGTTGACGCTTCGATACTTCCGCGCTTCTGCGACGCGGCTTGAGCGATCTGAACATCGCTGTACCCAAAACACTTTGCTAGCGGCAATTGAGCGGCTTCTTTCGAATGTGATCCCATCGAAGCGACTAAGAGAGGTTCGAAGTCAGTCAGTTCTTTGAACTGCGCCAAGAACCACGGATCGATGTGCGTCAACTCGTGGATCAAATCGATCGTCCACCCCATCTTCAACGCGTACCGGACATAATACATCCGCCCCTGCCCCGGCACGCTGAGTTTGCGGCGGAGTTTGTCTTCGGGGATCGGCCAGCCGCTGTCTTCTGTAACGGCGGGTCGGCCGCTGACCAGTTCGCCTCGGCCGTCGCGGGTGTCGACGCTGTCGATCGGCGTGCCGGCGACCGGCTGGTGCTGTTGGGCGGTCAGCCAGCGGTCCTGCTTGTCCAGGCCGAAGCCGAAGCGTTTGACCTCGGTGCTGCGCACGGCCTTCTGCCACGCTTCCTTGAACGTGCGGCCGATGGCCATTGCCTCGCCGACGCTCTTCATCTGCGTGGTCAGCGTCTCGTCGGCGTCGGGGAACTTCTCGAACGTCCAACGCGGGATTTTGATGACGCAGTAATCAATGCTCGGCTCGAAGCAGGCGCTGGTGTACAGCTCCCAGTCTTCCTTGGATTCGGCGTTGCTGCCGTCGGGGTGTGAGGCTTTGATCTCGCCGGGTTTTACGGGCGTCGTTTCGCCGCCACGGGTGTGAGCCCGCTTGCGGCTGGTGATGGGGTTGGGCAGTTCATCGAGCGTGTAACCGACGGCCAACTTCGCGGCGATTTTGGCAATCGGGTAACCCGTCGCTTTCGATGCGAGCGCGCTGCTGCGTGACACGCGCGGGTTCATTTCGATGACGACCATCTCGCCGGTCTTCGGGTTGATGCCGAACTGGATGTTGCTGCCGCCGGTTTCCACGCCGACGGCGCGGATGACGGCGAAGCTGGCGTCGCGCATCTTCTGGTATTCTTTGTCCGTCAGCGTCTGGATCGGGGCGACGGTGATGCTGTCGCCGGTGTGCACGCCCATGGCGTCGATGTTTTCGATGGAGCAGACGACGATGCAGTTGTCGTTGCGGTCGCGAACGACTTCCATCTCGAACTCTTTGTAGCCGATCACGCTCTGCTCGATCAGCACTTCCGTTACGGGTGAAGCGTCGAGGCCGCGCTGGACGATGTCTTCGAACTCTTCGACGTTGTAGGCGATGCCGCCGCCGGTGCCGCCGAGGGTGAAGGCGGGACGGATGATCAGCGGCAAACCGATGTCGGCCAGCACTTTCCGCGCGTCGTCCATGTTGTGGACCACGCCGCTACGCGGCACGTTCAGGCCGATCTTGATCATCAGGTCCTTGAACACCTGGCGGTCTTCGCCCTTGTGGATGGCGTCGCGGTCGGCGCCGATCATCTCGACGCCGTAGCGCGTGAGCAGACCGCTGTCGAAGCACGCCATGCCGGTGTTCAGGCCGGTCTGGCCGCCGAGCGTGGGGAGCAGCGCGTCGATCGGCGTGCCGTTCTCTTTTTCTCGCTGCAGGATCTTCTCGACCGCTTCGGGCGTGATGGGCTCGATGTAGGTCGCGTGCGCGAACTCCGGGTCGGTCATGATCGTCGCCGGGTTGCTGTTGATCAGGACAATGCGGTACCCCTCTTCCCGTAGCGCCCGGCAGGCCTGAACGCCCGAATAATCGAACTCCGGACCCTGGCCAATAACGATCGGACCCGAACCAATGATGAGGATGCTATGGATATCCGTGCGGCGCGGCATCGACCTAAACTTTCGTGCGAGGAAAAAGCGCACGAAAGGTACGGGCGAACGAGCGGTTTATCAAACTACAGGCCGTGGAAACGGTTATCGCGTCGCGGTCGTTTTTCGCTTGGCGATCGCCGCGTGCATCAGGCTGGGGCACAGCAGCAGCGTCAGGGGCTGATCGACGCCCTGCAGGGCGGCCAGCTTCCTGAGCTCCTTGAGTTCCCGCCGCGTCAGGCCGGCCTCGCGGGCGAGCTGGCGCAGCAGTTTCGACGGGCTGTTGGTCTCCGGCGGCTTCGGCGGTCGTCCGGCGCGGCGATTGAAGATGCTGATCAGCACCGCCAGGCCCACGATCGCGGCGATCACCGCCAGCACCTGCGCCGGGTTCACGTCGGCCGACATCGTGTCGCCCATGCTCTTGAAGATGGCGTCGGGCGACGTCGGCGCGGTGGCGAGAATGGATTGGATGGCGTTCATCAGGCGACCTTGGCCGGTGGAATCGAATTGGACGCCGGCGTGGCCGGGCCGCGGTGCATCTGTTCGACCACGCCCTTGAGCAGCGCCACCGCGTACCGGCGGACGCGCACGTTCTCGTCCTGCTGGGCGATCAGCCCGACCGTCCGCAGCAGGCCCCACAGGCCGGCGTGACGCAAGGCCCAGAGTGCCGAAATGCGGTGTTCGGACCGGGTGTCGCGCAGCATGTCGTTCAAATGGCCGACCGCCGCGTCCACGCCGAGGCCGTGGAGGGCCTTGATGGCGTTGGCACGCTCGCGGCCGCTGGTGGAGCGCGTGCGGTCGATCAGCAGCGGCACATGGGCGGGCGACTTGCGGGCCTCGACCACTTCAATGGCGTTAGCCCGCACGCGGGCGTCGGGATCGTCCAGCATGCGCTCCAGCACGACCGGATCGGCCGCCCCGGCCCGCCCGAGCAGCATCGCGGCCTTGGACCGCACCTTCGGGCTGCTGTGCGTGCAAAGCCGCTGCAGCACGTCACGGAACTGCCCGGCCAGGCCGAGGTCGTCCAGGACCTGCATCGCCCGGACGCGTTCGTCGACGGTGCCGTTCAGGAAGCGGCCGATGCGGACGAGGCTGTCGGGCAGCAGCTTCAGCATCGCCCGGCCGGCGGGGCCGCGGGCGGCGGCGGACAGGGTGTCGAAGCGGTCCCAGAACAGAGCGAACCCGGCGTGCCCGATCGCGCGGCCGATGACGCGCCGCACGCTTTCCGTGCCGCTGGTCATGCGCTTGAGCAGCAGGTTCTCCACGTCGGCGGGCCGGCGGCGAATCAGTTCGCGTACGGCGATGCGGACCAGGCGTTCGTCGGCGTCGTCCAGCATGTGCCGCAGCACCGCCGTCGATGCACCCT
Source organism: Tepidisphaeraceae bacterium (assembly GCA_036388295.1). Taxonomy (GTDB): domain Bacteria; phylum Planctomycetota; class Phycisphaerae; order Tepidisphaerales; family Tepidisphaeraceae; genus RYN-431. The sequence goes on along the minus strand of DASVSC010000022.1, from coordinate 1,201 downwards.
TAGGCCGGGCGGCGACGACGCGCAGGACGTGCAGGCGGGCCAGCGGGTCGCTGTCGACGTGCTTGAGGATGGCCAGTTGCCGCTCGTCCTGCTCGGCGTCGCCCAGGCCGCTGGCGCTGATCCATTCGGCCACGTGCATCGCTTCGCGCACCGGCCGGCGGGCCAGGTCGCCGCCGAGGCGTTCGCCGTCCCACCACGCGCCGCGCGACACGTGGTGCAGGCACGACCGCAGCTGCACGTCCGCCAGCCAGTGCGAGCGGCGCAGCAAGGCGTCGAACACGCTCGGGTCGGTGATCTGGGCCAATGCCGCGGAGAAGTTGCCGCGCAGGTGGCCGTGGGACGCGCCGAGCAGGAAGGCCTCGACGTGGTCGGCCGACGGCGGCTGCTGCAGCTTGCGCGCCACCGCCGCCTGCCCGCCGTGGCGGTGGGTTTTCAGGATCGCCAGGATGCGGCTCTGCGGGTGGTCGCACAAGAGCAGCGCCGCCCGCATCAGGTCGGCCAGGTGTTTGGTGCGCACCCAGTCGAGGGCGCGGGCGACGGCCGATTCGATTTCCGGGCGCTGGCGCATCACGTTGCGGTACGCGGTGGCCAAATCCGCGCCGGCGGTCGGGGCCTCCATGACAGTCGAATCGTTCTTGGCCTGCGGGTTGTCGACCCATAGCAGGTCGCGCTCGTCCGGCGGGACAATGCGCTGCAGGTTGCGTGACTCGTTGTGCACCCAGCGGGCCATGTCCAGCAGTGCCTCGCAGGCGGCCTTGGAGAGTTCGTCGTCGCTGTCGCGCAGGTTCTCGCTCAGCACGTACCCGAGCTTCCCCTGCCGACCGGCGGCGATGACTTTGATGGCCGCCAGGCGCGTCGGCTTGTCCGACGACCGGCCGGCCTGGCTGAGGGCGTGGTACAGCTTCGGGGCGTCGCGGACGACGCGGGCCTGCAGCACCACCGGCAAGACGGCGAACTGGCCGAGGATGCCCTGGTGGGCCGTCGAGTTGTTGCGGGCGACGAGCGCATCCAGGACCGTGGCCTGTTCGCCCTCATTGCCGAGGCGCAGGGCCTCCAGCAGGCAGTCGTCCGCCGCCCGGTTGTCGGCACGAACGAGGGCGGCGATCAGGCGGTCGTGCTTCACGTCATTGTTATCGGACGCACGGAGCACTCGGCTTCAGCGAATACGGCGGAAAAGATTCACCACAGAGGCACGGAGACA
>DASVSC010000021.1:0-2758 GCA_036388295.1 Tepidisphaeraceae bacterium | reverse complement strand
ACGTGACATGGACCCACTGCTCCGCATCGACAACCTATCCATCGAGTTCGACACCGGCCGCGCGCCGGTGAAGGCGGTTAACGAGTCGAACCTCTCGATCTTCCCCGGCCAAACCGCGGCCCTTGTCGGCGAAAGCGGTTGCGGCAAATCCGTGACGGCGATGTCCATCCTGCGCCTGCTCCCCACGCCGCCCGCGAAGTACGCCGGCGGCCGTATCCTGTTCGAAGGCCGAGACTTGCTGAAGCTCAGCGAGCGTGAGATGCGCCAGGTGCGCGGCCGCGATATCGCGATGATCTTCCAGGAACCGATGACCAGCCTGAACCCGGTGTTCACCATCGGCAACCAGATCGCCGAGGCCGTCACGCTGCACCAGCACGTCAACGGACGGGAGGCGATGAAAATCGCGGAAAAAGCCCTGAGCGACGTCGGCATCAACGACGCCAATCGCCGTTTGGCCGAATACCCGCACCAGATGTCGGGCGGCATGCGGCAGCGCATCATGATCGCCATGGCGCTGGCGTGTAAGCCGAAGCTGCTGATCGCCGACGAACCGACCACGGCCCTCGACGTCACGATTCAGGCGCAGATCCTGGAACTGCTCCGCAAGCTGCAGCACGACACCGGCATGTCGATTTTGCTGATCACGCACGACCTCGGCGTCGTGGCCGAGCAGGCGGACACGGTGTCGGTGATGTACGCCAGCCGGATCGTTGAAGCCGCCGACGTCGAACCCCTGTTCGACCGGCCCAGCCACCCGTACACGCAGGGCCTGCTCCGCAGTGTTCCGAAGCTGGGCGTGAAGACGCACCGCCTGGAAACGATTCCCGGCACCGTGCCCAGCCCCGCGAATTTCCCGACCGGCTGCAAGTTCCACAACCGCTGCCCGGCCATGGCGGGCGACCCGACGTGTGCGAACGTGGAGCCGGCCCTGAAGGAGGTGCACTTGCGCCACTGGGCCGCGTGCCATCACACAGCGGGGTATGCTGAGGCGCCGGTGACGGTGCCGGTTCTGGACGGCAAGCGGTCGCCGCTTTCGCAGGAGGTCGCATGACCGTCGCCACGCCGCCGGTGTCCGCAGCATCTGAGCCGGTCGAACACGGCACGCCGTTGCTCGACGTGACCGATCTGCGCACGCACTTCCCGATTCGCAAAGGCATTTTGTCGCGCACGGTCGGCCACGTAAAAGCCGTCGACGGCGTCAGCTTCCAACTCCATGCCGGCCGCACACTTGGCCTCGTCGGCGAGAGCGGCTGCGGCAAGACCACCGTCGGCCGAAGCGTGCTGCGCCTGATCGAAGCCACCAGCGGCCAAGTGCGGTACCGTGGGACGAACTTCTTCGACTACCACGGCCGCCAGCTGCGCGACTTGCGCAAGAAGATGCAGATCATCTTCCAGGACCCGGTCGGCAGCCTGAACCCGCGGATGACCGTCGGCAACATCATCGGCGAACCGCTGACGGTGCACGGCATCGCCAAGGGCCGCGACCGCGAACTGCAAGTGCGCGGCCTGCTCGAACGCGTCGGCCTGCCCGCCGACGCCGCCGCCCGCTACCCGCACGAGTTCTCCGGCGGCCAACGCCAGCGCATCGGCATCGCCCGCGCGCTGGCGTTGTCGCCGGAATTGATCGTCTGCGACGAACCCGTCAGCGCCCTCGACGTCAGCATCCAGAGCCAGATCCTCAATCTGCTGGACGACTTACAGCAGGAGCGCGGCATCGCGTACCTGTTCATCGCCCACAACCTGGCCGTCGTGGAACACTTCAGCGACGAGGTGGCCGTGATGTACCTCGGGCGGATCGTCGAGCACGCCAGCAGCGAAACGCTGTACCACGACCCGAAACACCCGTATACCGTCGCGCTGCTGAGCGCCGTGCCCGAGCCCGACCCGCGGCCGAAGCGCCGGCGCATCGTGCTGACCGGCGAAGTGCCAAGCCCCAGCCATCCGCCCACCGGCTGCCATTTCCACCCGCGTTGCCCGCTCACGCGCCAACGCGCGGCCGAGGCGGGGGCGGGCGATACGACGGAAATTACCACCGCCGGCGTCCGCCTGCGCGTGATCCGCAAATGCGTGACCGATTCGCCGCCCCTGGACGTCAAAGGCAATGACCCGACCCACACCGCGGCGTGCTGGCTGACCACATAGCTGTGACCGCCGGCCGCGTGCAGGGATATTCCTGACTGTCCGTGCTCCAATCCAAGCCTAACGTTCGACTGTACGTGTGAATAGGAACGCCCTTTGAACCCAATCGTCCAACTGTTTATTCTCGCCATTCCCATTGCCTGCGTGGCGAGGACGGTGGTCTACGAGGAGATTTTCCGCGAGCTGCGCGACACCTGCAGCCATCGCAGTCGGAATTGCAAACGGCTCGTGCAGCGGAAGTTTTTCTACCTGTTTACCTGCGAGTACTGCTTCAGTCATTACGTCACCGCCGCGTTCCTGCTGATGACCCGCTACAGGCTGATTTACGACGACTGGCGCGGGTACGTCATCTCCTTCTTTTCACTGGTGTTCGTGGCGAACATTTATCTGTCGTTGTATGCCCAATTGAAGATCGGCATCACCAGCGAGAAGACTGAGATCGAACTCAAAAAACGCAACCTCCAACGAGCCGACAGCGGTTTCTAATCGTTCGATGAAACCGATTTTGCACGTTGCCGGCCAAGCCATTGCGTGCTTAATGTCCCTTCAACCACAGGAGACCATCATGGGCGAAATGAAACGACCGAAGGCCAAGCACCGCGAACCCAGCCGCGAACAC
>DASVSC010000020.1:0-23056 GCA_036388295.1 Tepidisphaeraceae bacterium | reverse complement strand
CGTTGATCAAACGGCGCGTCAACGGCTCACGGGCGGCGTCGGTCCAGAGCACGATCCGGCCCTGCCCGGCGGCCTCGCGCAGCGCCCGCGTGGCGGCCTCGGGACGACTTTCCAGCGGGTCGGCATTCACCAGCACGCCGTGGTACAGCCCGGCCGACAGTTCGGCGATGGCGTCGAAAACGGTGCGCACGGCCGTGATGCTGGCGGCGGGCAACGCCCCGGCGACGGCGGACTGCATGCGGCGGTCGCGGTCGCCGACGACGAGGATGTTTTCGCCGTTCAGACGCATGTTACGTTTCACCCAGCAGCGCGTGCAGTTCGTCGGCCGTCAGGACCGGTTCGTGCTGGCGCGAGGCGGCGTGGTCGGGGGCGGCGGATTCGTTCGTGTCGTGCCGTGGGGCCGAATCGGCATCCTCTTCGGGCGGCACGGGGCGGAACGTCATCGGCCGGGCGGGCTGCGGGTGGTCCTGGTCGTCACCCAAACTGTGCACGCCGTTCATGCTGACGAGGGCTTCGGCGCCCAGCCGCATCGCCTCGACCAGCGCCGCGGCACGGCCGTCGGTGTGCGCCAGCCAGACGCTGACGTGCGGGAACCGCTGGCGGACCGTCGTGATGATTGCAAGTTCGTCGCGATAAAGGCTTTGCAGCGACAGCACGAGGGCCCGATAGACGAGCGGTCGGGCGCACAGTTCCAGCAAAGCGCTGTACGGGTCGTCGCGCTCTTCGGTTTCGTAGCCGATGGTCTGGAGCACTTGACGCGGCTGCGGACGGCAGCCGTCGCCGCCGACAATCATGGCGTGTCCGGAAGTTTTGACCGCGCTGGCACTGATCATTCGCATCCCGGGCCGCAGTGGACATGGGCGGCCGCCCCTTCACACGCCGATCATACGACGCGCCGGGCGCGATGCAATGGAGAATTGCCGCACCGGGGCGATGGAATCGTTAGGTTTCGAACGGTCGCTTGACGAGGGATAGCGTGTTCCCTAATGTCGAATCTACACAGACAGTTTGCCGCACCGTAAACCGCAGGTCGGCAGCAGTGGCTGCATTATCCCCTTCAGGAGTTCGGAATGGCTTCGCCCCTTAAAGTTGGTATCAACGGTTTCGGCCGCATCGGCCGCCTGGTCTTCCAGGCCATCCTCGATAAAGGTTTGCTCGGCAAGGAAATTGACGTCGTCGCCGTTGTCGACATCAGCACCGACGCCGATTACTTCGCTTATCAGCTGAAGTACGACAGCGTCCACGGCCGCAGCCGTCACACCATCGGCGTCGAAAAGAGCGACAGCTCCAAGAGCGAAAACGACGTCCTCGTCATCAACGGCCAAAAGGTCAAGTGCGTGATGGCCACGCGCGAGCCGAAGGACCTGCCGTGGAAGGCGCTCGGCGTCGACTACGTGATCGAATCCACTGGCCTGTTCACCGACTACGAAAAAGCCCGCGGCCACATCGACGCCGGCGCGAAAAAGGTCGTCATCAGCGCTCCCGCCAAGGGCGAAGTGAAGACGCTCGTCCTCGGCGTCAACCACGAAGAGTACGACCCCAGCAAGCACGACGTGGTCAGCAACGCCAGCTGCACCACCAACTGCCTGGCCCCGCTGGTGCACGTGCTGTTGAAGGAAGGCGTCGGCATCGAGACCGGCCTGATGACCACGATCCACAGCTACACCGCCACGCAAAAGACCGTGGACGGCCCGAGCAAGAAGGATTGGCGCGGCGGCCGCGCCGCGGCCCTGAACATCATCCCCAGCACCACCGGTGCCGCCAAGGCCGTGGGTGAAGTGCTGCCGAGCACCAAGGGCAAGCTCACCGGCATGAGCTTCCGCGTGCCGACCGCCGACGTCAGCGTCGTCGACCTGACCTTCCGCAGCACGCGCGACACCAGCATCGAGGAAATCGATGGCCTGCTCAAAAAGGCCAGCGAAAGCTACCTCAAGGGCTTCCTGGGCTACGCCAACGAAGAAGTCGTCAGCACCGACTTCATCCACGACGACCGCAGCAGCATCTACGACAGCCTGGCCACGCTGCAGAACAACCTGAAGGGCGAAAAACGCTTCTTCAAGATCGTCAGCTGGTACGACAACGAATGGGGCTACAGCAACCGCGTCGTCGACCTGCTCACCCACATGAGCAAGAAAGACGGCAAGTAAGCTTTCCCGGCTGAAACGCTAAACCACCAAGGCCCACGCGGCTCGCCGCGTGGGCCTTGGTTTTTGGTTCCGCTTCACCGTTTCCGCAGCGTCACTTCGATCGACCGCACGATCAATTCGTCGAACTCGCCCACACTCGCGCGGAAGCACGGCGCGAACGCCGCTATGCGGTCGGCGAAGCTGACGTTGAACTTTTCCAAGTAGCTCACGCGGTCGAACCGCTCGTCGGCCTCCGTGAACAAGCGGCGGAAAGACGCCAGCGGCTTTTCATTGCAACTCACCGTCAGCCGCGGCCGGCCAGTGGCGTCGGCGAACGTGTCTAGGGCAGACCGATCGAACAGCAAATGAATGTACGGCAAATCCAGCCGGCCCCATTGATGCGCGCCGAATGGCGAATTCCAGAGCGGCCCGAACGACGTATGCAGCGTCCCGCCGGGTTTCAGCACGCGGTGCACTTCGCTCAACACGGCGGCGGGGTCGGAGAAATGTTCGAAGGCGTCGAACGAATAAACGGCGTCGACCGATGCGTCCGGCACGCCGAGCGCTGAGGCGTCACGAACCAGCAGATCGACCCGCTCCGCGGCCTCGGGGGCCATGGCGTGGTCGGACAAATCGACGCCGGTGACGCTCGCCCCTTGTTCGGCCAGATGCATCGCCACCCGGCCGTCGCCGCAGGCGAGTTCGATCAACCGCTTGCCCGCCACCGACCGGCCGCTGACGCTGCGACGCACTTCGTCGGCCCGGAGGCGCGCCTTGTCCTGCGGCCGCCGGCGGTCCCAACGCTGCGGCTTCTTCGCGGCCGCCGCCGCCTCCAGCATCGCAGGCAGCCGCTCGATCGGCAGCCGCTCGCCGGGCTCTGCCGCTTCGAATATTGAACGCGCGGCGTCCGCCTGCTGACGCGACAGCGATTCCATCGTTCTGAAGATGGCCCGGCGCACCCGCGTGCCGCGCAGGGCGGGGCGGTGTTCGCCGAGGTGATAAAGCGGACGGATCAGGGCAGTCGCGACAGACATCAGACCTCCGGGGCCAATGTCTATTTATCGGACGAAGCGGGGCGATCGCTGTAGACCGATCGGACGCGAGCCCTTGATCCGCAATGGAGTATGCTCCGGCGGCGTCACTGAAGACAACGCCGGCACTTCGTTGCGGAGACTTCTTTGCAGCTCATCCAATCCCTCGAACCCCGCCGCCACCTGTCGACGTACGTCCCGGACCTGAAGTTCGGCACGGCCGGTGTGGTGTCGAACGTCAGCACCTTCGACTTTGTCGCCGCGCAGGGCAATGCCATTGTCACGGGTGGTCCGTTCAACGGCAGGGGCGTGCGATTTGCACGCTTGCGGCCAGACGGGACGCTTGACCCGACTTTCGGCCGCGCCGGGATGACGGAACTGCGCGATTTCAAGCAGTCTTCCTTCACCACCGGTTCGGGCTTGTATGCGGCCCAGGGGACGGAAGGGCAGGCGACCCGGGTACGGGTCACTCGGCTCGACGCCGACGGCCACGTCATCAGCCGGTTCGGCGAAGACGGCGTTGCGGCGATCGACTTGCCCGTGCGTTCGCCGGGCCGGCGGCTGTATTTGGCGTCGGTCACGCACCTGAAAACGGACGCCGCCGGCCGGGTGCTGTTCATCGGCCAAGTCAGCGAGCGTATCAGCCGGCAGCGGGGCTTGTACGACCGGTACGTCTATGTCGGCCGGCTGACCGCGTCGGGCAAGATCGACCGCAGCTTCGGCGTGAGCGGGTTTAGTCTCGTGAACGCTTTGGGTGTGTCGTCCTTCTACGTCGACACCGGCGGCCGCGCCGTGGTCCAGCCGTTCGGCACGGCAACAATCGACTCGCCCGTCCGATTCACCTCGGCCGGTCTGCCCGACCTGCGGTTCAACCGCCGCGCGGCCCAGGCCTTCGCGCAGGACGCCCCGCGTGACGGGATCAACGGCTCCGACTACCGGGCCACGTCACTCGACGGCGACCAGGTTCTCGTCTCGCTGCAGCGCTTCAACGCGATCAAGACTACGACGGCCCGCCCGCGTGTCTTCCGCCTCGACAGCACGGGCCGGTTCGACGGCGGCTTCGGAAACAACGGCGTCGTGTTGCTGACGGCGGCCCGCAAGGGAGCCGGTGTCGTTCGCACGATTATCGCATCGGACGGCACGCTGTTCGTCACGTCAGTCGACACCAGCGGCACGACGCTGCTGATGCACTATTCTTCCGCCGGCCAGCCGCTGAGCCTGTCCCGGTACGCGACGGACGAAAAGCCGGGCAACATCCAAGCCATCGACGCGTCCGGCCGTCCGCTGGTGCGGGTCGGCGGGAGCTTCGTCTCGCGGCTGGTTACGACAGACGTGCAAGCGGCCGTTCTTCTGCCGGGCGGCGTGTTGGACGTTGCCGGGACGCCAGGCGACGACGTGATCACCGTCGACCGGATCGGCGCGGCGCTTCGTGTGTCGCTGAATGGACGTTCAACCAATGTGCCGGCGGGCGGGGTGAAATCGATTGAGCTGCACGCGTTCTTAGGCCGCGACCGCGTGACCGTCACGCCTGATGTGGACACCAAGATCGTCAGTCAGGACGGCGGCGACACGCTCACGACCGCTGGCGGCGACGATATCTTCACGACGGCCCAGTTTTCGACCCACGCCGAGGGCAGCGTGTTCCGCACCGGCGACGGCGACGATACGGTGTCCGCATCGGACGGAGATGACAGGATCGTCTTCGGTAATGGCCCGAAGTTCGTGTACACGAATGACGGCGACGACACCGTCACTGGCGGCGTGGGAAAGATCAAACTTTACGGCAACGGCGGCACCAACCACGTCACGCTGGCCGGCGGCGGCGGCGAAATCAGCTTCTATGACAGCGATGACGACATCACCATCACGGGCGGCGGCGACTACCTGATCGACGTGCGCGACGGCCGCGACCGCGTAACGGCCGGCAGCGGCCGGGACACGATTTACGCCGCCGGGAACGACACCATCGACGCCGGGGCGGGCAACGACACCGTCGGGCGGAACTACGAAGACCAAGACGTCGATCGCAACTACTCGGCCGTCGTCCGCGGCGGGCCGGGAAACGACAACATCAGCTTCGTCGACACGCTCGGGTCGATGACGCTCTACGGCGACGGCGGCGACGACACGCTGGTCGGCGGGTACGGCCGCGACCCGCTTTTCGGCGGCGATGGTCGTGATTTCCTGATTGGCGGCGACGGCAACGACACGCTCCGCGGGCCCGGGCGACGACAAACTTTTCGGCGACGACGGCATCTACGACGAGCCAGGCAGCCACCGCGACCTGCTCGACGGCGGCTCGGGGGCCGACACCCTCAAAGGCGGCCCGGGCGACGACCGTGCGAACGCCGATCGGGACGACCGCCTGCTCGACGAACTCAGCCTGATTTCCTGATGGCCGGAAAGCGGCTGCCGGCACCGCGATGTGATTTGAACGTTGGGGCGTTTTGTCCTACCATTCGGCGGCTCGACCGGGGCAACCGTTACCCCGCCGCGAGCGACCGGTTTACCGACCGATTGCGTGGAGAAAGCACATGTCCGTAGCGCAAGCCGCTGTAGCGCCGTTGAAGGCAGGTTCGCCCGCTGACCCCAAAGCCGCCGACGGGCAGGTCGAACGTCAACGGCTTCGCACCATGCTCCTGATCCGCCGGTTCGAGGAAAAAACGTACCAGGAGTACACCAAGCCCGGCCAGAAGATCGGCGGGTTCTGCCATCTGTATTCCGGCCAGGAAGCGATCAGCGTCGGCATCGCCGCCCTGTTCGATAAAAAGCGCGACTACCTGATCAACGGCTATCGCTGCCACGGCCACAGCTTGGCGTTAGGCATGGACCCGCGTGCCGGGTTTGCAGAACTGTTCGGCAAGGCGACCGGCTGCTCGAAGGGCAAGGGTGGGTCGATGCACTTCTTCGACGCCAGTGTCGGCAACATGGGCGGCCACGGCATCGTCGGCGGGCAACTGCCGCTGGCGCTCGGCTTCGCCTTCGCCCAGAAGCAGCGCAAGACCGGTGGCTTCACCATCTGCCTGCTCGGCGATGGGGCCATCAACCAAGGCACGCACAACGAATCGCTCAACATGGCCAGCCTGTGGAAGCTGCCCGTGATTTACATGGTCGAAAATAACGGCGTGAGCATGGGCACCGAAGTCGCCCGCCACAGTGCCGAAACCGACTTGGCCAAGCGCGGGCTCGGTTACGCCATGCCGACGATGAACGTCGACGGCAATGACGTGGACGTGTTTATCAAGGAAGTCGGCACGGCCGTCGAACGCTGCCGCACCGGCGGCGGGCCGACGTACATCAGCGCCAACACGTTCCGTTTCCGCGGCCATTCCATGTCCGACTCGATGGCCACCTACCGCACCAAAGAGCAGCAGGAAAAGGCCCGCAGCCGCGACCCGATCGAACTGTACTTCGAACGCCTGCACAAGAAGGGCGTAGTCCAGAAAGAGCAGTACGAGGCGATGCAGGAAGAAGTCGCCAATGTCATCGCCGGGGCCGTGCAGCAGGCGGACGCCGACCCGCAGCCGCCGCTGGAAGACCGGTTCAATGACATCTTGGCCGAGACATACCCGTACCAGCCGGAGTAACCATGTTCGAGACGAAACACGAAGCAGCTGCCTGCCTCACCGACATGAAAGAGCAAGAGCCTTTTCGCCCGTTCAGCGTCGTGACACTGGAGGGGCAACGGCATCGAGTTAATGGACGGTATCGGTTCGCCTTCAACGACAAATACGTATTGCTGTACGACGAAGACGTCAACGAACTCAAACGCGTGCGCTTCGAGAAGATTACGCAAATCGAGCAGTATTAGCAGATCGTTCGGCTCATATGGCGAAACAGGAGCTTGACTTACAGCATGAGATCGAACGCCTCGTCGGCGACCGCGATGGCTACCTTGTAACGATCACGCTCTTGAGCGGAGACAAATACGAGATCGATCGGCGGACGCCGATTGTGTTCTTGCCGAAACTGGTGGTCGTGTTGACGGGCTCGGAGCAGGAAGCGTTCTTCCCGTTCGAAGCCATCTGCAACGTAGACGTCAAACTCATTTAGGATTGATGCGCCATGCCCGTCATTGAACTCCGTGAAGCCCTCCGCGCCGCCATGACTGAAGAGATGGAGCGCGACGAAAACGTCTTCATCATGGGCGAAGAAGTCGCCCAGTATCAGGGGGCGTACAAAGTCACCAAGGGCATGCTCGACAAGTTCGGCCCGCAGCGCGTGCTCGACACGCCGATCAGCGAAGCCGCCTTCAGCGGCCTGGGCGTCGGGGCGGCCATGGTCGGCATGCGGCCGATCGTGGAGTTCATGAGCTGGTCGTTCACGCTCGTCTGCCTCGACCAGATCGTCAACAACGCCGCCAACGTCCGCTACATGTCCGGCGGTCAAGTGAAGGTGCCGATCGTCTTCCGCGGCGGCAACGGCATCGCCCACCAGCTCGGCGCCACCCACAGCCATCGCGTCGAAACCATCTACGCCCGCATCCCCGGCCTGATCGTCGTCAGCCCCAGCACGCCTTACGAAGCCAAGGGCCTGCTCAAAAGCGCCATCCGCTGTGACGACCCCGTCATCTTCCTCGAAAACGAGAAGATGCTGGCCGACAAGGAAGAGGTGCCGGACGAGGAATACACCATCCCGATCGGCGTCGCCAAGGTCGAGCGCGAAGGAAAAGACGTCACCATCCTCAGCTACGGCCGCACCCTCGCCCGCTCCGTCCGCCCGGCCGTCAAAGCCCTTGAAGAAGCCGGCTTTGATCCGGAAGTCATCGACTTGCGCACGCTCCGCCCGCTCGACGTCGACACCATCGCCAAGAGCATCGCTAAGACGCACCGCTGCGTGATCGCCGACGAAGACTACGGCTACTGCGGCATGGGCGACGGCATCATCGGCAAGCTGCACAAACGCTGCTTCGACGACCTCGACGCCCCCATCGAACGCATCTATGCCGACGAAATTCCCGTCCCCTTCAACCACTACATGGAAGAAGCCATGCTGCCGAGCGTGGAGCGCATTGTGGACGCGGTGAAGGAAGCCTGTTACCGAAAGTGAGGAGAAGGGGTGAGGGTGGAGGGATGAGGGGTGAGGAAGGCCATGACGTTCTTCCTCGCCCCTCACCCCTATTCCCTCACCCCTCACGATTATGCCCGCTGATATCACCATGCCGCAGCTCTCGGACACGATGACCGAGGGGACGCTCGTCAAATGGCTCGTCAAAGAAGGCGACGCCGTCAAGGCCGGCCAGATCGTCGCCGAAGTCGAGACCGACAAGGCCACGATGGAAATGGAATCCTTCGACAGCGGCACCCTCGCCCGCATCCTGATCAAAGAAGGCGAAAAAGCCCCCGTCGGCGGGGCGATCGCCACGCTGACCAAGGCCGGCGAGAAGCTGGAAGCCGCGCCGGCGAAGTCGCCCGAAACCTCGGCGAAAGCGCCCGAAGCGGCGGCCGGTGCGGGCGGGGCGGCGTCGGCGTCGGACAAATCGACGGGCAAGGCCGAGGCCGGCGAGGCCGAGAGCAGCCGCCACGACCCGCACGAAGCCAAAGAACACGCCGCCGTCGCGACGGCCACCGCAAAGGCTTCGGCCGGCGCGTCGGCCAACGCATCGAACGGCCACGGCCCCAGTGGCGGTCACGGCGACCGGCTGATCGCCAGCCCGCTCGCCAAGCGTGTCGCCGCCGACTTAGGCATCGAAATCAGCACCCTCAAAGGCTCCGGTCCCAACGGCCGAATCGTGCAGGCCGACGTGATGGCGGCCGCCGAGCAGAAGAAGTCCGCCCCGATTGCCGCGCCCGCACCCGCCGCCGGTCAGGCGAACACCGCCGTCGCCCAGAAGCAGGCCAAGGCCGTCCCGCAGATGCCCACGCGTGTCGCCACCGGCCAGACCGAGCAGACCGTCCTCAACAAAATGCGGCAGACGATCGCCAACCGACTGCAGCAGTCGAAGCAGACGATCCCGCACTTCTACGAAACGATCGACATCGACATGACCGCCGCCACCGCGCTGCGGGCCAAGCTGGTGGCCGCTTACGAGAAGAAGGAAGGCATCCGCATCAGCATCGGCGACATCGTCGCCAAGGCCGTCGCCGCCGCGCTCAAAGCGGTGCCGCAACTGAACGCCACCTTCGACGACAAGACCAGCACCGTCACCCGCTACGGCGACGTCAACCTCGGCATGGCCGTCGCGCTGCCCGACGGGCTGATCGTGCCGGTGCTGCGCAACATCGACCAGATGGGCGTGAAGGAAATCCGAGTGAAGTCGGCCGACCTGGTCGACCGCGCCCGCCAGCAGAAGCTGAAGCGTGAAGAAATGAGCGGCGCGACGTTCACCGTCAGCAACCTCGGCCTGATGGGCATCCGCGAGTTCAGCGCCATCGTCAACCCGCCGGAAGTCGGCATCCTGGCGATCGGGGCGAGTGAAGACAAAGCCGTCGTCAAGAACGGCCAGATCGTGGTGCAAAACCGCATGACCGTTACCCTCAGCTGCGACCACCGCGTGATCGACGGCGCGGTCGCCGCCAACTTCCTGGTCGCCCTCAAGGGCTTCCTGGAAGAGCCGGCCATGATGCTCGTGTGACGGGCTTTTTGTAGGGGCGACGCCTGTGTCGTCCGCCGTTCGTCATTCACTTCTCCGGGCGGCGCAGGCGTCGCCCTTGCGAAAAACCGCGCCGTCCGCGCGGTTGCGGAGTGACGCATGCGGACGGCCCTGGCCGGACTACTCGCCGTTTGCCTGGCCGTCGCGTGCGACGGTTCAGCGGTGTCGCCGGACGCGGCAGCCGATCCGCACGGCGTGCCGTTCCTGGCGCTGGGCGATTCCTACACCATCGGCCACGGCGTCGCCGAAGCCGACCGCTGGCCGGTGCAATTGGTGAAGCGCCTGCGCGCCCGCGGCGTCGACGCCGGCGACCCGACCGTCATCGCGCGAACCGGCTGGACGACCGATGAGCTCTCGGCCGCCATCGACGAAGCCCGCCCGCAGGGGCCGTTCGGCCTAGTCACCTTATTGATCGGCGTGAACGACCAGTTCCGCGGCGGCACGCCCGACGCGTACCGGCCAAAACTCGGCGCGCTGCTCGATCGTTCGATCGCCCTGACGGGCTGGCAGCCGCGCCGCGTGCTGGTGCTGTCGATTCCCGACTGGGGCGTGATGCCGTTCGCGAACGGCTACGACCACGCCGCGATCGGCAAATCGATCGACGCCTTCAACGCCGTCGGCCGTGACGAATGCGTCAAGCGCGGCATCACCTTCGTGGACGTTACGCCCGCGTCGCGCGAAGCGGCCACCCAACCCGCGCTCGCCGCTTCCGACGGTCTGCACCCCAGCGGCGCGCAGTACGCCCACTGGGCCCGCCTGGCCGACGAGGCTCGACGCTCCGCCGGTCAATGACAGCGCTAGCCACATGCGCTATAATCGACGGCCCGATTCACCCCATTGGAGAGCTATGCCCGCTGAAATCACCATGCCGCAACTTTCGGACACGATGACCGAAGGCACGATCGTCAAATGGGTCAAAAATGAGGGCGACGCCCTGAAGGCCGGCGACATCGTGGCGGAAGTGGAAACCGACAAGGCGACCATGGAAATGGAAACCTTCGAAGCAGGCACCCTCGCAGCCATCCTGATCCCCGAAGGCGGAAAAGCCCCCGTCGGCGCGGCCATCGCGATGATCGCCAAGGCCGGAGAAAAAGTCGAAGACGTCAAAAAGCAGAAGCCCACCGGAGGCGCGGCCGCTTCAGCGGCCGTGAACAGCCCGTCAGGTTCGGCGAAACCCGCCGCCGACACCGGCGCGCTGAAGCCCGCGGAAACGCCGCAAGGCGCTCAGCCGTTCGGCCAGAAGCCCGCCGCGCCCAAACCCGCCGCGCCCGCCAAGCCGGCCGGCAGCTACAACTACGACCTGATCGTCATCGGCGGCGGCCCCGCCGGCTACGCGGCGGCCATTCGCGCCGGGCAGATGAAGAAGCGTGTGCTCTGCGTCGAGAAGGAAAACCTCGGCGGCACGTGCCTGAACTGGGGCTGCATTCCAACGAAGGCGTTGCTGGAAAGCGCCGCACTTGTCCGCAAAATCCGCGACGAAAAAGACAAGTGGGGCATCAGCTACGACAATTTTAAAGTCGACTTCCCCAAAACCATCGGCCGCTCGCGCGACATCGCCGGCAAGTTGTCTAAAGGCATCGCGCACCTGTTCAGCAAGTACGCCGTGAAGCACGAGCTGGCGACGGCCCAGGTCGTCGCGCCGCACCGGGTGAAGTTCGGCGACAAGGAAGCCACGGCCGCGAACATCTTGGTCTGCACCGGCGCCCGCGCCCGCGAACTGCCCGGCATTCAGTTCGACGGCAAGAAAATCATCAGCAGTCGTGAGGCCATGACGCTGCCGACGCTGCCGAAGAAGCTGGCCATCATTGGTGCCGGCGCGATCGGCTGTGAGTTCGGCGATTTTTACAGCGCGATGGGCACGGAAGTCACGATCATCGAAATGATGGACCACCTGCTGCCGATCGAGGACGAAGACTGCTCGATCCTGCTCGAGCGCAGCTTCGCTAAACGCGGCATCAAGATCCTGACCAAGAGCAAGACCGAAAGCGTCGACACGAGCGGCCCCGGCGTGAAGCTGAAGGTCACGACGCCGAAGGGCCCGGAAACGATCGAAGCCGACATGGTCCTGCTGGCCGCGGGTGTGACCGGCAACGTCGAAGGCGTCTTCGGTCCCGACGCGCCGGTGGAACTGTTCAAAGGCCACATCAAAGTGGAGCCGAACGAATATAAAACGAACGTCGAAGGCGTCTTCGCCGCCGGCGACGTCATCGGCCCGCCGTGGCTGGCGCATGTGGCCCACCACGAGGCCGTCTACGCAGTCGAGAAAATCTTCGGCGTCAGCGACCACGACATCAACTACAAGATGATCCCCGGCTGCACCTACACACACCCGCAGGTCGCCAGCATCGGTCTGACGGAGAAGAAGGCTCGCGAGCTGGGCTTGGAGATCAAGATCGGCAAGTTCCCCTTCGCCGCCAGCGGCCGCGCGATGGCGGCCGGAGACACCGAGGGCTTCACGAAACTGATCTTCGACGCCAAGTACGGCAACCTCGTCGGCGCGCACCTGATCGGCGAGAACGTCACCGAACTATTGGCCGAGCTGGTCGTCGCGCAGAAACTGGAAGCCACCGAAGCCGAAATCATCGAAGCGATGCACCCGCACCCGACGATGAGCGAAGCCATCATGGAAGCCGCCGGCGTGGCATATGGGCGGGCGATCCACCTGTAGTAGGGCCGGCCTAGAATCGTTCGATGAAGAACGAAAAGGCGTTGACGGTGGTCGAAGTCGCCAAGGCGTCGGCGAAGCAGGCCGGGCTGCATTACGTCAACGACCGCACGCCGGGCATTACGCGCGGGAAGCGCGGCAAGTCGTTCGTCTACAAGAACCCCGACGGCAGGTTCGTCAAAGACGAAGCCACGCTCGCCCGCATCAAAGCGATGGTCATCCCGCCGGCGTGGGAAGACGTGTGGATCTGCGCTTCGCCGGACGGGCATTTGCAGTGCACCGGCCGTGACGCCAAGGGGCGCAAGCAGGCGCGGTATCACGCCGACTTTCGCAAAACGCGTGACGAAGCGAAGTACGACCGCGTGCTGGCGTTCGCCGCGGCGCTGCCGAAACTGCGGCGGACGGTGAAGAAGCACTTGGCCCTGCCCGGCCTGCCGCGGGAAAAGGTGCTGGCGACGATCGTGTCGCTGCTGGAAAAAACGCTGATCCGCATCGGCAACGACGAGTACGCCAGGAAGAACAACAGCTTCGGCCTGACGACGATCCGCAACCGCCACGCAAAGATCAACGGCAAGACCATCCGCTTCAGCTTTAAAGGCAAGAGCGGCGTGCCCCACGACATCGAACTCGATTCGCCGAAGCTCGCCGGCATCATTCGCAAGTGTCAGGAACTGCCCGAGCAGGAACTGTTCGAATACGTCGATGATACTGATGGCACCCGCCATGACATCAAAAGCAACGACGTCAACGCTTATCTGAACGAAATCATGGGCGGCCACTTCACGGCCAAGGATTTCCGCACTTGGGCCGGCACCGTGCTGGCCGCGCAGGCGCTGCGTGAGTTCGAGAAGTTCGATTCCGCCGCGCAAGCGAAGAAGAACGTGGTGGCCGCGATCGAACACGTGGCGGGACGGCTCGGCAACACCAAGGCCGTCTGCCGGAAGTGCTACGTGCACCCGATTATTCTCGATTCGTATCTTGGTGGCACACTCACCGAGCAATTGCAGCACAAAGCCGAGCGGGAGATGAAGCACTTAGGCCAGCTGCCGCCCGAAGAGGCGGCCGTGGTGACGCTGCTGCAGCAGCACCTCAAACGCGCTCGGCCGCTTCGCAAAAGCGCGTGACCAATTCGTCATGGTCAAACCGTTCTCCGACCAAATCGGCGGCCGCGCGGCCCATCGCGTCGCGCTCGGTTGCGGGTAACGCCGCGAGCGAGCGGATGGCCGCGACGCAGCCGTCGATATCTCCGTGCTGCACCGCCGGGCCGACGTCGCATCCGTCCAGAATGTCCGTCACATGGCTCGGCCGCGGCCCGACGAACAGGATCGGCCGGCCGACCGCCATCGCGCCGTACACCTTGCACGGGTGCACGATGCCGACCATCGCCGGCCCGAGCGTCACCACGTGCACGTCCGCCGCCCCCAGCGAGTAGGGCAGCTCCGCCATCGGCTGGTAGGGCAGGTCGAGGACATTCGACAACGCGTGCTCGGCCACAATTGTCTGCACGCGTTTCTTTTCCATGCCGCCGCCGATGAAGGCGAAGCGAATACGGCCGTCGTCTTTGAGCGCGACCGCCGCGCGGATAATGGTGTCGAGCGGATTGGCCGGCGAGTGGTTGCCGGAATACATGACGACGAACATGCCGTCGAGTTTGTGTCGTTTACGGAACGGGTTTTCGTCGTGCGGCACGGGCCGGTCGGCGGGAGCGGGGGCCCACGGGGGCAGCACCAGGACGCGGTGCGGACGCCGACCGCCCGACCGAAGTCGGCCGGCCATAAAACGGTCCAGCGTGACGGTCAGGCGGCTGCGCGAAAGAATCGTGCGGTTGACGGATTCAATGGCGCGATAGATCGGCGAACGTGGCGTCAGTTTACCCATCGCCACAAGCTGGTCCGGGTTCAGGTCCATTGCCCAGTAGATGCTGGACGCCCGTTTCAGCGACGCCACCAGCACCGCCAGCAGGCCGACCATCGGCGGGCTGGTGCTGAAGATCACGCCGTCCGCTCGGCCGCCGCACAGGGCCATGAAAAAGATCGCAGCCATCGCCCAGACGCTGCCGAACAGGCGCAGCGGCATGTTCGTCTTGCTGAAAAACGGCAGCGGGTAGCGGCGGACGTTGACGCCGTCGATCGTCTCTCGGGCGGGGTAAATTCGGTCCGGATCGTCATAGCCGCGGCAAGAGCAGATCACGTCCACGCGGTGGCCACGTCGTACCAGCGCGGCCGCCACTTCGTGCAGGTGCTGGCCGACGGCGGCAGGGTCGGGCACGTAGACCTGGCTCAGGATCAGGAACCGGCGCGGACGGCCGGGCGGGAGACTGGGCGGATGCGTCGACAGGGCACCTATCCTATCGGCGATTGGCGGGTCCGACTATCCAGGCAGTTACGCCGCACTACAATCGAACCGACGATAACGCAGGAGCTTTTCAGTGACCCAGCCCACGCCGCCGATTCCGCCGACGTCCGACAACCCGCCGCACACGACCGTTCCGTCGGCGGCCGCGCCACGGCCGCGCAAGAAGAAGCGGCGGTGGCTGCGCGTGCTGCTGGTGTTGTTGGTGCTGGGCGTCGCGCTCGTCGCGCTGCTGCCGACCCTTGCCGGCCTGTCGCCGGTTCGTTCGTTCGTCTTGTCGAAAGCGCAGGCGTTCGTGCCGCACGGCAAGTTGGAAGCGGCCGGCTGGTCGCTCGGCTGGTTCAGCCCGATCCGGCTGCACGGCATCAAACTTTACGACGACCGCGGCCGGGTCGTGGTCGAAGCCGACGAAGTCAAAACAAACCTGACGCTGCTGAAGGCGGCCCGCCAGCAGTTTGACCTGAGCGGGACCGTAATCGATGCCGCCGCGCACGTCGTCGTCTACCCGGACGGCAACACCAATCTGCAGCGCGTGCTCGGACTGGACGAGAAAAAGCCGGCCGAGCCGAAAGCGACCGAATCGGGAGCGCCCGAATCCAAACCGGGCACCGAGCAAAAGCCGGCCACGGAAACGCGGCTGCCCGACGTCAATGGCGACATCACGCTGAAGCTGAAGGGCGACGTGCGCCTGGTCGACGCCGCCGAGGCAACCGTTGCCACCGTCCGCCTGCTGCCCGGCAGCGGCGGGACGATCAAAATTGTAAACATCAATCAGCCAATCGATGCCGATCTGAAGTTCCTGTACGACACCGGCGAAGCCACGCGGGCCGCCAGCATCGGCGTGAAGTCAAAGGTCGACGCGGTCGAGAACAACACGCTGAATCTCGCCCAACTCGCCGCCACGCTGGACATGCCGCTGCGCGACGTCGACCTCGCCGCGGCCAAGCCGTTCCTGGCCCTCGCGGGGCAGAAGGACGTCCGCATCGGCGGCATCGCCAGCGGCGATATCAACGGCGAACTGAAGCCCGGCCAGGCCGGCAGCATCAAGGGAAAAATCGCGATCGCGGGTTTCGAGGCGGCGGCCCCGCAGTTGAAAGACGTGTACCGCGGCGACATCGACGTGCCAATCAACGTCTCCCGCGTCGTCGCGAACGGCGTCTCCCGTCTGCAGATCGATCTCGGTCTGAACACGCCGGAGTCGGCCCTGCGCGTGACCGGCGATGTGCCGGAGCCCGCCCTGCAGAAACTGGCGGACAAGCAGATGCCCGGCGACCGCGGCGCGCTCGGCATTTCGCTCAACGCTGATCTGAAGAAGCTCGCGACCGCGCTGCCGAATACCGTGCACCTGCTGCCGGGCGTGGCCATCGATTCGGGGGCGCTCGTCAGCGGCATCACGTTCACGCTGAATCCCGATTCGATCCAATCGCACGTCAAAACCGACGTGAAACTCAACGGCAGCCAGAACGGCAAGCCCATCGCCGTCGAACCGATCACGTTCACGTCCGACGCCACGGCCACGCGGCTGGACAACCCGGCCGCCGGCCTGCGTGACTTGGCGCTGTCTTTCACCAGCGCGTTCGCGACGTTCCAAGCCAGCGGCAAATCCATCGCCACGATCCAGGGCAACGGCCAAGCCGATCTGGCCAAGGCGCGGCAGCAGGCGGCGCAATTCATCGACCTAGGCGACACGCAAATGAGTGGCCTGGCGACGTTCGACTTGTCCAGCAAAAGCGTCACGAGCGACACGCTGCGCGCGGACCTGAACGCGAACATTAACGGCCTGAAAGTCGGCCTGAAGGACCAGCCGCCGATTGATCTGGTGTTGGCGAAAATGGGCCTGACCGCCGATGTCCTGATGGACGCCGATGGCACGAGCGTTCAGCAGGTAAAGACGGCCACGGCGACGCTGCTGGCCGGCGAAAGCGAGCGGCAGCCGCTGCTCGAGGCGGCCGCCACTTTGTCTGCCGTTGATCCCGCGGCCAAGCGGATCGGCTCGCTCGCGGTGACCAAGGCTGTGATCCCGAGCTTCCAGCGGCTGCAGCAGTTCATTGCGCCGTTCGTGCCCGCCCTGCGCGAGCAGAAGATCGAAATCGTCGGCGGCTCCATGAACGCCGCCATCGACGCGCGCGACATTGACCTCAACACTCAGGCCCTCACGCTCACCCGGCTGGAGGCGTCGCTGCCGAAGCTGAAAGTGCTGCGCGACGGGCAGGAACTCTTCAACGACACCGTGCGTTTCAACCTGGCCGCGACCAGCGCGAAGAAGGGCGACGTTACGGCAATCGATGTGTCGAAGCTGTCGCTGCGCAGTGCACTGGCCACGATCGAAAAGGCCGACGCGCCGTTGCACGTCGATCTGCAGGACAACCTGCCGCGCGGCAGCGGTTCGGTGACAATCAACGTCGACGCCGTGCAGGCCAACCGGCTGGCGCGGCTGTTCGCGTCGCAGCAGACGCCGCAGGTGACGGCAGGGCGATTCGAAGGCACGCTCGCGCTCGCGAGCGCGGCGGGCAAGAACGCGACCGTCGCCTTCAACGGCGCGCTCGGCGGCCTGACGCTGGCCGAGACGCCGGTGCAGAACGAGACGTACACGGTGGACATGAACGCCGCCGTCACGCCCGCGTTCGACCACGTCGACGCCGGCCTGCGATTACGGGGCGACTACGTCAGCGTCATCGGCCGCGACATCAGCGTGCGGATGCCAAGCGAAGGCGTCGCGGCGCACAAGCTGGTGGAGAATGCCGCCTTCGATATCGGCGTCAAAGACATCGCCAAAGCGCAAACCGTGTTGGCGGCGCTCGGCGTGGTCTTGCCGGTGCAGGCGGCCGGCGGGGCGACGGTCACGGCCGGCATGGCGGCGGGCAAGGTGACGGTCGATTTGAATGCCTCGCGCCTGGTGGTCAAGAACACCACCGGCCGGGCGTTCGCGTTCGATCCGAAGAAGCCGGTCACGTTCAAGCTGGTCGCCGACATTCAGGGCGACAAAACCATCGACGGCCTGCGTGTCACCGAATTATCCGGCGATTTCGATGCCGCGCAAATCGCGCTGGCCGAGCCGATCGTCGTCAGCAGTTTATCGACCACGCCGACCGCGCGGGGCAAAGTCGTGTTGACCGGCTCGATCGACCGCGCCACGCCGCTGCTGGCGGTGCTGCAGGAGGCCGACAAGCCGATGCCGTACGGCGGCAGCTTCAAGTTCACGCAAACCGTCGCCCCCGACGGTCAGGCGATCGGCCTGAAGGGCGACGGCGCGATCACCGACTTCGCCGTCTATGGCGACGACGGCAAAGCCTCCTTCCGCGAAAGCCAAGTGAACGTCGTCAACGATTTGTCGCTCGACGCCAAGCAGCAGATCGCCACGATCCGCGCGCTCACGCTTGACATGGCCTCTTCCAAAGCGGCCACCGTTAGTGTGAACGGCTCGGTCGAACAGTTTTCCACGCAACGGCTGCTCAAGAACGTGGTCGTCAAGTTCGACGCCATCGGCCCGAAGCTCTGGCCGGTGTTGTACGCGCTGATGCCGCCGGCCCAGAAGGAACAGTTCAAGGACACGAAGCTCACCGGCCCGATCCGCTTCGACCTGACCGCCAACGGCGCGTACCCAGACAAGCCGACGTGGAACGAATCGATCCAAGGCGTGATCGCGTACGGCAACGTCAGCGTCGCGGGCATCCAGACGATGGGCCTGGACGTCAGCGACTTTACGCTGCCGATTTCGATCGTGGACCGGGGCAAGTTCATCACCGGCGACATGCGTAAACGCGGGGCCGCCCGCTTCGCCAAGCCGTTTACCGTCAACAACGGCAGCGGGGATTTGGGCAGCATCACGCTCGACGTCGGGAACCCGAACCTGCTGCTGTCGATCGGACGCAAGCAGAAGCTGCTGCAGAAGGTCGAGGTCAACCCGGTGCTGGCCTCGCAACTCGGTTCACTGGCATCGGCATTCTTTCAAGACGCGAAGGAAGCCAGCGGGCAGCTCGACGTCACGGCCCTCGAATGCCAGAACGTGCCGCTGATGGAACTGATGAACAAGAAGGCCACCGCCTCCTTCGTTTACAGCGTGCAGAACCTGAAACTCGACGGCCCGGTGCCCGGCGTGCTGGCGCAGACGCTGAAGCTGGGCGGCAACGGGCTGGCGGGCGAAATCAAGGACGCGACGCTGACGCTCGAAAAAGGAATGGCCAAGCAGGACATGACGCTGGAACTGCTGCGGGAAACGGCCCCGGCCGAAACGCGGCGCAACCGCCGCGAGGCGGCCAGCAAGAACGAAACCATGCAGTTCAAAGGCGGCATCAACCTCGCCAGCAACACGTTCAAGGACTACAAACTGATCCTCTCCAAGGGCCTGTTCCCCGGCGACACCCAGGAGAAGTTCCCTAACGGAGCGACCGTCACCCTGAACGGAAAGGTCTCGGACATGAAGGGCATCCTCGCCCAGGCGGTCGGCCAGTTGCTGATCGAAGGGTATGGAAAAGATGTGCTCGACAAAGTGCTGGGCAACGACAAGAAAGAGGGCGACGAAAAAGGCGGCGGCGTCGGTGAACTGCTCGACAAGCTCAGCGGGAAAAAGAAGAAGTGACGCCGGTTTTTCGTAGGGTGGGATTCATCCCATCACACGGCAGAACGCCGGCGTGCTACTTGATCACGTAGTACCACATCAGTGTGGCCGACTCTTTGACGAGGTCGTGGTTGTCGTGGCGTTTGGTGTCGATGCCGCTGAGTTCCCAGCCGAGCTTTTCCAGCAGCCGGGCGACCGGGGCGTTGTTGGTGCGCGTAGTGATGTAGGCGGCCCGCAGGTCGGCCTCCTTGGCCCGCTCGATGAGCTGGAACAGCAGTACGGTCGCGATGCCCTGTCGGCGGATGTCGGAGTCGACGCGCAGGTCCAGAATGTGCATCACCTGCCGCACGGTGTCCGCCTGGGCCAGCAGCAGGGCGACCGCCATGCCGTCGTGTTCGGCCATGAGGGCGACGCCCTCGTCGCCGCCGGTGACGACCTGCTTGAGCATGAACAGCGTCTCGTCCGACAGGGGCGAGGATAGAATCAGCTTCTCCCGCGCCGGCCGCCAGCCGAGGGTCCAGGTCGCACCACTTTGCCCCGCGACATCGTCGCCGGCCGCCATTTCGACATGGGCGTAGCCGCTGGATTCGATCGTGCCGTCGATCTCCTGAATGTCGGCCAGATCGGCGGGCGTGGCGGGGCGGATCGTCATACCCGAACTTTAGCCTTCCCGAACACCGCTGTGCAATCGCCGTAACTCCTATGGGGATTTCGAGCGGAGAAAGTTTTGGTATAGTGACGCGATGCGCCTGACGTACCTCGACAACAACGCCACCACCCAGCCCGACCCCGCCGTGGTGGCTGAGATGAACACGTACCTGACCGAAGTCTGGGCCAACCCCAGCAGCGCTCACCGTTTCGGCCAGCGTGCCCGCCTCGGCGTCGATACCGCCCGCCAGCAGCTGGCCGATCTGGTCGACGTCGACGCCAACGAAATCTGGTTCGGCGGCGGCGGCACCGAAGTCGTCAACACGCACCTGCGCAACCTGTTGGCCACCCGCGGCCAGCGCCGCAAGATCATCACCAGCACCGTCGAACACAACGCCACCAGCGAACTGTCCAAGCAACTGGCCCGCGACGGCTACCAGATCGTCACCATCAACGTCGACCGCCAAGGCGAACTCGACCTCGGCCAATTGATCGCCGAAGTGGACGACGAGACGGCCGTCGTCAGCATGATGTGGGCGAACAACGAAACCGGCGTGATCTTCCCGATCGAGCAGATCGTCGCCATCTGCCACGGGGCCGGCGTGCCGTTCCACACCGACGCCACGCAGGCGGTCGGCAAAATCCCGATCAGCTTCCGCCAGGCCGGCGTCGACTGCGCCAGCTTCGCACCGCACAAATTTCACGGCCCAAAGGGCATCGGCATCGGCTACGCGCGCAAGGGCCTGCGCGTGCGGCCGCTCTTGTTCGGCGGGCCGCAAGAGCGCGGCCGGCGCGGCGGGACCGAAAACGTCCCCGGCATCGTCGGCAGCGGCAAAGCGGCCGAGCTGGCGAAGCAGCACCTGAAGGACCTGCCCAGGATCAAGGCGCTGCGCGACCGCCTGGAGAAGACGATTCTGGAGACGATCGAAGACACGCACGTGAACGGCAGCCGGGTGCACCGCACGCCGAACACCACCAACATCGGCTTCGCCCAGTTGCAGAGCGAAGCCATCCTGCTGCTGCTCAGCGAGCAGGGCGTCTGCGCCAGCGCCGGCGCGGCCTGCAGCAGCGGCAGTTTGGAGCCGTCACACGTGATGCGGGCGATGAAAGTGCCCGACCCGATCGCGCACGGCGCGATCCGTTTTTCGCTCAGCCGGTTCACCACTGACGAGGACGTGGACCGCTGCTTGGAGGTGCTGCCGGCGGCCATCGCCCGGCTGCGTGCGGTGCTGCCGGTGAGCGTGTAGACTCGCCGGCCCTTCATGCCCGCGCCCGACCCGATTCAGCTCTCCCTGCTCCTGCTGTTGGCCGCCGCCGTCGTGCTGTACGTCGGGTCGCGCCTGCTCTGGGTGGCGGTGCCGTGGCCGGGGCTTTGGCGGGGCGTGGTGATGAGCGGGCCGGCCGTCGCATTGGCGCTATATCACGCGCCGCACGCACCGGGAACCGCGATCGCCCTGGTGGTGTCGGCGGCGGTGTTGGCGCTCACGCTCGGCATGGGCGTCGGGACGATTGATTTACCCGTGACCGAAGCCGACGGCTCGCCCGTGCTGCGCACGCTGCTGCCTTTGGTCGCGACCGTCTGCCTGTGCGGCTTCCGCGGCACCCTCGGCTGGTACGAATTGGCCGCCCTAACAATCGTCGGCGGGCTGACGCTCTGGACTGCCGCGGGCGAGCGCCGCACGGTGCCGGCCGCGTCGCCCGTGCTTTTGGCCGTGCCCGCGGTGCTGATCTGCGGGATCGGCCTGACGCTGCTGATCCTGGCCACGCGTCAGTTCCGCCAAGGCAACCCGTCGGGTGCGTTTACACCAGTCGTCGTCCTGCTGACCGTTCCCGCACTCTTTTTGGCACTGCTGGGCCTGCTCAGCGCCGAAGCCCGTGAACACCGCCCGGACACGCCGCAGGAGACGGCCGCCGGCTTGGCAATCGCCTGCCTCGGCGTCGGCCTGCCGGCCGTGGTGGCGGTGGCGCTGGTGACACGCCTGCTGGCGGGGCCGCTGCCGACCCTGCCGCGGGCGGCCACGCAGCCGTCGCTGAACGACGTCTA
This sequence comes from Tepidisphaeraceae bacterium, assembly GCA_036388295.1. Classification (GTDB taxonomy): domain Bacteria; phylum Planctomycetota; class Phycisphaerae; order Tepidisphaerales; family Tepidisphaeraceae; genus RYN-431. The sequence continues at coordinate 1,040 of DASVSC010000020.1, read as the reverse complement.
TGTGGTCGCCGAGCCCGTGCTGGGGCCGATTGTCGTGCCGCTGGTGACGTGGCGGGTGGATTCGGTGCTGCTGGTGGTCGTGTCGGTGCTGTTGCTGCCGATCGGCGCGGGGCGGTTCAAGTTCGGGCGGGCCGAGGGGGCGTGGCTGATTCTGATCTATCTCGCGTACGCCGCCGTGGCGACGCGCACGGGCACGACCGCTGGTTGAAGAAGGAACGGCCACGCGGCCGATAAACGGACATGAGCACGCCGCCGGCCATTACCAAAACGCCTTTCGCCGCCGACACGTACGACGTGATGGATGGCGCCGCCCGCTGGGAATCGAAGATCCACGACCACGGCCTCGTCGCTCTCGTCGACGTGATGCCCCGGCTCTGCCCGGTCGGCAAGACGGCCGATTTCGCCATCGTGCAGGCCGCCCGCGTCAGCTACGGCGAAGGCACGAAGCTGGTGAACGAAGACCGCGGCCTGATCCGTTACCTCGCCCGGCACCGCCACACCACGCCGTTCGAAATGGTGGAGTTCAAGTTCCACCACGTGATGCCGATCTTCATCGCCCGGCAATGGATTCGGCACCGCACGGCGAACGTCAACGAATACTCGGCACGCTACAGCATCGTGCGCGACCGCTTCTACCGCCCGAGCCCGGAAAACGTGCGCAAGCAGAGCGCGAGCAACCGGCAGGGGGGCGAGGAGCCCGCCGACGCCGCCACCGCGCAGGAATTCCTCGACTACCTCGACGCATCGGAGAAGCAGTACGAGCAGTACGAGTCGCTGATGGAGAAGGGCGTGAGCCGCGAGCTCGCGCGGATCGCGCTGCCGGTGAGCGTGTACACCGAGTGGTACTGGAAGATCGACCTGCACAACCTGCTGCACTTTTTGTCGCTGCGGATGGACCCGCACGCGCAGCAGGAGATCCGCGACTTCGCGACCGCCATGTTCGCGCTGGTCCGCCCGATCGTGCCCGTCGCGGCCGAGGCGTTCCTCGACTACAACTTCCAGGCGATGCACCTCACCCGGCTCGAAGTGGAGGCGCTCCG
>DASVSC010000019.1:0-15323 GCA_036388295.1 Tepidisphaeraceae bacterium | reverse complement strand
AGCCGAGCCACTTGTGCCCGAAGCCAGGACAAAATTGCTGCCCACTTCCACGAACTTATGGCTCGCTGTCGTCAGATTAATTCGTGCCTGAACAACACCAATCGAGACCGCAGTACCAAACTCGTTCGCGTTCAGGGGCCGAAGCAGAACGCACCACCTCCCCACATAAGCAGCCGTCGGGGTCACAACATCGAAGACCAATCGACTCTTAAAATCGTTCGACTCCGAATCCGTAGCCGTCAGGGTGTTACCGAGAGGCTTGATCGTCGGTTCCTTCAGGGCCAGCGTGTGATACTGATTAACCGTACTGCCCGAGACGTTTCGAACGCGGATGATGGCCGCACCACGAGCCGCCGCCAAATCAGCACCTGAGCCACCGGTTATATCCGAAGACCCGATGTAGTCGATGAAGGAGTTGTAGACGCCTGCCGAGATCGCCTCGATGCCGTCGCCGGGCCTGAGCTTGCGGAAGGCACCCATCAGACGCCTCCTGGGATGCCGAGGTCGGCGTAGTTCGCCATCTTGTAAACCTGCTCGACGTAAGCGTTCGTCGCTTTACGGCGGATGATCGTCTTGCCGCTGACAGTCTCCGTGACTTCTTCGTAATAGGCCCAAAGGTGTTCCCAGCCGTACTTCTGGATCGGCCCCACTGTGTCAATCTTGAAGTTGTCGGCGATGGCGGTGTTCTCGATCACGCCGAACTTGAAGGTCAGATCCCAGACATTCGCATCGCGGGGCTGGCCAGTCACCGACGTGAGCAGCAATTCGCCTATCTCGTGGCCTCGGTAAGATGCGTTGTTGGTCCGGCCGACGATCTTCTTCAGATTGGCTACGAAGAGATTGGTGATCGCGGCAGCATCGTAAGTCGCATTTACTGTGTAAGTCAGGACCGGCGTCGTGACGTCCACGCCCCCGATGTTCCCATCACCATCGACGTTGATCGCTCCCTTGAAGTCACGGGCCGTATGGCCGCTAGCCGTGTACTTCTGACGGGTCGAATAGGATTGCTTGAGATTGGTCGTCGTGCTGCCGATGTCGAACGAGATGGAGAAGGCACCGGCATGTTGCCGAGAGGGGTCGCCCGAGGGGTCGATGTACTGGGCCGTCCCGAGGAACACGTCGCGGCCGAACTCTTCGACGCTACAGGCGGATGTGTCCAGCAGCAGACCGCCCAAAGTAGTCGGGACATAGGCAAGCAACTCGGTCAGGGCTTCGTCGTCGTCTGTCGCCCCGCTGATCTTGTATTCACGTTCCCGGCTCTTGATCGACTTCTTACGGGACTGGAAGGTTTCTTCAACGACTGCTGGCATTCTGGTCCTTTATTAGTTGCCCACGCCGGGCGTCTTCTTCTTGGCGATCTCCTTGGTATGTTTGGCCGTAGCCTCCGCCGCTTTGGCGATCCGGTCGAGCGTCCCCCCGCCCTGCAACGACTGGCCGGTCGCAGCGACATCGAAGGTGCCTTGGGAACTGTTTCTGATCTCAGGTAAGTCGGCCGTCTTGCGACGAATATCGCGGGCCTGGGATTTGGCCGCTTCGTCGCTACCGAACGTGTCAGTCAAGGTCTTCTCGAACTCCGCATCGGCGATCTGCCGCTTCAGGGCCTTGGCCTTGGCCGCGTCCCCCGACTTCTCCGCATACTCCTGCTGGAGCTTCAGGAGAGCTACTTCCTTCTGGGTCTCGTTGTCGATAATTTCCTGGGCCGTATTGGCCGCATCTTCAACGGCTCGATCCGCTTGTTGATTCTGCTTCTGCTGGGTCTCTTCCTGGACCTTGGCCACATCAGATTGGAGCTGGGCGTAGGCCGCGCGGGCTTCGTTCTCGATGCCTAAACGCCCCGCTGTGTCCCCCTTCTTATCCGCCTCCGCATAGAGCCGCTTCATGATCTCGTACTGCTCGGTGTACCGATCGTTCAGTTCCTCGATCTTGCGGGCTTCCTCGGACAGGCCCGCGAGCCTCTGCTGCTTGGCCAATTCGTTGAGCCGCTTGCGGTCCTCGACGGTCTGCTTGGCGTCGGAAGCCTCGTCGTCCGTGCCGGTCCCCACTTGGACGGGTGCCGTTGCTCCGTCGAACACACCCGTCTCTCCGTTGCGGCCGAGTTGCCCACGGAGTTGTGCGGCCTTGTTGAACGCCTCGGCTGCCCGCTCCTGCTGCTTTTTCTGCTCGGCGTATAGCCCCATCAGGTCCGGGCCTTCGTAGGTCGTGATCTGCCGGCCGATGGCATTGGCCCGGCTCGCGGCGTCGCGGCCGACCGCCGTCTGCCGGACGATCTCCCTGCGTGATTCAACCGCATTGAGCTGCTTGTATCCGTCGATAAATCCGACGAGCTTTCCGGTTGCCGCGTCGATGCTGAAGCCGAGGTCACCATACTTGGCCGTCAGAGCCGCGATCGTCTTTTGGGCAGTCTCAGCATCGGCGGGTGTGAGTACGCCCCGGCTGTTCAGGCCCGCCAGGATGTTGATGAGCCCCTGTGTCTCGTCGCGGGCCTTACGTGCATCCTCCGCGATTTTCTCGGCCTGCTGATTGTCGAGCTTGACCGCTGCCGCCCGCTCGACGGTTCGCGTGTATTCATCCCACGCATACTTGGCCGCAAGAATTGCCCCAAGTCCGACGATCGCGATGCCGATGGGATTGGCAGCCATCACGGCAGAAGCCGCTGCCGTCGCCTTGGACAAACTGGTGACAGCGGTAATGGCTACGCCGATCTTCCCGGCGATTCCAATAAGGCCCGAGCCGATCGCGATGAACTTTCCGATCGCGAAGGTCGCCCCGCCGATGGCGACGGTGAGAGCGGCAGCCTTGACGGCCATCTCCGCATAAAGCTGCACGCTCTCGCGGTTTTGTTTGATCCAGTTGATGACCGCACTGAGGGAGTCAGTGAGTGAAACCGCGTATTCCCGGACTGTGGGAGCGAGAGCCGCACCGATCTGGAAGACCACACCCTGTGCGACCTTGCCAAGATCATCGAGCCGGTCGCCGAACTCCTCGGCCGCCGTGGCATCCTGCCCTGACATAGAGTTTCCAAGCCGACGAGCCGCCGCCTGCAGTTCTTCGATTCCTCGTGCACCGGACGCCATTAGGGGCAGGAGTGAAGCCCCGGACTTGCCGAAGATTCCGATGGCCGCTGAGGCTCGCTCGGTCGGATTAGGGATGGCGGCGACCGCATCGGCGATATTCTTGAACTGCTGGTCGAGCGAGAGGCTGGAAAGCTGCTGGATTGAGAGACCTATGCCGGTGAATGCCTCGCCGGCTTCCTTGCTGCCCCCTGCCGCTTCGGTCAGCTTGCGACCCATTCTGATAATCGCAGCTTCCAGGCCCGCAAGATCAGTGCCGGATTGCTCGGCCGCATAGCCAAGTTCCGAGATCGTCTCGGCCGCGATGCCAGTACGGGTCGACGCCTTGGCGACCGCATCACCGACAGTCGCATAGGCTTTAGTTGCGGCGAGGATGCCGGCCGCTGCCGCCGCCCCGCCGAGTGCCATTCGCCGGCCGACTTCAGACGCGGCCTCCCCGATATTGCGGAGCTTGTTCTCTAGTTTGGTCAGGGCTGTGGAATACTGATCCTTAGCTGAGATCCGGATGAATGCGTTGCCGGCTTCGATACCGCTTGCTGCTGCCATTTACTCCACCGTGCCTTCCACGAATATGTTTTCGAAGAACTCAGGGAACTTGGCCCGGTTCTTCTCGAAGGCCGGCTGCATGAAGGGAAACTTCCGGTAAAGCACGGGCTGGCCGCGAGCGTTCACCCCGGTACCACCCCTTTCCAAAATCTCCGGTGCCTTCGTGTTTTTGGAAGTGAGCTTCGCCGGGCCGACGACAACCGATTCGGAGTCCGGGTCGTAGGCGAAGAAGATGAGCTTCTTAAGCAGGCCGGTGTGGGAACTCGGCGGACTGCCGGCCTCGGCTACCTTCTTGCGGGTCCGAATCGAGGTCTTGGCCGAGGTGCGGACGTAGGCACCGATCTTGGATAGAGAGCGGCGGACGCCCTTCTTGATTCGGGTCGTGACCTGCGTGCGATCGAAGAAGTTCTCGAACGTGAAGTCAACCACCGATAAATCCCTTCCAGGCTTGTTGTCTAAGCTCGCGGTCGTCTACGAGTTGGGCCTTGATCGATGCCCGGAAGTCTTCGTGGTAGGGGTTGAATCGAGCGGCAGGCAGCGAAGGATCGTTACGGCCGCGATTCAGGTTGTACTGTTGGGCCAGTAGCTCGGCGGTGGGCTGGAAAGCACCCTTAGCCATGCGAAGCAGTGAACGCAGCGTCAGGCAGGTCGGATCGACCCCACACAGACCGCCTAGTTCATAGCACCAGGCGACGTAGTCGGTGGCGTCAGGTTTCCGCTGAGCACCATCCCCGCCAGCGTCGGGGCGTCCATCTGCTGCACCACCGTCGTCGCCGCCTGCTCCAGGATCAGGCTGGTCGCCTTGACCTTCTGCATTTGTGCCCGCTGCGGCAGGCGGGAGGGGAAAAAATCTTCTACCGCTCCCCACAGGGCATCGAGTGCATTCGACAAGGCGTCCCCAACCATCGCCATGCCGAACTGTTCTTCCGTCAGACCACGCAACTCGACCTGCGTCCTCACCAGCGTGTAGACCACGGCAACGAGCTTGGCAAAGTCCCGCAGCTTCTCCAGCTCCGAGGTGTCCATCAGGCGGGAGATGTCGATGCCGTGCAGGTCACGGACGATCTGGATGTTCCCCGCCCACACGTGCACGTCCCACTTCAGACCGTTTGAGTCAGTGAACTGACGCATTACGAACCGCCCCTGATGTAGTAAAGCATCTGAGTGGAAGGAACGAGCGTGACGTCGACCATCTGCACGCCGTCGACAGGCTCGGTCTTCTGGAAGTCGGAGACCAGCCAGTTGCCGGCCGGTCCTTGAGCACCATCAGCGGTCTTGGCTGCGTCCAGTGCAGCGAAGAACACTTCGGTCTGTTCGTTCCAGGCATCGAAGAAGATCCCGAAGGTTGGATCGCTCGTGTCCCAAACCATCTTGAACTTGGTGGTGCCCTTCTTCAGGCCAAACACGTTGGCTTCGTAGCCGCTCTGAGCCGAGGCCCGCGTGTTCAGGACCGACGTGTTGTTGGATAGATCGCTGGTCAGGTCGCCAGTGATGCTGCCAATCGGTGCGAGACTCGTCAGGGCCGTAGCACAGGCCGCGCTAGTATTGGCGGTTAGGGCAGTGGCTGCGACGTAGGCACAGGCGTTTTTACCGTAGGAAAGCGTCATAGTAGGTTCCTCTTCTGAAGTAATTTTGTTTCGACGTGCAGCACCGACTGGAAGAGCCCGAGCGTGTCGAGTTGGGCCGGGTCATAGAGCGGGAGCGGATAGACCTTGGTGACGGCGGCACCGGTCTCCCCGATAGCAGCAAGGTTCTGTAGCCCTTGCATCACATCGCCGGTCAGTTCGAGCATCGCATCGACTTCCTCAACCTGCGTCGCCTCCGTGATCTTCTTCATCACGCAGACCACAAGAGAAGGCTTGGACGCCAGTGAATCCCGTGTACTGCCGGCTGTCTCTTCCCAGCCCTTGGCGATGACGAAGACCTTGATCCCCGATTCGGATTCCACGTCGTACACCGGCACATAACAGCGGGAGACAGCCACCGGACTGTTAGTGAGCGTCGGCAGGAGCGTGCCCAAATAGGTCGTCAGATCCGTCGCAATAGGGGTGAGGATGTCGAGCATCACGCGGCCTCCACTTGGGTCAGGGTGGTGCGGACGCGATAGCGGGTCTGGCCGGCGTCGATGAAGTCCCAGGGCCGTTTGGCCCCGTCTCGCCCCACGGTGTAGGTGGAGGTCCGGCCGTTGGCGGTGATTTCGATCTTGTCGCCCCGCTTCGGCTCGATGGCCTGTGTGCCGAACTTCAGGACCGAGGCATTGAGGGAGAAATCCTGTCGGCGGCTTTCGACTATGACACCCGATTCATCGACGGCACTGGAGACGTCGGTGAGGGGAACGGCAATGAGCGAGCAGGATTGATTGCCCCGGCTGTAGGTAGCAACGACCCCGGCGATGGAGGCGATGGTTCCGAGGGCGTTGCTGATGATGCTGTTGAATGACATCCAAGAAAGGTTTGCCTGAGCCACCAACGACAACGCCCACGAGGATTGCTCGTGGGCGTTGCCCGCAACGGAGACTAAGAATTAGACGATGGCTTCGAGGTCGGCGACTAGAGCGTCGGTGACGATGATCGGCAGGCCGGCGACCGTGACAGGACTATCGACCTGGGCACCGGTCGGGTTGGTGGCAACCCGCGATTTGCGGATCTGTTCCCGCAGCTTCGCACTCATCACCGCGTGGGTGAAGGGGCGACCCGCCGGGGCCTTGCTCACCGCATCGAACACCATGTTGTCGGTCGCGGTCAGGCCAGCCTGATCGGTGATGTTGCAGATGCGGGCAACGCTCTGCTTCGATCCGATGCGGAGACCGGCCCAAGCACCGATCGGGGTCATGTAGGCATCGAACGGCTTGTTGTTCAGGCCGTTCGCCTTGCCAACGTAGGTGTCGCCCACGGTGATGCTGGTTTCACCGTTGAACACGCTGCAGACGCCGGTCATGTCCGGGACGCTGCGGATCAGGTAGATCGAGTTGCCCTTGTTGGCAGTCGGCGTGATGCCGCTGCTGCTGCCGGAGTTTGCCTTGTAAACGTAGGTCGCGTCGACCAGGGCCTTCAGGCCGTTGAAGCCCGAGAGCGGGTCACCGTCGTCATAGACGCCGTTGAGAATCTGCCATTCGAGGCGGGTCATGCCCGCCTGGATTGCCAGCTTGATTTCCTCGGCAACGAGGTCTTCCAGATTCTCGTTGGTGGCCCGGACAGCAGCCACGTCGATCGGGGTGTGGCCACAATCTTCGTAGCGAAGGCGGTTGGTCACGAGCGTCTTGCCGGACGGCGTGTGGTCCAGACCGTAGTTGATCTCACGGAAGCCGACGGAAGGCAGGGCCGTCAGCTTGAAGTAAGCGTCAACGATGCCATTGCTCGACTGCGTCGCGTAGATGGTGTTGAGAAGCGGAGCGCCGACCAGGAGGTCGGTGATGTTCAAGTCCGACTTCGCGTTCTTGTTGTTGATGGTCAGGATTTCGGCGGCGAGCTTATACGTGTCAGCCATGGGAGTAGTTCCTTATTCGTAATTCTTACTTGCTAGATTTGCCGACGCTGACCACGCCAGCGAGGCCCATCTTCTGTGGCTTACCTTCGTCACGCGGAGCAGCACTAAACTGCACCGGAGTCGGGGCACCACGATCGACGGCCGCGAGACGCTTAGTGAGGTCGGCGACTTGAGCAGACAGATGAGTCAGGTGCTGGGTCTTCGCGTCCTCGATGGAGAGACCCGAAGCGAGATAGGTCATCCCTAGCTCTGCACCGAACTGCGTCAGGTACTGCTTCGCCACGCTCGCCGCATCAGCGACAGCGGGCACGGCCGAGTTCAGGGTCGGGACGTCCGCCACGGGGGCAGGCGTCTCTTCCTTCTTCTCAGTCGGTTCGGCTTCGACGGCAACCGGGGTTTCTACGACCGGGGCCTCGACCACAGGAGCCTCCACCACCGGGTCTACGACGGCCGGGGCTTCCACCACGGGGGTCTCAACGGCGGGTTCGACGGCTTTGTTTTCTTCACTCATGAGTGTTTCTCTTTTGGTAATTTTCACTTCGACGGGCCTCGCTGAATCAGCACCCTTGCTCATCAATTCGGTGGCCGTTGCACCATCCCGGCCGAATTTGCAGACCGCGACTGCCATCAGATTCCAGTTGGACATGACGAACAGCGGCGAGAAGCCGTCATAGGTCCGGCCGTTCAGCGTCACGAGCGACCCATCGTCCGCATAAGAGAGGTCGCCAAGGTCTGTCTGGATGCTGGCTTCGTAGGGAACGCCAGCCCGCATCTTATAGATGACTTCGGTAGCTGGATCCCGTGGATTGGCCGAGTAAGGAACCAGCGCACCCGAACAGGTCAGGGCATTGTCTTTCAGCTCGATTTTGTTCAGGTAGCCGATGCTCTGGTACTGGTCGTGGGCGTAGTCGAGCGGGACGCGGCTCTTGCTGTTCATGGTCGCAAAGTCGTGGACCATGTAGCCGTCGAGGAAATCGACATAGACCGGATCAGAAGTGCGGGCCAGAAGCTTTATGGGGACGGTTCGGGCGTTCTCGCCGTTGTCCCCCGTCTCGATGTCGACGGCGAACTTAGTGATCCGGCTGGCCTGTGTGGCGTTAAGCTGCTTGACGGCTTCCATCGGAACCCTCCTCTTCCTCTTCGGGTTTTTCTAGCGGGATGACAATCGGAGTTGAACCGACCGGGATACCTAGCTTGTTCAGGTAGTCGATCTCGCGTTTCCGCTTGTCGGCCATCGCGTAAAAGTCCACACCGCGTTCACGGCAGAGGTCTTCAAGACAGGCCATATTCTTCTCTACTAGAAGGGCGTTCGCTTGAACCTCTTTAAGCGGGTCGATCCACGGGATTGATCCGCCGACCCAATCGAACTTCAGGTCATAGACCGTCATTCCATCAGGAAGAACAAGATCGCCGTCCAGAATCCAGAGCGTTAGCCGCCAGATCGTGATGTCATGCAGGAGTTGCTTCAGCCGCACCCTCTTGAGCATGCAGCTGTTGCGATACGTGAGCAGCGCCCCGCGATGGCCGCTATAGTTAGTAAAGTTTTCAGCCGCAAAGGAGTAAGGAATATCCAGTGACTTCATGAAGTTCTGGATCGTCGTGACTAGATATTGCTGGAACTCGACAGCCGGCGTCTTCGATTCAACAAAATCCACCTTCTCGCCCGGCAACATGTTCAGCACTTGCGGGCCGTTGAAGTCGAACTTGTGGGCCGGTGGCTTCGGGGCTTCCTCGCCCTCTGCACATTCCTCGTCATCCTCGTCTTCCCCACCATCGTCCGGCCGCTCGATCTTCAGGCCGATCATGGAGGCGATTTTCATCTTCTCCAGTGTGTACTCGTTGGCGGCGTACAGATCGTTCGCCTGATTCAGACTGCTTACTAATGGGCTGATGCCTCGGACCTGGTCCGGCCGGTCGAAGTATCCGAACAGGTGGATGTACTGAGCGGGAATGACTGAACGAAGCGTGTAGCCGCCGTTCGGGTCACGGTCGCAGATCGCGTATCGTTTGGCTTCTAAAGCTCCGTTGAGCTGAACGCCGTGTACGAAGTCATCCTTCTTGTAGGTCGTGAAATCGCCCACACTGTCAGGCTGGCGGATTCGGTCGCCTTCGATGAGTTGAAGCTTCCCGTTGGACAGCTTCATCACGGCGATGTCGCCGTCGACGGTTCGGCCCTGTTCGGCCATGCGGATCATGCTGGCAAAGTCGTGGCGGCCGGCGACATCGCAGTTCTTTGGCCGCTGCCATTCCACCATCAATTGCTCGATCCGCTCATCGAGCGAATCCAGACCGTTTTGGCTTTGGAAGTTGGCGACCGCGACATGATCCAGGTGAACGCGGATCAGCCACGCGGCCAGAGTGAAGTTCCGGCGGAGGTCGCGCGTGTCACTGATGATCTGACTGCGTTGAGACTGCCGAAGGACGTTATCTTCTGACCGCAAATCTCTCGGGCGGTTTCGGCGTCTACGGGCCTTCTCCGTCGCGTCGTATGCGAACTTCGTGAGACCTCTGAGCTTTTTGGTAAATAGACCCAAGTCTGCTCCCGCCCGGTTAGATGCTGATAAAGAGAGGTTTGCGGGGGCGGGCAAGTCTCTGGTGATATTCCAGTTGCTCTAGCAGAGCGTCCCGGTTGTCGAACTGGATCGTCTGGCCTTCAACGACCACCTGCTTGACCCCAATGTTCTGTAGCAGGACGGCTTTCAGGGCCTCAGCCGCCCGTCGATGAAACTGTTTGCTTGTCATCAGCGGTACTCCAAGATGATCCGAGGGTGCTGACACTCGCTGCACCGGTAATGGATTCGGTGAACGGTGTTGTAGGACTTGCCGTCTGGGAGCTGTCCGGCGTACTCGGTCGGTGGCAATTCGCCTTGACGTTGGAGCTGACCCACTCCGCAGGCAATGCAGGTGATGGGCTGGGCTTCGTTCTTGGTCTCAGACTTTTTTGCCATGCCTGATAGTTTTGATCTAAAGTCACCACGTCACTTCGACTGCCGGAACCGGGCGTTTCTTTTTCTTCTTCTCAGGTGCATGGCCGACACCTAATGCACCCTGTTCAGAAGCGGCCACGAATGAGCCGACAAGGCAGTCCCACAGGTGATTGTCGAGGTTGGGGCGAGCTGTCCAAATCGTCACGATGCGACCGCTGCAGTCGCGGGGCTGACCCCATTCCGCCGCAATGTGATCGAAGAACATCTTGTGCTGGGCTTCAGTCGCTTGATGGAAGGTCAGGGAGCCACGAAGGCCCTGTGCCGTGCTAATCCGGGCGGCGACGAAGGTCTTCCAGTTATTGGTGCCGATAAGGATGTGGCGGTCAGGAACATCGAGCCGCCAGTTCGAGCCGCGACGGATGCCCGGCTTTATCGGCCAATCATCCATCGCCGTGCTGAAGTTCTTATCGTTACCCCAGCCCTTAGCCGCCAGAAGTATCGCTGAATACTTCGAGTTACGGAGCGTCTTCTTGATGATGTTCGTCCAGTTGGACGAGTCCACGATGACCCGAGACAGAGGCATCAAATCGCCGCCGTCTTCCATCGCCCACCGCTTCTCACACAGTCCATCCGTCAAGTCCTGCAGACTACGGACGATCCGATCCTCTTCACCGAGGTTGGGATACATCTTCGAGAGTGAGAACTTCCCACGCTTCACGTCAGAGAGCGTGTAGTAGGCTCTCTTCTGATCGGGGTAGGCTCCATATTCGGCAACGTGTGCCCCGATGATCTCGTTCTTGTTGTCAGTCTGCGTAGCGAGGACGACATAGAACAAGACGTCCTTCTGAACGTCCACGTAGCAGGTCAGGTGAGTGGTGCCTTCTGGGACAATGCCTCGCACGAGCTTCTTGTTCGTCGTGACTTTGGCGAACATCTCCTCGGCCTTCAGATCAACCTTTCCATCTGCTTGAGCGATGTACGGCTCGTTCTGCATCTCCGCATGGAATGAAGCCTCGCCTTTCTCCAGAATCCAATCCATCGCGTATTGAACGGCGGACACCTCATGCGAACGGAACCGTTCTGGCCAGGCAGGGTCCGCACCTTCGTCCATCTCGGCCCTGTGAGCGACATAGAAGTCGGTGGCTGCTTGGATGTTCCCGGTCGTGCGTAGGCTATCACCCCAAAGGTCACTGTAGTCGTCCCAGAGCTTCGTGTTTGTCGGCATCGAACGCATCAGCTTGATCCGCTGACCTTGCCACGCCGGACATTTTTCCCGATCTAATAGACGGTCCGCTAAGTCATCTTTTTGGATAACCGTACACGGGCAAAATGCTGCGATACTTGAGTCAGGCCCCGCAAGGCCAAGAACGTCGCCGTTTAGGATTTCCAATCTGTGCTCGACCTGCGCCGGGTTTTTGGCTGACTTGCGGTCCTGGGGATCATCAACGAACACCAGATCAGGGCGACGGGACACACCGGCCACCTGAATCTGTTGGCCGCGAATGTTCGCGGTAATACCTAGGGCCATTGCTATCGTGCCGGATGCTTTACTATCCTTGATCGTTGGCAAGGTGACTTCCTTGTCACGCCATTCGATCTGCGTGTAACGGCCTTCCTGCGTTTGCTGCTTCGCTTTGTTGCTGGAACGTTCGAGCTTCGCGACTGGATAGCAGACCTCCGGGAAATCTGCCTTCACCAAGGCATTGTTTAGGATCGTGTCTTTGAAGGCTTCGATGCGTTTCTTGGCCATCTTCTCGTTAGCCCCGATCAGAACGATGAATGATCGGTGGCCGTAAAGAGCAGCCCATACCGCCGCTGCATCAGAGAGTTTGGATTTCCCCGAGCCGCGTGGCATGGCCAAGGCATGCATCCCACCTTGCAGGATGACCCGTTGAATGGTGGCGATGACGACGAGGTGATCGGGCGACCACGCGAGGCTGAAGATTCCAGGCTGATATCTCTCGCAGAACTTACGGAGATCGAGCCGGCAGGATTCGCGGCGTTCTGGGTCTGCGACTGCTGGGAGCTTGCCGATGTCACGGGCCGCTTTCCTCTTCTTGGCGAGGATTTTGGCGACTTGCTCGGAGCGTTCTTTCTGGGTCTTGGCCACCGCGTATATTTACACGGCACTGACAGTGCTCACTGTGGAGTTTGTCTTGCAACCCGTTCCTGAAACTCGTCGCTCGCCTGTTTAAATGCTTCTCTCATAGCACGCCCTGTCTCGGAAACATCTGCTTGCAGCGTCAGCCCGACGTATTTCGCGAATTCCTCCAAAAGTTCTAGTGGTTCGACAGCCAATGGTCGTGGAAACCGTTTGGCACCTTCCTTCCGCATCGCTTGGAACAGTTGAGCCTGACGAAAGACGTTTGCATCGTCTGCATCTACAGAGGGCTTTAAAGTATGCGCAATGCGGTTTCGGACTGCATTGAGCTTTCGGATGCCGGGGATCAACTCGGTTATGACAATCGAGGCGTTTTCAAGCAGTGCGATCTTCTGCGAAAACGTAACACGTGCAGCATCAAGTGAGCCAAGCTGTGGGTTTTTCGCCTGAAGATATGCAGTCAGATAGTGTTCAACAAACAAGTGTGCCCGAAGTATTCTTCCGATTATTTCAGTGTTTTGCTCCCAACGCTCATTGATTTGCGCATGTTCGGCGTCGAACTCTTTGAACGCTTTTTCGGCACCGCCCATCAGTCGAAGCATGTTATCTATCACCGGCTTTATGTCATCGTTGCTCATAACCACGAATGCTATAGCGGTGGCACAATCTTTTCACGGCGTCGAATATTTCCCGCTTGCTTGCTAACGGCCCCGAAAATCTTCACTGTTCTCTACGCGGTGGACATGTCCCTCTCGATAAGGGGGACCCACGTTCATCATTAACCAGGAGGGCATAACTTCCAAATGAACTCTGCTCGACGTATTCGCCATGTGGACCCGCAGATAGGTTTGGTCCGTATTTGCTCTAGATTAAGAGGAGCTAGATTCGAATTGCTTTAGCAACCGCCTTTCTTCGGCCCGATCTAAGATGCGATAGGTTCCATCAGAGTAACGGGCGAAAGTCCGCCAGATCCGCCCTGTATCGCCCTTATGAACTGGCCCTACCCAGACGAGTCCACACCACGTCCACTCCCGACGCGGATGAAGCCCAAAATAGACATTGCCGATCTCGGCACCATCAGTGCTGACAATCCGCATTATCCAGTTCTTAACGCCTTCTAGCTCCCTAAGTTCAACAATGCTTCCACCAGGCACCCAGTTGGCACACTGGTTTAAGAGCTTTCTCTCAACTTCCTCCTTCACATCCGGCCAATCAACGAACAAGCCGTCAGACTCTATCCAGAGTCCCGGTGGCCGGTCCACAACTGGACCCCAATATACTTGCTGAGGAGACGGGACCGATTGCGACTTTTGGGCAGGTTGATCCGACGCTATCAGCAGATCGACATCACATTTGAAAATCCGTTCAGCCACATCTTTCAAGAGTTGGTAGTAGACAGACGCGTTTGTCTTCTCCCACCTTCCGATGGTGTTTCGACCGGCATTGATCCTGATCGCAAGCTGCCCTTGAGTGAGACGCGCCTTCTCCCGCATCGCCTTGAAGGCGTCGGCAGCAACGTAGACCTTCGCACCTTTATAAGGGTTCACGCATTCAAGTATAGCGTGCATAGATGGTGCATGGTTAGGGCGGGGATGGGGCAGTGGGTGCCGAGAATCCTGCTAATGTCTTTACATCGCGACAGGTGGGTCGGTTGCGATAGCCACTTCGGCTTCAGACGATCCTGCGAACCAAGGAGTTCGTCATGTCTCAGAAGATTTTCGTCGAGCAACTCGAAGGCCGGCAGGTCTGTGCGTCATGGGCTTCAGTTTCGTTCGACGCGGCAAGGGCCGTCTTCAACACGGCGGCAGTCGTACAGGTCGTCAAGCAGGCCCCTGCCTATGCAGCGTACAAGGTGCTGGGCCACTACGGTCGCGGCGTGGAAGTGATCTGGAACGTCACGAACCAATCGAGGTTCATGCCACCAGGATTTCCAGGGTCTGGCAGGGGAACCAGCATCTAACATGCTACAGAACGCGACCGGAAGTATAGCGGGGGTTGAGATTCTTTGCCTCAACCCCCGCTTTTGTTTTGCCCTTCCTGCAATTGTACTGTTCCCTGTGACGTGGACATGTCCTTCTCGATAAGGGGGACCAACAAACATACCTCGCTCTCGGTGCACTCTTCTCTTCCCCGCTATCTTGCTGCAAACTTGATTCCGCCGTTGGTACCCGTTGCCTACCCCTCCTCATGAGTTTCGGTCATCTTCCCTAATACGCCGGTGGCCGAGCTTATTGAAGGCCCGGCCACTGGACGTCGTTACAGAGAATCGTAGTTAGTCAAATTCGCGACTCCGAGTTGCTTTTTGGAACATGCCCAGAGCCTCCTCAACTGTCGCACTCTCTCGAATCTTTACCACAAGTTCACGCTGCCATGTTGCGTGAAGGGCTGCTGCTTGTGAGAGCGCTTCTTCGTGAGCTTGCTGTGCCGCCTTTTCCTGTTCCTGCCGCAACTTGTATTCTGCGGTGTCTCTGTAGTCCACCAAGATCAGATGTTCATGGCCCTTGCACTTGCCTGTATGAATGTCAAAGCTTGAATGCACGTCTCCGGTTTGAATGTTGACTTGCTTCGGTCCGGCTGCCGTTACACGTCCGATGATTGTGCTGGGGGTTGTGCCACAATTATATATACCGACTCGATCGCCTTTTTTAAGATTTACCAATTCCATCACTGTCTCCTTATAAAGTGCCCACACGCCGGCGACCGTGGGAGATCAACCGGGTGCGGGTCTATGCCTAAGTAATCAGTGGATCCACGTATTCTGCATCAGGCGAGGAGTGCATTACGCTCTTCGTTATTCCCGACACAAGTAAGTTTGCACGAACTGTCTGCGGTTTATATACGTTGCTTGCTAAGCTAGACTATTCCTGCTCGGTCCGTACTCCCCCGACCACTGGATAAATCCGCCCGTCCTCTAGTACCGTGAAAGCATCCCTTCGCAGACGCAGTTGCTTAAGGAAGTTGATGACTAAGTTCCGGGAACAGCCCGATTGCTGGCAGATCGCGATGATGATCCCCTGGTTCGGTGGTCGCAGGTCGCACGCATCCAGACTCTTCAACGCCTCCACCACCCTCAAAGCGGTAGCATCATGCTTAAAAACCTCTTCAGCTTCAGCGATGAACTGCTGATAGGCGTCGCCGTTTGGTTTTCCGTTGCGTATCGATCTCTGGCCCAAGACCTCGCGATTGTTGGCG
>DASVSC010000018.1:0-5465 GCA_036388295.1 Tepidisphaeraceae bacterium | reverse complement strand
GCCGAATTGCTAAGGCCGCACCCGCAATCTTGTGGATGTCACGGGGCGGCAGTCTTGGGAGCAGATGCGATTGTTCGGTCGTTATGGTTCAGCATCATCAAAAATTGTCTTTTCATTGTAGTCGCAGCTTGGCTGATCCAGAACCCGCGACGCCTTTCAACAAAAATATGACAAGCGAAAACCTATAACAATCCGTAGGGGTGGGATTCATCCCACCGCGTGCGGGTGTCCGGGTGGGTACGCCAATCCGTGTGAGCGTCAGGGCCGTCGTGGCACAGGTTCGGGTACGAACCTGTGCCACCCGGACCGGCGCTCCGCGACATGGGGCGGGGCGGGCGAATCAGGCGGCCGGGCTGAGGCCGGGGGTGAGGTTGGGGCGGCGGGCGTTGCTGACGAACAGGCTGGCTTCGAGCGTGGGGCGGGCGTCGGGGGTGTAGGACGCCAGCTTCGGCTCGCGCGGCTCGGGCGTGGGGGTGCCGGCCACTTGCGACAGTTCCTGCTGCAAGCGAAGGCGCAGCCGGCCGACCAGTTCGTCCACGCGGGCGGTCAGCTTGTTTTCCAGGTACAGCGTCATGTCGGCGGCGTGCTTTTCCGAGCGGGCCATGCGGGCCATCAGCATCGCCTCGGCCTCGGCCAGCTGGCGGTCGAGGCGCTGCGGGTAGGCGTCGATGCGGGCCAAAAGTTCGCGCTCGCGGGTCTGGATCGTCTGCTCCAGGGCCACCAGCAGCGTGTCCAGGCGCTCGTCCATCTGCGGCTTCAGCGCGGCCAGGGCGGCCTCGGCGCGCTGGTGCATCGCCGTCGTGCGCTGCGTCAAACGTTGTTCGAGGACGACGCTGATTTCGTCAATGCTCTGCCGCAGCTGCTCGGCCCGGCGACGCATATCGGCCTGGGCGCTCTCGGCGACGCTGCGCACGCTGGCTTCGGCCTGGCGGCGGCTGGCGTCGATCTCGTTCAGCACCGGCTCGACGCGCAGCTTCGCGTCGCTGGGCAGCAGGTCTAATTGATCGGCCAGGCCTTCACGCACGGCGGCGAGGGTGTCCTGGGCCTCGACGCGGAAGGCGGCGATCAAATCGTCCAAGTCGGCCCGGCTGGGCTGGGCGACGTCGATCGACAGCAGGGTGTTGCGCCCGGCCTGTACGGCGGTCTGGAGTTCCTCGATCATGGTTTTACGCATTTCGCCCGCCTGATCTTCCAGTTCCGCCCGCGCCTGGTCCATCCCGATGGCCAAGGCCGCCGACAGTTCGCCGATGCTCGGCAGCACGCTCATCTGCTCGGCCGACAGCTTCGCCTCGGGCAGCAGCTTGTTCAGCTGGTCGACGACGGGGAAAGCCGTCGCCACCTGCGTGCGCAGCGATTCGAGGAGGGTTTTGAGGTTCGCCTCGGCGCGCGACAGGATGTCGAGTCGCTGGTCGACCCGGGTTTCCAGATTACGCAGTTCGGCGAATGGATTGTTCGGAAGATTGGCCATGAGCAAGTCCTGTCGTCTTGCATCGGCCGGGGCGGGGCGAAGGGTCCAATAATTCGCGGGAAGTTCATTCGGCCTGACGCCGCTCGGCCTGACGCCGTGCGGCCTGCCGGGCTTCAGCCCACTTTCGCAGTCGTTTCGATCGTCATTGGTTCGAATCCGCGCGGCGTCGCATCGGGTCCGGTCGCGTAACCCAGCATTGCCGCCCGGTTAATGACCACGAGGCAGCGGATGTGGAATCCGATCATCACCAGCCATAGCACGCCGTAAACCGGGATGCCGAACAATGCAGCGAAGGCGCAAACGAAGGCCAAGCCCTCGCCCGACTGCACCCCGGCGTTGCGCATCACGTTTTCTAACGCCGCGGCCGCGAGCCCGACAAAACAGGTGGTCAGCCAGATGGTTTCGATGACGCACTTCACCCACCCGAGGCCGACCAGTCCGCCGCGGTTAGCGCCGACCGCGCCGACCATATTCGCCACGGCCCGGTACTGCAGCACGTGGCGGTAGCCCGTCGCGGCCAACAGGCCGAAGGCGACGGCCAGCACCGCGGCGATGCCGTTTTCGTCGAATGACAAATAGCCGCCTCTTACCAGCACCCAGTGCAGCAACGGCCCGAACCCGATGATGACCAAGCCGACCGTGGCCAAGAGGTCCAGGCAAATCCGTGCCCGCGACCGCACTGCCGGAAACAGGCCTGCCGCGAGCGCCATGCGCCGGCCGGCGAGGACCGCGGTGGTCAGAATCGCGACATACACGAGGGCGTGCAGCGTGACGCCGAACAGTTGACTACTAAAAACCAGAAAGCACGACGCCACGCAAAACCCGCTCAGCACCGCCACCACCAGCAGCTGTCGGAAAAGCACGACCACTTCACGGGCCATCCGGCCGTCGGCGGCGGAATAGTCCAGTTCGATCAGCGGGGCGACGTCGGTCGTGGCGGTCGTCATGACGGGCGAATGTACTGCGGGCCGCCCCGCGGAGTCGACACCCGTCGGTCGTAGCGGCATCATCCGGGGCTATGGACTCGCGCACCCCCGCCGTCACCAATCGCCTGGCCGTCAAGCCGGAAGCGCACAACACGTTCTGGCGCAACGCCACGCAGTACTTCGAGCGCGTCTACGACACGATGCCGCTCGACGGCTACTGGCGGCCGGTGCTGGGCGCGCCCAAGCGCGTCCTGACCGTCAGCTGCCCCGTGCAGATGGACGACGGCCACATCAAGGTCTTCACCGGCTACCGCGTGCAGTACAACAACGCCCGCGGCCCGTTCAAAGGCGGCCTGCGCTTCGACCCGGCCGTCGACCGCGACGAGGTCATCGCGCTGGCCATGCTGCAGACGTGGAAGAACGCCCTTGTCGACATTCCCTTCGGCGGCGCGAAGGGCGGCGTGGTCTGTGACACCAAGACGCTGAGCCTGCGCGAAAAAGAACGCCTCACGCGGCGCTACACCAGCGAGATCATGCCGATCATCGGCCCGATGGACGACATCCCCGCCCCCGACCTCGGCACCGACAGCCAGGTGATGGCGTGGCTGCTCGACACGTACAGCAGCGTCATCGGCCGGCAGAGCCTGGGCGTCGTCACCGGCAAGCCCGTCGCGCTGGGCGGAAGCGTCGGCCGGGAAGAAGCGACCGGCCGCGGCGTGATGAACGTGCTGAAGCGCTTCTTTGAAGTCACCCAGAACCGGAGCGTCGACGGGCTCAAAATCAGCATCCAGGGCTTCGGCCAGGTCGGCTACTTCGCGGCCAAGCTGCTCGACGAACTGGGCGCGCAGATCGTCGGCATCAGCGACCAGTACGGCGGCATCTACAACGAAAACGGCATCGACATCGACGCCGCCGGCGCGTACTACCGCGAACACAAACAGCTCACCGACTACGACGGCGGCGACGCGGTGACGAACGAGGAAATTCTGGCGGCCGAGTGCGACGTGCTGATCCCCGCGGCCCGCGAAAACACGCTCGACGCGACCATCGCCCCGCACGTCAAAGCCAAGGTCGTCGTCGAAGCCGCCAACGGCCCGACCACGCCCGAGGCCGACGCCATTCTGCAAGACGCCGGCGTCACCATCCTGCCCGACATCCTCGCCAACGCCGGCGGCGTCACCGTCAGCTACTTCGAATGGGTGCAGGGCCTGAACAACTATTTCTGGGACTTGCCGCGCGTGCGGACGGAGTTGGAAAAAGTGATGAACCGCGCGTTCGACGCCGTGAACGCCAAAGCCGACGAGGCCGACTGCGACTACCGCACCGCCGCCTACACCATCGCCGTCGGCCGCGTGGTCGAAGCGCAGCGTTTGAAGGGCCTTTATCCCTGACGCCATTCCTCAGGTCATGCCGCGTCTTGTAGGGCGGGCGCTGCCCGCCGTCGGGCCGGAAGCAGTGGGCAATGCCCGCCCGACGACAGAGCGTCCGTCCGGCCCGACCTCATCCGCAGAACCGGCCGCGTCGTGTTGGCTTGTCTCGCACGCATGATTTTCTCGCACATCGCGCAAAAAGTGCGACCATACGCGTGAATCATTCGGTCCATTTAAGTGAGGTTCGTTATGGCAAAGAAGGCAAGCAGTAAGAAAGTTCCCGCGCGCGGCCGTACGCCCGCCAAGGCGCCGGTGAAACCGGCCGGCAAGAAGACGACGAAGTCGGCCGCCGCCCGGACGCCGGTCGCGAAGAAGTCAGTCGCGAAAAAGTCGGCCGCGAAGAAGACCGCACCGAAGAAATCGGCGGCCGGCAAGAAAGGCGCGGCCGCCACTCGCGCCAAATCCACGACCGCCGTCGGGTCGGTCGCGACGCGTGTCAAAGGCACCGTCAGCCGGGCCGTCGCCCGTAGCGAGAAGGCCGTGATCGACGCCGGGACCAAAACGGTTCGCGCCACGAAAGAGGCCACGAACACGAGCGTGAAGTCCGTGGTCACCACCGGTAAGAAGGTCGCCAAGGCCGGCCGCATCGCCGTGCAGACCGCCGCCGGCGCCGTCAGCGGCGCGGCCAGCGGCACGGTGAAGGCCGTCAAAACCGCCGCCCACGACTTGGCCGCCCCGACGCCCAGGCCGTCGAAGCGCGGGGCCCGCAAGGCGTCGATCGGCGACAGCGTCAAATCCATCGCCACTCACGCCGCCGCCGGCGCGGCCGTGGGCGCGATCACCGGCGCGATGAAGGTGGCCATCCCCGAACTCGAAGAGGCCGCCGGCATCAAGCGCGAGGAAAAGAAATAAGTCACACGGCTCACGCTGACGTGATTGGGTCTCCTTAGAGCGGAGAACCTAGAGCAACGCGAGTCCCGGTGTCGGTCACGCAGGGGTGATTTACAGGTCGCTCCTACGGGACACGCTGGGTGCCACGGTCCACTACGGACTTGCGGCAGTCCGCTTCGCGCATTCCTCAGTCGATGTGCCGCGTTAGAACGCAGTGTTTTGGGTAGCCATACGCCTCACTTGATGCTCGTTAAAGCGACTTCCCCTCGTCACGAACGTAAGGCGACACGGCATTCGGCGTGCCGCTTGAGTGGCCACCGCAACGAAGCGAACACCCGTTCAAACGCGATATGATGTGCCGGAATTCGCTCTAACGCCTACCATTAGCCCGATGAAGCGAATGCTGCCTTACCTCGTCACGCTCTCGCTCGGCCTGTGGCTGGGCGGGCTGGCGGCGCTGATTCTGTTCGTCTCGACCCTGTTCGTGAAAGCGCGCGGCGTGGCCGGCGAGGCGGCGACCGTGTTGTTTCATACGTTCGAGAAATACCAACTCGTTCTCGCCGCCGTCGCGCTGCTGTCGCTGGTGGTGTGGCGATGGACGGGGCGGTCACGGACGAAGACGCTCACGCTCGCCGCCGTGCTGATGGCGACGTTGCTGGCCGTCGTGCAGATCGCGTTGATCACGCCGCGCATCGAACGCTACCGCGACGTCGACCGACCCGCCTTTGACCGCTATCACAGGCTGGCCAGCGCGAATTACACGACGACGGGCGCGTTCGTGCTGGCGGCGTTCGTCCTGGCCACCACCGC
>DASVSC010000017.1:0-1944 GCA_036388295.1 Tepidisphaeraceae bacterium | reverse complement strand
TCTGCACTTCCCACTTCCCACTCTCAACTTCCCACTATTCCCCGTAATGCGCCGCCAGCACGTCGATCGCAGCTTGCACGTCACTGACGCGTTCGGGGCCGGCTTCGCGTTCGATGATCAGGGGGCCGTCGTAGCCGACGTCGTGCAGGGCGCGGAGCAGGCTGTGGACGTCGAGGTCGCCGTCGCCGAACGGTTCTTCGTGGCCCCATTCGATGCCGGGCTGGGCGCTGACGACGGCGTCCTTGATGTGCACGTGGCGGATGTGCCGGCCGAGGATGGCGACGGCTTCGGTCGGGTCGCCGGCGCCGTACAGAATCATATTCGCGGCATCGAAGTTTACGCCGACGTTCGGGGCGTTCAGGTCGTTGAGGAACTGCAGCAGTTCGGTCGCCTTCTCCTGGCCGGTTTCCAGCAGCAGGTCGACGCCGTGTTTGGCATAGCCGCTGGCGAGTTGGCCGAGGTGGTCGACCACTTCGCGGTAGGCCGGGTCGCCGCTGGGCGGGATGAAGCCGGCGTGCGCCGATACCGTGGTGACGCCGATGTCCGCCGCCAGCGTCGCCAGGGCCAGCGCCCGCTCGCTGCGCGCGGGCCAGAGTGTGGGCGAGACGAAGCCGCCGGTCTGGCGAATTGAGGCGATGCTGGCGTAGTTTTCGTCGGGGAAGTTGACCATGCCCGAGACGATCTCGATGCCGTTGTCGCGCAGCAGGTTGAGCGAATCGGTGCGCTGCTCGACCGAACGGTCCATGAGTGGCGCCAGCGCCATTTGCACGTGCCCGAGGCCGAGCCGCTTCAGGGTGGCGACGAGGTCTGCCGTCGACGCCTGCTTCAGCGACCAACCGCACACGCCGATGTCATGACCGCCGATGTTCATACGCCCGCTCCTGGCAAGCCCGTTCCGGCCGAAGCCGCGTCGTCGGTGGATGTCGCTTGCCCGCGCACTTCATTGGCCGCGTAACGCAGGTAACGCATTTTCATCCAGCGTACGCCGAGCAGATCGATAAACGCGCGGAACGCGCGGTTGCGGAACCCGTACTTGGCCGTCCCGGCGAAGCGGTGCGAGTGCTTGACCGGCACTTCGATCACGCGGTAGCCGCGCATTTTGACGAGGGCGGGGAAGAAACGGTGCGCGCCGTTGAAGAGCTTCAGGCCCTTGACGGTTTCGGCCTTGTAGATCTTCAGGCTGCAGGCCGAGTCGTTGATGTTGTCCTGGCTGATCCAGTTGCGGATTTTGTTCGCCTGTCGACTTTGCCAGCGGCGGAAATCGGTGTCCTGGCGGTCCTTGCGCCAGCCGGTGATCATGTCGGCGTCGGGCGTTTCGTCCAGTAGTTTCGCCAGCCGCGGGACTTCTTCCGGGTCGTTCTGCAGGTCGGCGTCGATGGTGGCGATATAGCGGCCGCGGGCGGCGGTGAAGCCGGCCTCGAAGCCGGCGCTCTGGCCGCTGTTTTTCGCCATCCGCAACACGCGCAGCCAGGGCAGTCGCGTCTGCGCCTCGGCCAGCATCTGCGGCGTCTGATCGGTGCTGCCGTCGTCGACCAGGATGACTTCGAACGACCGGCCGAGCTGGTTCATGCTGGCCTCGACGCGCGTCAGCAGCGTCGGCACGTTCTCCTGCTCGTTGTAGCAGGGAATCACGAGCGACAGGTACGGCGGATCATTTTCGGGCACGGCGGTTTCGGGCATAGGGCGTTCGGTCATCAGGAGCGGCTCCGCCAGCAGGCATTCGGGCGCGGCGTCCGCGGACGCACGCGAATCGGGTTCGACCGGCCTTTCCCTGGCCGGCGGTACGACGGCAGACAGGATACGCAGCAGGACGCGCACTGTCACGACGCCGACGACCGCCCCGCCGACGCAGTCGCTCGGCCAGTGCGCCCCGCTGGCGACGCGCTGCACGGCCGTGAGCGTCGCCCAGCCGTACGCCGGCCAAGCCAGGGCGGGCACGGCGAT
>DASVSC010000016.1:0-3150 GCA_036388295.1 Tepidisphaeraceae bacterium | reverse complement strand
CGCCCGCTCCGCTTCGCCACCCTGGGCCTGCTCGGCGTCACGCTGCTGAAGCTGACGCTGGTGGATCTGGCCGGCGCGGGCACGGGCTGGCGGATTCTGTCGTTCCTGGGCCTGGGCGTGCTGCTGCTGGCGACGAGCGTGCTGTACGGGAAGTTCCGGCAGCGTGATGGGGTCGCGCCTTAGCGCAAGAAAATGATCGTGCTGTAGACCGCGACCGCTTGACTGGCACCGCTGTAGCCATCGCGCGGGCGGGTGACGTCGGTGTAGCCGCGGCCGATGATGAAGCCGGCGTTGCCGGTGAAGGTGCCTGGCGTGTCCGATAGGTCATGCCCGGGCTCAAGCTGCCAAGTGTCGCCTTCTATGATCGCACTGAGCTTCACAACTCGGCCATTTACTTCCGGTGATCCCGTGTCATTGACGATCAAAAGTGTTCCCGGTGCCAAACGTTCCTGTCCGGTAGGGACACTAGTGATCGTGACCCGATCGCCGGAGATTTCGAAGGCCGCCGTGGCCGGCACGAGGGTGGGCGGGCGAGCGTCTTCGGGATAAGGCGGCTGGGCAGGTAGCGGATTCGGCGGTGGGTCGAATCGTTTTATGTCCAGTTCATCGAATTGGCTGCGCACTTCGGACCGAATGACGACGATCAGCACATCCGCCGTCGGCGAGTCGTCGGCTCGGCGGTAGAGGGGAATCCAAGCGTAACGTCGGTCGATGCCGCTGATCTGAGCCGGGTGGATGATCGGTACCAGTTTCGGTGCCTTCTCGAAATCAACTACTTGGTAGCCGCTGCCTAAGGTCGCGTCTGTGTTGCCGTTATTCATCACCTGCGAGAGCGACGCCGCGGCTTGGCGGGCGACGCCGGCGGCCACGGTGTCGTCGAGGCTGGTGCGGGTCTGGTCGACGCCGACGTAGATCGCGGCCGCCACGCCCAGCAGGCCGATCGACAGCACCGCCATGGCGAACAGGATTTCGATGAAGCTGAAGCCGCGGGCGGCGACGCGTCGGGGCATAAGCGGGTCAGGGTAACGGACAAAACCGATTCAGGCACACGGCCGCACGCGGCGGCCGCACCGCGGCCGTGAAGGCCTACGCAGCCGGCGGCCGTTCGGACGTATCATCCGCAAAAGCGGCACACGCGTAGAACGACACACGGGCCCGTCCGCGTGGCACAGACAATTTCGCGTGATTCGTCCCGCCCGGCGCGATAAGATCGGCCGGCGGTTGAGCCGTTTTATCCGGAGTATGATTCATGGCAGGCACGCAGATCGAAGACTACAGGCCGAACGCAGACGTCGTCGACCACGACGCCCCCGCCCCGACGATTCACATCGAAGAACGCACGCTGAAGTTGAAAGACTTCCTGCGGACCGTCGTGAAGACCGGCGGCTCTGACCTGCACCTGCAGGCCGGCAGCATCCCGATGATCCGCGTGGACGGCCGCGCCCGCTTCCTGGACTGCCCGCCCGCCACCGACGAGCAGATGGACGAAATCTGCCGGGAATTGGCCTACAACAAACAGGACATTCTCGACACGCTGGAAAAGAAAGGGGCCGTCGACTGCGCGTACGCGCTGCCGAAGAACGAAGCCCGTTTCCGCGTGAATATGTTCCATTCGCGAACGAAGTACGCCTGCGTGCTGCGTCGGATCGTGACGAAGATCCCGAACTTCACCGACCTGAACCTGCCGCCGATCGTCGAAGGCTTAGCCGACTTCCATCGCGGCATTGTCGTGGTCGCCGGGACGACCGGTTCGGGTAAATCGACGTCGCTGGCCGCCATCATCGGCAAGATCAACCAGACGCGCTCCGAACGCATCATCACGATCGAAGACCCGATCGAATACCAGCACGAAAACGCCAAATCGCTGGTGTCTCAGGTCGAAGTCGGCCAAGATACTGAAAGCTTCGAGTATGCCCTGAAGGCCGCCATGCGTCAGGACCCGGACACGCTGCTGATCGGCGAAATTCGGGATACGTTCAGCCTGACGACTGCCCTGCGTGCGTCGGACACGGGTCACTTGGTCTTCACGACCATCCACGCCACCAACGCCAGCATGGCCGTGCAGCGTATCGTGTCGCTGTTCGACCCGAACCAGAAAGAGCTGATGCAGCAGCAGCTGGCGTTGAACCTGAACGCCATCATCTGTCAGCGTCTGGCCAAGAAGCGCGACGGCAAGGGCCGTGTGCCGGTGATCGAAATCATGGTCGCCACGCCGCTGGTTCGGAAGTACATCCTCGACGGCGAGTTCGACAAGCTCAAAGGCACTGTCGGCAACAAAGAAAGCGGCAGCCAGAGCTTCGACCAGCACCTGGTCGAGCTGTTCCAGAAGCAGATCATCGACGTCAACGAGGCCAAACGCCTGGCGTCGAACGTCGATGCCCTGACACTGGCCCTGCGCGGCATCGGCAACAGCGACACGAAGCTGCGGTAAATCCGCCAGCGTTTGCACAAACTCGACGGCCCGGGCCATGGCGGCCCGGGCCGTTCGTTTAGACCGTTGACGAATGACGTCGCGTTATAATGGACGGTTCGACGCCTTCCGCCGATCGTTTGGGGATGCAAACTTCAATCGCTGCGGCGGTTTTGCTCACAATTGGGCTCGCCCTTCCAGCCCAAGCGGCCGTGCCGACCACGAATCCAGTCGACCTCGAACGCGAAGCGATGCGGCAGATGGGGACGGAAGACGACCTGCTCCGGTCGGCTGGCGACGTTGACGCCATTCCGCTGGACGCCAAAACCGACGAATACCTGAAGTCTCGCCGCCCGGTGCTCGATTTGCTGCGGCAGGCGGCGGCGATGCCGCGGGCGGACTGGGGGCCGATCGACGGAGACATGACCAAGGTCATGGAGTTTCTGAGCCCGGCTCGACATGCGGTGCAACTGACCTGGCTGGCGGCCCGGTCCGACGCGGCGGCCGGCCGGTGGGAAGCGGCCGTGGACGATTTGCTCAGCGGCTTGGCCGTGGCCCGGCACGTCGGCCAGCAGCCGCTGCTGCTCTGTCATCTGGTGGAAATCGGGGCAAGCGTAGGCACCATTGATCGACTGGCGAAGCTGCTGCCGTCACTTCCCAAGGAGGTCGCCGCGGCTCTGCCGGCTAAGCTGGACGCCCTGCCGCCTTACGCGGGTTGGCCGGCCATGATTGACGGCGAG
>DASVSC010000015.1:0-22733 GCA_036388295.1 Tepidisphaeraceae bacterium | reverse complement strand
CGCCACGCTGCTGCGCGGCGTGCCGTTCGTGCAAATCCCGACCACCCTGCTCAGCATGGTCGACGCCAGCGTCGGCGGAAAAACCGGCGTCGACCACCCGGCCGGCAAGAATCTGATCGGCGCGTTTCACCAGCCGTTGACGGTGCTGATTGATCCCGACGCGCTCAAGACCTTGCCGCCGCGTGAGCTACGCAGCGGTTTGGCCGAGTGCATCAAGCACGACGTGATCCGCGACGCCCTGGGCTTTGCCGAGTTGGAACGTGACATCGACGCGATTTTGCAGCTGGACGCCGAACGGCTGGCCAAGCTGATCGCCCACAACGTGCGGATCAAGGCGAAGGTCGTGACCAACGACCCGTTCGAGAACGGCGAGCGCGCCCACCTGAACTTCGGCCACACCTTCGGCCACGCCATCGAGACGATTTCCGACTACGCCTACGCCCACGGCGAGGCCATCGCCCTCGGCATGATCGCCGCCTGCCGAACGGCCGTCGCGATGGACTTGCTCAGCCGTGCCGCCGCCGACCGTGTGCGGAAGCTGCTGGCCCGGGCAGAGCTGCCGACGGGCAAAATGAAGCTGGACCCGGACGCAGTGTATGAAGCGATGTATTCGGACAAAAAAGTGAAGGCCGGCCGGCTGCGGTTCGTGCTGCCCGACCGCATCGGCCACGTCGTGATCCGCGACGATGTGCCGGCCGACGTGGTGCGCGACGCCATCAAAGGCTTGGCCAAGTGACGCCGGCGACGCGTGCCTGGCTGACGCTGGCCCTGACTGACGGCATCGGCCCGATCCTGGCCCGCCGCCTGATCGACACCGCTGGCTCCGCCGATGCGGCGTGCGCGGCCGACAGCGCCCTGCTGCGCACGGTCGAAGGCATTGGCCAAGCCAAGGCATCGAAGATTGCCGTCGCCCTGCGGGAAGCGTCGGCGAAAGTCGACGACGTCGTCGCCCGTGCCCACGCGTGCGACGCGAACGTGGCCTGCCCAGAGGACGACGTTTATCCGCTGCTGCTCAAGACGATTCCCGACCCGCCGTTGGTGTTGTTCGTCCGCGGCGCGTTGCAGCCGCGTGATTTGAACGGCGTCGCCATCGTCGGCAGCCGAAAGTGCAGCATATACGGCCGCGAACAGGCAGAACGCTTCGGCGCGCTGCTGGCCGGGGCCGGGTTTTCGGTGCTGTCGGGCGGCGCCCGCGGCGTCGACTCGGCCGCCCACCGCGGCGCGATGCAGCACGCCAGCGGCCGGACGATCGCGGTCCTCGGCAGCGGCGTGGACGTGGCGTACCCGCCGGAGAACCGTTCGCTGTTCGACCAGATCGCCATGCGCGGCTGCGTGATCAGCGAGTTCATGCCCGGCACGCCGCCGACGCCGGAAAACTTCCCACGCCGCAACCGCATTGTCAGCGGCATGAGCCGCGGCGTGCTGGTCATCGAAGCCGACGAACGCAGCGGCGCGCTCATCACCGCCCGGCAGGCGATCGAAGAGCACAACCGCCCCGTCCTCTGCATCCCCGGCCGCTGTGACAACCCGCAGTCGGCCGGGCCGCACAAATTGATACGCGAAGGGGCGACGCTGGTCACGCGGCTGGAGCACATCCTCGAAGCGCTGGGCCCGCTCGACGCGTCGATCCCGGAAATGCCGTTGTTCGAGCGCGCGGACGAAGCGCCGGCCATCGCCTTGCCGTCGCAAAAAGCGCGCACCAGCGCGATGACGCCGGTTCAGCAATCGCTTTTCGACGTCCTGTCGAACGACCCGGCTGGCGTCGATTCGCTCTGCGAACGGACGTCTTTGGACGCCGGCGCGGTGCTGCGCGAGTTGACGTTTCTATCGCTTAAGGGCCTAGTCCGCCGCCTGGACGGCCAGCGGTTCGTGAGGGCCGGCTGATGCGCGCCATGCCCTACGCCAGCGTCTACGTCGTCCGCCCCGTCGCCGGCGGGCACGAACTGCTGCTCGGCCGCCGGGCCGAAGGGCAATACATGGGCGGCACGTGGCAACTGATCAGCGGCGGCATCGAGCCCGACGAAACCGCCTGGCAGGCGGCCGTGCGCGAAGTGAAGGAGGAAACCGGCCTGGCCGTGCGGGAGTTGTACCGTTTGACGCAAGTCGAGCCGTTTTACCGGGCCGACGTCGATGCAATCGGGATCGCGGTGATGTTCTGCGCGATCGTCGACCCGGCCGCGCAAGTTTCGATCAATCCTGAGCATACGCACCTGGAGTGGGTGCCGATCGATGCCGCCGCAGGAAGGCTGATGTGGCCGGGCGATATCAAGGGACTCGCGGAGATGCGGACGCATATTCTGGGCGACAGCTCGATCAAGCCGCACCTGCGCGTCCCGATCGACGCGGCCTGAACGCCGGCACGGCCGGCAAGCCGGCGAATCACGTTTATCTAAGAATTCCCCCTGCGCCTCGTGCACACCGCCGCCTCACACGGTAACCTGTGCGCCCGTTTCACAGGAGCTTCGAAGATGACCGCGACCGCCGTTCCCACGACCGAAGAGACCGAAGGCAAAACCGGCCACGCCGCCCACACCAAAGCCGCCGATTCGCAGGAAGGCCTGCGCGGCAAAATCACCCGCCCGATTCACGTGACGTTCCTTGGCGCGGGGTCCGGATTCTGTCCCACGCTCTGCCGCGACGTGCTGATGATCCCCGGCGCGGAAAAGGGTGAGCTGCGCCTGGTCGACATCGACAAAGACCGCCTCTCGACCATGCACAAGGTGATCGAGAAGCTGGTTAAAGACACCGGCCGTGAAAAGGGCTGGACCGTGCGCAGCGGCACCGACCGCCGCCAGCTGCTGGCCGGCACCACGTACGCCGTCTGCTGCGTGGAAGTCAGCGGCACCGAATGCGTGGCGTTCGAGAACGACATTCCGCTGAAGTACGGCATCGACCAGTGCATCGGCGACACCGTCGGCCCCGGCGGCCTGTTCAAGGGCCTGCGCAGCGTGCCGGTGTTCCTCGACATCCTGCGGGACATGCGTGAGCTGTGCCCCGGCGCGATGATGCTGAACTACACGAACCCGATGAGCATGATGGTCCTCGCCGCCGGCCGGGCCGTGCCGGAAGTGCCGGTCGTCGGGCTCTGCCACAGCGTCCAAGGCACCGGCCACCTGCTGGCCGGCTACGCCGACGTGCCGTTCGAAGAATTGGATTGGGAATGCGCCGGCATCAACCACCTGGCGTGGTTCACCAAGCTCAAACACAACGGCCAGGACCTGTACGAGAAGGTGCTGTACAAGAAGTTCGAAGAAGAAATCGCCCTCGGTTACCGCGAAGCGGAAGAAGGCAAGGCGATCTTCGATGCGATGAACCTGAAGTGGGGCACCAGCAGCGAGCAGCCGTACAAGACCAAGGACCTGATCCGCAAGGACATGTGCCTGCACTTCGGCGCGTTCATCACCGAATCCAGCGGCCACCTGAGCGAATACCTGCCCTACTACCGCAAGAGCAAGGCCGGCCAGGCTTTGCTCCGCCGCGGCTACGACGGCGGCAGCCGCTTCTACGCCACCAACTGGCCGGAATGGCGTCGTGACGCCGACGCGCACCGCAACAAGCTCGTCAGCGGCGAAGAAAAAACGGATCTGCAACGCAGCTGGGAATACGCCAGCTGGATCATCGAAGCCCGTGAAAAGGATTCGCCCTTCCGCATCCACGGCAACGTGATGAACTACGCCATCGCCCCCGGCAAAACCGGCGTCGGCGAAGCGGGCAAACTGATCACCAACCTGCCCGGCGACGGCGCGGTGGAAGTCAGCTGCATGGTCGACCGCAACGGCGTCAACCCGACCCGCTACGGCGCCCTGCCGCCGCAGATGGCGCACATCTGCGCCAGCAACATGGCCTACTTCGACTTGGCCGCCACGGCCTGCATCGACAAGAGCAAGGAAGCCGCCACCTTCGCCCTGATGCTCGACCCGCTCAGCTCCACCATCTGCACGCCCAAGCAGATCAAGGACATGACCCACGAGATCTTCGACGCCGAAGCCAAGTACCTGCCCGGCTACAAGTAAGCAGCAGTTGATTGGCCGCAGATGGATGCCGATGAACGCAGATAAGAATTAGCAGTTCTTTTCTTATCCGCGTTTATCTGTGTTCATCTGCGGCTAAATTAACCGCATGCCTCAGCAAGCCTCCCCGCCCGTTCACGACAGCTTTCGCATCGCCGCCATCGACGTCGGCTCCAATTCCGTTCACATGGTCGTCGCCCAGATCGACCCGGACGGCGGCGTGACCACGCTTTACCGCCTGAAGGAAATGGTCGGCCTCGGCCGGATCAGCTTCCCCGCCAAAACCTTGTCGAACGAAGCCATCGACCGTGCGGTGCAGTCGCTCGGCCGGATGAAAACCGCGGCCGAGCAACGGCAGTGCGAGAAGATCGTCGCCGTCGCCACCAGCGCCATTCGCGAAGCCGCCAACGGCGGCGAAGTCATCCGACGCATCAAGGACGAACTGAACCTCAACGTCAAAGTCGTCAGCGCCCGCGAAGAGGCCCGCCTGATTTACCTCGGCGTGCGCGGCGCGACCGATTTGGGCAAAAAGCCCCACCTCATGATCGACATCGGCGGCGGCAGCGTGGAGTTCGTCGTCGGCGACGAAAAAGAGGCCAAGCTGCTGGAAAGCCGCAAGCTCGGGGCGGCCCGCATGTCCGCGCAGTTCGTCAACTCTGACCCGATTTCCAAAGAAGACCTCGCGGCCCTGCGGGCCCATTACGACGAACACCTCGTCCCGCTGGCCGCCCGCGTGCACGCGCTGAAGCCGGTCTGCTGCCTTGGCACGAGCGGCACGTTGGAAAACATCGCCGCCCTGTGCGCAGACGGCGAACACAACCGCGTGATCGACCGCACGCGGTTGCTGAAACTGGAAGAACGCCTGATCAAGACTACCGCCGCCGACCGCAGCCGCATCCGCGGCCTGGACGACCAGCGCAAGGAGCAGATCATCGCCGGCGTGGTGCTCGTGGCGTCGTTCATGAAACGCCTGGACATCAAGAAAATCGACCTGTGCGGCGCGGCCCTGCGTGAAGGCATCTTGGCCGACTATTTGAGTCGGCATAAGCCGGACCTGATCATCCGCCGCGAAGTGCCCGACCCGCGCCGCCGCAGCGTGCTGGACTTGGCCCGGCGCTGCAATTGGTGGCAGCAGCACAGCCTTCAGACGGCCAAGCTGCTGCTGCGGATGTTCGACGACCTCAAGCCGCTGCACAAGCTCGGCGACCACGAACGTGAGCTGCTGGAATACGCCGCCTGGCTGCACGACATCGGCTGGCACATCGGCAACACGCAGCACCACAAGCACAGCGCCTACCTCGTCAAGCACGGCCGGTTGCAGGGCTTTACCGAAGAAGAAGTCGCCACGCTGGCGTGCCTGACACGTTTCCACCGCAAGTCGCTGCCGGACAGGAAAAAGCACGAGTCGTTCGCGGCTCTTAAAGCGCGCGACCGCCGCACGGTGGAAGTCGGCTCCGCCCTGCTGCGCATCGCCGACGGCCTGGACCGCAGCCACGCGTCGGCCGTCACGCAATTGCACTGCTCGATCGGCAAAGAAGGCGTGCGCGTGGACGTGAAGTCGCCGGTGGACATTCAACTGGAACTCTGGACGGCCCGCGATAAGCGGACGGCGTTTGAGAAGGTGTTCGGGAAGGCGATCGAGTTCGCAAAAGCGCCGTAACGATATCGCTGATTCCGCCCGGATTTGGGCCGACAAAGCGGATACGGGGCGGTAGAACAAGGGGCGGCGGGCGAACGCGTCTGCCCGCTAACGGCCGGAGCGATGCCGCGCAACGGCGAGCCTGATTTCCCTCTCCCAGTAGGGCCGGGAGAGGGAAATCAGAAGCGTTCTCGCGGCACGTAAGTCGCTTGGCGGTCTGGGCGGAGTTCGTCGCGCAGTGGCGACCTATTCGGCCCGTCGTTGGTCTTGGCCGGCCTTCCACTTACGGCGGTTTTCGCCCGAAAGTCGCGTGTAAAATGGCAGGAACAAAATCCGACCGAGTTGCGCGACTTACGGCGGATTCAAACCAGCCGCACCGGTACGTCATGCTTGGCGAGGAATTGCTTGACGTCGCCGACCGTGTACTCGCCGAAGTGAAAAATGCTGGCCGCCAGGGCGGCGTCGGCGCGGCCGACGAGCAAGACGTCGCGAATGTCTTCGGGCGAGCCCGCCCCGCCGCTAGCGACCACGGGGATTCTCACCGCGTCGCTGACGGCGGCGGTCATTTCCAGGTCGAAGCCCTGCTTCGTGCCGTCGGCGTTCATCACGTTCAGCACGATCTCGCCGGCCCCCAGCGCCTCGGCCTGCTTGACCCAGTCCATGACCTTCACGCCCGTCGGCGTGCGGCCGCCGTTGACGTAGACTTCCCAATGCTCCACGCCGTCCTTCATCACGCGGTTAGCGTCCAAACCCAGCACCGTAGCGCAGCGGCCGAACTTGCGGGAAATGTCATGAATGAGCTGCGGATTCTTCACGGCGGCCGAGTTAAGGCTGACTTTTTCCGCACCGGCTTGGATCAATCGCGTGGCGTCGTCCAGCGTGCGAATGCCGCCGCCGACGGTCAGGGGCATGAAAATGACTTCGACCACCCGCTTCACCAGATCCGCCATGATGTCGCGGCCTTCGTGGCTGGCGCTGATGTCGTAGAAGACCAGTTCGTCGGCCCCTTGGCCTTCGTAGCGCCGGGCCTGTTCGACCGGGTCGCCGGCATCGACGTGATCAAAAAACTTCACGCCCTTCACCACCCGGCCGCGGTCGACGTCCAGGCACGGAATGATACGACGGGTGAGCATGGGAGAAAGAAGTGGGAAGTTGAGAGTGGGAAGTGCAGATTGACGAAGTCCGTCGTTTTCTTACTTCCCGCTTTGCACTCTCAACTTCCCACTGATTCGAAGGGTGATCGACGGGATTTGAACCCGCGACGGCCAGGATCACAACCTGGTGCTCTACCAACTGAGCTACGACCACCGACAAGCGAGGAGACATGATCGGCCGAAAGCCAGTTTCTGTCAATCGTTTCGGTCCATCCGTCGGCGGGACAAAAGGCCGCGATCCAACAACAAGGGCCGGTGCTCCACGAATGAAACACCGACCCGCCGAAGGAACGCCGTTACGGGCCATCCCGTTTTTTGTGCGGACCGGAGAATGACGTTCATCCACCCCGGCCTCGATCGATCACTGTCGCCGATGGGGCTGAACCTGAACTGAGGCGATGGTGAAATGCGAATCATCCGAAGAAATGAAGAAGCTTTCACGTTATGCACAAGTTTTCCACGCGCTGTCCCGTTTATGGTGCTGCAGAATTGCCCAAGGATGTGCATGCCCATTTTATTGATGCCGACTTATTGCTTCGGTCTGCTCAGTGACCTGTACGGCCGGTGCCTGGCCGGGCTGGCGGCGTTGTCGAGCGTCCGGCTGCGCGTCGAGGACGACCACCTCAAAAGCGTGATCGACGACTACACCAGTGTCACCCGGGCCCAATTGCAACGCCTTCACGATCTCGCCACCGCGAACGGCCAGGAATTGGCCACGCCCGACCAGAGCATGACGCTGGGCGAACTTCGGCACGTGGCCCGCGAAGTGGCACGTGGCCTGCTGTCCCAGCAGATCGACGCCGCCGCCACCACCTGCCTGCACCGCATGGCGACCGCAAAATTAGACCTCTATCGCGAAGGCGGCCACTGGTTCAACGCCGCCGACGAGCCCGACGCCCGGGGCGTCATGCTGGCCGGCGAAGCCGAAGAGACGGCGTTGGTCGACAGCCTCGCCACCCTGCAACGCCAGCCCGCCTTCCGCCTGCCGGCAGAAAACGGGCAAAAAATCCTTTCATCCGCATTTTAATGCCCCCACGCCCGGGTCGGCGCTACAGTGCGATCAAAGGAGATCATCATGGCAGATACGCAAGACCTGAATCAGGACGTCCAGAAGGTTAAAGAGGACGCCGTAAACAGCTTTGGTCAATTGAAGAACGACGCCGTTCGCGTCGCCCAGACCGCCGCCGAAGTGGCCCGTTCCGGGGTCGAAACCGCCAAGTCGAAGCTCACCGAAGGCACCGACGCCGTCCGCGCCAAGCTCGCGGACCACAAGGAAACCGCCCGGGCGAAGCTCAACGACGGCACCGAAGCCGCCCGCGACGCCGCTTACCGTGCCCGTGACAAGGGCAACGACCTGCTCGCCCAACTGCAGACTCAGATCGAAGAAAACCCCCTCCAGGCCGTGGCGATCGCCGCCGGCGTGGGCGTGGTGGTCGGCATCCTGATGCGTCGTCGCTAAGCGACCCGCCGGACCGATTTTCCACTGTTACCGGGACTCTCGGCCCCGTCCGCGGGGCCATTCATCAGGCTCACTTCGATCGGGCGCACATGGAACCCTTAGCCAAACTGGTCGTCTCGTTCATCGAATTGGCCGAGACCGAGTTGGCGATGCTCAAGACGGGCATCGTCAAACTCTGTCTTGCCTTGGCCATGGTCATCGGGGCCGGCATTCTGGGCGTGATCGGGCTGTACATGGTGCTCCATTCGGTGTTCCTGCTGATCGAGTACCTGCTGGGCAACCACGCCGGAGCCCTGGCCATCAGTGGCGTGATTTTCCTGGCCGTCGCCGGGGCCTTGGTGTACCTGGCCCTTCGCACCCGCAAGCAGAAAAAGTTAACGCCCGCCAGCGTCGCGCCCGATTCGTCGACGCCGCGGCCGGTCGGAGGAACCCAAGATGCCAGCGCCGCTGCCGCCGCCGCCTCCATGCGAATCGCTTCCTGAAGACGAACTCGCACGGGTCAAAATCAATTTCATCACCGCCGCCTACGCGGCCAGCCCGATGCGCGTCGTCGAGCGCAAGCCGCTGCTCAGCGTGACGGCCACCGCCGCATCGACGATGGCCGTCACGGTGTTGCTGACGTCGCTGCTCACCCGTGCGGGCGGGGGCTTCTTCGCCTCCATCGTGGGCTTGGGAACGACGCTGATGCGCTCAAACTTCGTCGGCCCGGCCGTCTCGTCTTTCATCTCTTCGAAAATCGCCCAACCGGACAGCCCGCCCCAACAACAGCAGACGGCCACCGCGAGCTGATCGCCGTTCGGCTCGGTTTTCTATCCGGTTTCTCCGTAGCGTCCTGAGTTGTGACAGGCAAGCGGCTTAGCGCGGGAGCGAATGGCAAGTTGCTCTGTGCGAAGAAATGGGTGTCCCGGTGTGACGCGCCGTTCCAGCACGACGTCTTACCATATGAAGTGAAGAGGAGTCGTATTTTAGCGACGCCCGAACGCCCGGCGAAGCCACTGCAATGGCCTAGCTGCCCACAGGCGTAGCTTCAGTCGCCGGAGTGCGCGGTCACGCGGGTTCAGGGCGAACGCCCCGGCCAGTTCGGCCCGGGCCGATGGCAGGTCGCCGGCCTCGAGATAGGCCAGCGCCAGGTTATGCCGCACGGCGACGCTGCCGGCGTCGATCGACAACGCCTGCCGGCCCGCCTCGACGCCGCGGTCGAAGCGCCGGCGCATGCACTCGGCCACCGCGAGGTTCTGCCACGCCCGGGCATTGCGCGGCTCGGCCGCCGTCAGCCGCCGCAGGCACGCGACGGCCGATCGTGTTTCGCCGACGTCCGTCAGCATGTTCGCCAGGTCCAGCAGAATCTGCCCCGCCCCCGGCCGCAGCAACAGTTCGGCCCGCAGGTGCACTTTGGCCCGCACGGTTTCGCCCTGCCGCACGGCGACGTGGGCCAGCATCAGGTTCGCGCCGGCGAAGGTCGGGTCGAGCCGTAGCGCCGCCTCGAGCGCCAGCGCCGCCGCCGCCAGTCGGCCCCGGCCCAGCAGCACGGAGCCCCGTGCCGCACAGACGGCCGCCGTCATCGGACCCGACTGCGTCAGGTGCGCCAGCTTGGCGTCGGCCTCATCGAAACGCCGCATCTGCACCAGCAGGCTGACGTAGTCCAGTGTGGCCGCGGCGTCGTCGGGCGACAGACGCAGGCCCTGCAGGTAATGCCGCCGCGCCTGTTCCAGCAGGCCGCGCTGGCGCAGCACTTCCGCGAGCCGAGCCCGCACGCGGACGTCGTCGCCGGCCAGATCGATGGTCTTCTGCAGGCAGTAAATCGCCCGGTCGTGTTCGCCGCGGGCGGCCAGGCTCTGGGCGATGTTGACGTAGCACTCCGGACACTGCTCGCGGTACAGCCGCGCGGTGTAGAACATCTCTTCCGCGGCCTGGTGGTCGCCCGTTTCGCTGTAGCAACGGATGCGGTTGCAGTAGCTCGGCTCGAACGTCGGATCGACCGACTCGGCCCGTTCGAACACGCGGATCGCCTCCACGTGCCGGCCGAGGCGGTGAAGGGAGACGCCCAGGTGGTTCAGGCCGTGAAGGTGTTCGGAATCGAGCTTCAGCGCCCGCTCGCACGATTCGACGGCCTCTTCGTGCCGGCCCAGTTCGTCCAGCACCCGGCCGAGGTAGACGTGCCAGTCGGCGCAGAAGCCGTTCACGGCGACGGCGGCGCGCAACTCGTCCAATGCCTCCGGCCAACGCCGCTCATTGATGAAGCGGCGAGCCCGGCGGACGCGGTCTTCGGCATCGGTCCAAGGGGAATGGCTCATGTGTCGCTCGATACGGCCCGAACGGCCCCGCTGTTGTACGCCCGGCAGGGCAAGGCGTGCAAGAAAATACGCGCCGATTTGTGGCCCGACCGGCACAACCGCCCGTCGCAGCCAGTATACGCGGCTCTCGTCTGCAAATCGTGGAGTCGCCGGGTATGCCCGTCGGATACGCAAACGACAGAATGTCCTGAACTAACGCCGGCCCCGCGTGCCGTGTCTAAGCCATTAGCCCGCCGCGGCCGCCGATCTTTCTTAACGCTGGTAAGGCCTCAAAAAATGCGGTAGGCTCGGCCCGTCGCCGATCGATAAGCAGCTTGGCCCCGACCGTTGAGCAACGCACTGACGCAGCGCCGCCCCGCCCAATTTCTGATCATCGCCGCCGCCATCGCGGCGGCGCCGTTCGTGCGCGCCCAGGCGACGCCGGCCGCCGACGTGCCGACCACCGACGTTCCCGCCCTTCGCGCCGCCCTGTACGATAACAACGCCCGGCCCGACCAGCGGGAGCAGGCGGCCCAGCGTCTGCTCAGCCGCCCCGACCCCGCCGCCCGCGACATCCTGCGCGTGGCCCTGACCGAGTTCGGCCAGCCGGCGGTGCAGTTGGCGGCTGCTCGGGCGCTGGCGGCCAAGCCGACGGCGGACGCCACGCTGGTCACGCCGCTGCTGACGCTGCTCGACCCCAACAGCCCGGAGCCCCTGCTCGACGCGACGGCCAAGGCTTTGTCGGCCTATAAGACCGACCCCGAAGTCCTGTCGCGCCTGATCACGCTCGCGGCCACGGCGGACGAGCGCGTACGCGTCGCCGCCATTCGCGCCAGCGGCACGTTCCCGGAAAAGCGGGCGGCGGCCGCGCTCGTGCCGCTGGCCGACCCGGCTACGCAACCGCCGCGCGTGGCCAGCGAAGCGGCCGCGGCCCTGACCTACCTCAGCGGCCGCGACGGCGCGACCGACGCGGCCGCCTGGCAGGCGTGGTGGGCGGAAAACCGCAACAAGTCCGACGCCCAGTTCCAAGCCGACCTGGCCAACGCACGGTCCGCGCGCTACGACCAGGCGCGTATCCGGATGACGGAGTTGGAAGACGAAGTCAGCCGCACGCTGGTCGAACTCTACGGCCGAACGCCGCGCGAGCAGAAGACGGACGTGCTGGTGCGGTACCTTCGTTCGGCCGAGCCGAGCGTCCGCGCCGCCGGCTGCCGCATCGCCCGCACGTCGGCCGAGACCGGCGACGTGACGCCGCAGCCGATCAAAGAACAACTCCGTGGCCTTGTCGGCGACGCCAGCCCCGCCGTCCGCCGCAGTGCCGCTCTGGCCCTGGCGGTCATCAACGACGCCGAAGCCGTCGTGCCGCTGCTCACGCAGCTCAACCAGGAAACCGACACCGGCGTTCGGGCCGCCCTGGCCGACGCGCTGCGCCCCACGCGCGACCCGCGGGCCGTGCCGGTGCTGTTGCGACTGCTAGACGACCCGTCCAAGGCGACGGCCCAGACGGCGGCGGAATCTCTCGGCGAATTGGGCGAGCGCCTGCGGCAGTCCGACCCGGCCGGCGCCGACGCCGCGGCGGCAAAGATCATGGCGGTGCTGGAAGCGCGGACCAAGCCGCAGGACGGCATCGAATTGCGCAACGCCCTCGTTCAGGCGGTCGGACCGCTGCAGAGCCGGTCGGCATCGTTCCCGCTGGTGCGGATGCTGAACTCCCAGGCCGAAGACCGCCGGGTCCGCCGCTCGCTGCTGGTGGCCGTCGGTCGTTACCGCAACGCCGATTTCACCGACGCCATCGCCGCCTGGATGGGCGACGAAGACGCCGCCATTCGCCTGGCCGCCGTACGTGCCCTCGGCGAATCGGCCAACAGCTTCGGCGAGTTCGCCGCGCGCTTGCGCGACCGCATCGACCCGAAAGAAAAACAGCCCGAAGTCCGCGACGCCGCGTGGCGCGTCCTCGTCGGTTTGTTCAAAAAGGCCCCGGCAACGCAGCTGGGCATCTGGGAAGTCTGGCTGAAGGACGACCCGGAGAAGCTCATCGTCCTGCTGACCGAGCTGCGCGACCGGGCCAGAGCCAACAGCGACTTGGCCCGGGCGGCCGACCGGGATCAACAACTCGGCGACGCCAACATGCGCGCCGGCCGGTTCGGCGACGCCATCACGAACTACCAGGAAGCACTGAAGTTCGCCCAGGCGAACAACAAGCCGAGCAATGTCGAGATCATCAGCGAAGGCCTGACCGAAGCCTACCTCCGCAACAACCAGTTCGGCCCGGGCATCACCTTCGTCCAGCAGCGCATCCGTCAGGACCCTAGCGCCGAGGGCACGCTGGGCCCGAAGATCCGTCGCGAGGCCGAGCGATTGGTCGACGTGGAAAAGAAGTACGAAGCGGCCACGCAACTCATCGATCTGGCCCTGAAAATGGACCCGCCGCTCTCCCGCCGCTTCACGCAGGACCTGCAGACCCTGCAGGCCCAGGTGAAGGCCCGGAACAACCAACAGAACCAGACGCCCTACCCGCCGACGGACGCGGTGCAGAGTGCGATGTTGTGGCCGCGGCCCTGACACGAGGCTGCTTACGAAAGAACGT
The DNA here is from genome assembly GCA_036388295.1 of Tepidisphaeraceae bacterium. Lineage (GTDB taxonomy): Bacteria > Planctomycetota > Phycisphaerae > Tepidisphaerales > Tepidisphaeraceae > RYN-431. The sequence goes on along the minus strand of DASVSC010000015.1, from coordinate 9,611 downwards.
TAAGTTCGGGTGCCAGGGACAAGCACTCTAAGCCGGATCACGTCATCATTCAGTGTTCAAGAGCACCCCGCCTCTTCACTCACGAAGCGGCCACAAGTGTTCCCTCTCCCGGTATGGCCGGGAGAGGGTAGGGTGAGGGCTTTGACCGAGCCCTTTTGAACGTCAGCCCGCTTTCGTTCCGACAAAATCTTGCGTCGTAAGCCCTCACCCCGACGCTCTCCCGGTCATACCGTGAGAAGGAACCAGACGCTGGTAGACCAGAGTGTCCTTTACTCTAGTTCGAGGTAGCCGGCGGCACCGCGACGTCTCTTGTGAGGATGCAGCAATCCTTGCCACGCCAGCAAGGACAAGTGTCCTTGTCCTCCGAGTTCCGCTACTGCGAAATACACGGCTATATAAACGAACAAGGGCGTAGGCCGAAATGCCTACGCCCTTGTGCTTGGACCGATACGCTTTGTTATTTCGAATCGCCCGTCGGCGGCGTGACGCCGGCATCTTTGGTCTGCTCCGGCTTCCGCGGTGCGGCGGCCGCAGGCGCGGCCTCCTGCGTGGTCGCGATGCGGACCTGGGTCGGCAGAATCAGCACTTCTACCCGGCGGTTCTGGGCCCGGCCGCTGTCGGTGCCGTTGCTGGCGACCGGACGCTGATCGGCGTAACCGACGACGCCGACGCGCTGCGCGTTCACCTTCTGGCCGACAAGGGCTTCGCCGACGGTGATCGCGCGGTGGGCCGACAGATACCAGTTATTCTTATGGCCCTTCTGCACCGTCACCGGGTTGCTGACCGGCGTGGCGTCGGTGTGGCCGGCGACGAGCAGTTCGTACGGGGCGGCGGCGGGCGAGTTCAAAATCGCGGCGAACTTCTCCAGCACCGTCCGGGCGGCCGGCTTCACGGTGGCGTCGCCGAGGTCGAAGGTCAGATCGCTCTTGAACTTCACGATACCCCGGCCGGCGTCGAACTCGATCAGATCGGGATTCGCCGCGGCGAGGCTCGACAGTTCGTTCGTCAGCGGCGCGGGCAACGCCGCGGCCGACCCGGCCTTGGCGATCGCCTCGGCGTACCGGCGGTTCAGCTCGTCCAGCTCGCTCTGCTTACCGGCCAGCTGCATCTGCAGGTTGTTCACGAGGCCGGTGGCGTTGCCGCTATTCGCATTCAGGGCCTCCAGCTGCTTCTGCAGCGTATCGGCCCGCTGCTGGGCGCTGGCCACGTCCACTTGCGCGCCGGCCAGTTGCTGGCGGTAATTCTCCGCCTCCATCTTGGCGGCGCGGTACTTCTCTTCCGGCACGCAGCCGGCGGCGGCAACCAGAACCAAACTGCCCAGAATCGACGAACGCTTCATGCTGCCTCCGTGCCCATTAGCGGGAAAACGCGACGACCGAGACGCCGCGAACGCAGTGTCGTGGAACAGGCGGGTGATTTCAAGTTGCGGAGAGTTTGCCGTCTAACCCGTGTTCGTCCCGATCGAAATGAGTAGCCGCAGATGAACGCAGATAGACGCAGATGAGAGGAAGTTGTTTCTCTCTTATCTGCGTCTATCTGCGTTCATCTGCGGCTACTAAAAGCTTATTTGAACCAACCGGCTTCCAACCCGCCCTTCAGCGGCAGATTTTTGCGCGGCTTGCGCGGCGCTTCCGGCACCACGGCCGCAGTCGGCGCTGCGGGGGCGGCTTCGCGGACTTGCTTGATCGACAGGCTGATGCGGCGTTTCTCGGCGTCCACTTCCAGCACGCGCACGTCGATTTCCTCGCCGATCTTCACCGCCTCGCTGGCCGATCGGATGCGGCGGTCGCTGACTTCGCTGATGTGGACCAGGCCTTCCAGGCCCGGCTCCAGTTCGACGAAGACGCCGAAATCGACGATGCGGGCGACTTTGCCCTTCACCACGTCGTTGCGGCTGTAGCGGCCTGCGGAACTTTTCCACGGGTCGGGGCCGGCCTGTTTCAGGCTGAACGTCAGCTTTTTGGCTTCGGTGTCCAGGCCGATGACCGACAGCTTGATGATGTCGTTTTCTTTCAGCACGTCATTGACGCTGTTGACGCGCTGGTAGCTGATTTCGCTGATCGGCAGCAGGCCTTCCAGGCCTTCTTCGACTTCGATGAACGCGCCGAACTTTTCGATCTTGGTGACCCGCCCAGTGACGCTGGTGCCGACGGAATACTTCGCCTCAGCCCCCGCCCACGGGTCGGCCATCAGTTGCTTCAGGCTCAGGCCGATCTTGCCGGTTTCCTTGTCGAATTTGGTGATTTTGACGTCGACAATGTCGCCGACGGTGACGACGTCGCTGGCCTTGGTGCCGCGGCGGTGGGTCAGTTCGCTGACATGGATCAGGCCGTCGGCGCCGCCGAGGTCGACGAACGCGCCGAAGTCCATCACGGCGCGCACCGTGCCGCGGCGGGTCTGGCCCTCGGCCAATTCTTCGAACAATTTGCCCTTCATCTCGGCGCGTTCGCCTTCGATGATCTGGCGGCGGCTGACGATCAGGTTCTTCGCCCGGCGGTCGAACTTCTGAACGGCGGCTTTAATGCGTTGGTTCAGGAAGATCGAAATGTCTTTATGGAACGCGACGTCGATCTGCCCGGCCGGCATGAAGCCGCGCATCGACGTGCCGAACTGCACTTCCAGGCCGCCCTTGTTGACGGCGGTGACGGTGCCTTCCAGCACTTGGCCGAAGTGGAGCGTGTCCCACTCGGCGCTGGCGGCGGCCGCGCCTTTCTTGGCCAGCTTGAACAGGCCGAGGTGTTCGTCGTAGCGGTCGACGAAGACTTCGACCTGCTGCCCGATGGCCGGTTCCGGCTGGAACTGGTCCAGCGGGGCGACGCCCTGGTTCTTGCCGTCGAGCTCGATGAGGATTTCGCCCTTGTGCAGGTCGATGCTGTTGACGGTGCCGGTCATGACGCCGCGCAGGCGTTCACGGCCTTCGTCGCCGCCGGCCTCGCCGATGAGCGCGTCGAGGGACACGCCCGCCATCGCGGCCTCGACGGCCGAGTCGAGCTCGGGGTCGGCGTCTGCACGGAACTTCTCTTTACTCTGGTCGCTGAATGATTCGGAAGTCATGGTTGTTTTGCGCGTCGCGCAGGCGTCACTTTACCCGCGACGTTCGCGAACGGGTAGAGGAATAAGACGGGAGATTGTGACTTTCGTCCGGACGCCGCCCCCGCGGCTGCCTGAATCGAAAGCATCATCAGAAGGAACTCCGGCAACCGTGATGTACAATCCGGCTCATGGGGCGACGCCTCCGAATCGGTGCAGGCATCTTCGTGTCCGTTTTGGCCGTAGCCGGCGTTGCGGCCTGGGTCGTCGGCGTCCCGTCCTTCCCGGCGACCGGCAAGCCCACGGTCACGCCACGGCCTGAGCACGAAATCCTCCTCAACGACGTCATCGCCATTCCCGCACACCCGGCGACGCAACCGAAACCGCCCGGCATGACCGCGCCGCCGCCGCCCGCTGACGTGCTGGCGGTGCTGCGGCTGGACGACCCGAAATATCCGACGACCGCCCCGCTCGATCTGCCGACGGATCTGATCGACGCCGCCCGCATCGTGCTGACCCGCCCGGCCTATGTCGATCCACTGGGCAACCTCTGGCTCACGCACCCGAAGGGCCGTCCCGTTGTCGAAATCTTGGCCAACGGCGTCGTCGATCGGACGGCGGTGGTGCGGGAAAAGGTCCACTTCGTCAGTTGGCCGACGGACGGCGGGCCGGGGTCGGCAATCGTTGACATGGCCGGTGAAGAAGACGGCGTTCCGCCGGGCGGCCCGGTTGTTCTGCGACCGACGCCCCGCCGTGAGCGGGAGCTTCACACCCTTCCCGCCCGCTACCAAAGTGTCACGGTGCCGGGCCGCGGCCGAGACGGCACGCATTTTTCGGGCGAACGCTTTGACGTTGACGGCGCGGACTTCGCACGGGCCGTCTTCATTCCCGGCGGCGTCGTTGTCCCGGCGGGCAAGGCGGTGCTGCTGTTCTCGACCGACCTAGCGAGCGCAAAACGCATCGAACTACCCGGCGCGCCCGGGCCGACTTCCGAAGCCGTGCTCGCGCCGGCGGGCGACGGCGTGTGGGCGTGGTCGCCGTGGGACCGCGGCACCGGCAGCCGCGGGGCGATCTTCGTCGACGCCGCTGGTTCCAAAGAACCCGACCCGGCGGCCGGCTGGCCGGACAAGCCGATCGAACTCGTCCCGCTCGCGGACGGCAGTGTGCTGGTCGTCGCCGTCGAGGGTGACGTTCAGGCCGTCCTTGCCGGCCGGGCGTCGCCGGTCCTGAAGTTGATCCCGGCCGCCGAAAAACCGCCGACGTCCGAACTGCTGCGCACGATCGGCGCGATGGCCCGACAACTGGCGGACCCGGACCCGCTGAAGCGCGACGCCGCCCAGCGGCAGCTCGAAGCGCAGGGACCGGCGGCGTACCCGGTGCTGGAGGCGCTGCGCGAACAGGTGCCGCCCGAAGCACAGGTGCGCATCGAAACCCTGCTCGGCCAACGCTTCGCCCCGACGCTCGCCGGCCTGCGCCCGCTCGAGGGCAAGTGCTACACAATCGCCCGTTTCCCCGGCGGCGGCTGCGCGCTTCGCCTCGACGGCGGCGGCACCGTTCAGGACGGCGATGCGGGCGCGACACGCACGGTCATTCCCGCCACCCTCCTGATCCGGCCTGGCCGGTCGATCGAACTGATCGACCCGACCGCCGTCAGCGACTTCCGCCCGGGCCGGCAGTCGATTCAGTGGGTCGGCAATGAGTTGATCGTCGCCGACCCGACGGCCGGTCCACGGCGGTGGGTCGGGCTGACGCTCCAGCCGGTCGTGTCGAAGGCGTTCGTCGATTTCGACACGGTCGTCTCGATCGACGCGCGGCGGCGCTGGCTGCTGACGAGCGCCCGCCAGCCCGGCAAAACGCTGCTGCTCGACCCGACCCTGCCCGATCCGACGCCGCGCCTGCCCGTTTGGACCGTGGCCGCACACGGCGGCGTCGGCCGTACCGACATCGGCTGGCCTGCCGTCAAACGCGACGACCGGCTGTTCGTTCTCGAGCGCGGTGGTTGGCGCGTCGACAAGCCCCACGCCCTGCGGCCGCCGACCACGATGCCGTTCATTGACGGCCCCGGCGGACGGCAATTCGAAGTCCGCCACAATTCCATCCAAAGCACCAACGCCGCAGGCCGAACCGTTTCGACCACGCTGCCGGCCGACACGCCCGAGGGCGTCCATCTGGCTGCCGTGGGCGAGCGTTTGTTCGTCTACACGTCCGACGGCCGCGTGCGGCGGTACGCGATCGGCGACAACGGCTCGGTCCTAACGCTGGAAGCGACATTCACCCAGGGCGTGCCCACGGACGCCACAGCGGTCTGGATTGACCCGGCCGGGCGGCTGGTGATGACAACGGCGAACGCGCTGTCGATCGCGTTCCCGGAAGGCCGCGTGCCGCGGACGCTGGCGGATCTGATGCTGCGCGTCGAGCGATGATGTTTCGTCGCCTCTTCCGGAACGCCGGGAGCGGATTCGAGCGACTTGTACCGCGTCGTCGCGGACGCGAGCCGACGCGGCCTTCGGGGTGGCCGCTTCAGCGGCCACCCCAACGACACGAACACACGTCTAGTAGGTAGTAGTGCGTGAACTGCCCCATTGCTCCGAAGCGGCGGGCAGTGCCCGCCCTACGGCAGAACGTCGCGACTTACCGCTTGCCCAACCGCACGTCGGCCCACACGGCGGCGGCGAGGATGGTGCCGCGGATAATGTTCTTGGCTTCGGGGCCGTAGCTCAGCAGGGTCATGCCGTTGATCAGGACGGTGACGACCAGCGCGCCGATCAGCACGCCGCCGACAGTGCCGCGGCCGCCCTTCAGGCTCGCGCCGCCGATCACGCAGGCAGCGATGGCGTCGAGTTCCAGGTTCGTGCCCACGGTCGTGGTCGACGCGCCAGAATACGCCGTCTGCAGGAAGCCGGTCAGGGCGGTAATCAGGCCCATCAGGCCGAAGGCGCAGATCACCACGCGCGTCACCGGCACGCCACTGACGACGGCCGCTTCTTCGTTGCCGCCGATCGCGTACAGGTAGCGGCCGTAGGGCGTGTCGCGCGTCAGCAGCAGCACGACCGTCGCGACCACGCCGAGGATGACCGCCGCGATCGGCACGCCTTGGTGGGCATTGCACAGCAGGACGAACAGCAGCACGACTTGCGCGGTCACGAAGGTGCGCAGAAAGACCGTTTCGCCGTCCGCGTGCACGCCGGCCTGCTTCAGCCGACGGAAGGAGGCGAACGCCGCGAGGGCCATCACGGCGATAATCAGCCCGGCCGCGATCAGGCCGGCCAGCGGCGGCAGGTTGTAGGTCGTCAGGAGCGAAAACAGGTTCTGCTCGCCCCCGCGGGCGACGGGGATGGTGCCGTTGCCGATGACTTTCCAGTGCAACCCGCGAAAGACCAGCAGGCCGCCGAGCGTGACGATGAACGCCGGCACGCGCTGCGTGACGATGATCGCCCCCATCGTCAGCCAGATCAGCACCGCGGCGAGCGTCGCGGCCGCCAGCGCTAACGGCGCGGGCCAGCCGTAATGAAAAACCAGCACCGCCGCCACACCGCCCAGCAGGCCCGCGCCGCTGCCGACGGACAAATCAATGTGCCCCGGCAGAATCACCAGCAGCATGCCCAGCGCCAGCACCGCCGTCAGCGACAATTCGATCGCCAGGTTCGACAGGTTGCGCGCGCCGAAGAACGCCGGCTCGCTGATGGCGAAATACGTGCCGAGCAGCACCAGCACCAGCGGCATGATGATGACGCGCGCGTCGCGCAGACGCGGGCCGCCTTCGTTGACGGTGGCCGAAACAGTCGATGGCGTGGCGGCAGCGGTCATGCGGTCTCCAGGTGAACCGGCGTCAAACTTTCGGCCATCGCAGCGGCGAGCAGCTTTTCCTGCGTCGCCTGGGCGCGCGTGAACTCGCCCGTCAGTCGGCCCTGGCTGAGCATCACGATGCGGTCGCTCATGCCCATCAGCTCCGGCAGTTCCGAACTGACCAGCACCACGGCGCGGCCCTGCTCGGTCAGGCGGTTGATCAGTTCGTAGACTTCGATTTTCGCGCCCACGTCGATGCCGCGCGTCGGCTCGTCGAGCAGAACGACGTGCGGGTCGGTCAGCAGCGATTTGCCGATCACGACCTTCTGCTGATTGCCGCCCGACAACCGGCCGACGACGGCGTCCAGGCCGGTGGCGCGGACGGCGAGGGACTGATACATCTCGCGCGACCTGCGCGTTTCCGCCGGCACGTCCACGCGGCCGATCATGGCCGGCCCCTGGGTGACGGCGGGCAGACTGCTGAGCGATAAGTTGAAGCCGATGCTGCGGTCCAGCACCAGGCCGTAGCGTTTGCGGTCTTCGCTGATCAGCACCAGGCCGCGGCGGATCGATTCGCTCGGCGAATGTCGCGGCCCGAGCGGCCGACCTCGCAGGGTGACCGTGCCCGCCGTGCGCCGGCCGAGCGCGCCGAACAGGTGCATCAGCAGCTCACTGCGGCCCGCCCCCATGAGCCCGCCGATGCCCAGCACTTCGCCGGCACGGACGTTGATCGAAATGTCCTGCAAGAGCGGGCGGCCGGTGGTGTCGGAGGCGACCGACAGGTTCGTCGCGCTCAGCAGCGTCTCGCCGGGCGCGCTCGTACGCCGCGGGAACAGTTCGCTGATTTCCCGGCCGACCATTTTGCGGATCACGTCGTCGCGGCTGGTTTCGTTGGCCGGCATCGACGCGACCGACGCGCCGTCGCGCAGCACCGTGATGCGGTCGGCGATGGCGAAGACTTCGTCGAGCTTGTGCGAGATGTAAACGATGCCGATGCCGCGGGCGCGAAGGTCGCGCACGATGTCCAGCAGCACGCTCACTTCCTGCTCGGTCAGGGCGGCGGTCGGTTCATCAAGAATGAGCACGCGCGACTTTTTGCCGAGCGCTTTGGCGATCTCCACGAGCTGCCGGTAGCCGATGCCCAGATCGCCGACGCGGGCGTCCGCGGGAATGTTCAGCTTGAACTGCGAGAGCAGCGCCGCGGCCTCGCGATACGCCCGCGGCCAGTCGATCGCCAGGCCGCCGAAACGGCGCGGCTCGGAGCCGAGGAAAATGTTCTCCGCCACCGTCAGTTCCGGCACCAGTGCCAGTTCCTGGTAGATCACCGCGATGCCCGCCCGCTCGGCGTCGCGCGAGTTCTGGAACTGAACGACTCGCCCGTCGACGCGAACGTCGCCCTCGTAAGAACCGGCCGGGTGGATGCCGCCGAGCAGCTTGATGAGCGTCGATTTTCCTGCCCCGTTTTCGCCGCACAGCGCGTGCACTTCGCCGGGGCGGACCTCCAGGCTCACGCCCTTCAGCGCCGTCACGCCGGCGAAGCGTTTGACCAGCTTCTCGGCGGCGAGAATCGGTTCGGCAAGGGTCATAGATTTTACTTCCCGAAGATCTGTTCGCGCGTGAACATTCCGTCTTTGACGACGGTCGCTTCGAGGTCATCGCGTGTGACGACCTGCGAATCCATCAGCACCGCCGGCACATCGACTTTACCGTTGTTGACGCTGTGCCCGGCCGTCACCGGCTTGCGGTTGGCCATGGCCACGGCGATCTCCGCGGCCCGGCCGGCCAACTGTTTGAGCGGCTTGTAGATCGACATCGACTGACTGCCCTGCACCATGCGCTGGCAGGCGACCAGTTCGGCGTCCTGCCCGGTGACCAGCACGCGGCCACTCAGGCCTTCTTCGCTCAGCGCCTGGATCGCCCCGCCGGCGGTGCCGTCGTTGCTGGCCAGCACGGCGTCAATGTCTTTACCAAATCGCGTGACGGCAGCGTTCACGATCTTCTTCCCGTTCTCCGGCTTCCAGTCCTCGGCCCAGTCTTCCAGCAGCACCTGCACCGCGCCGCTGTCGATCGCCGGCTTCAGGGCCTGGTCCTGGCCCTGCTTGAACAGCAGGGCATTGTTGTCGGTTTTCGAGCCGTAAATCCGCACGATCTTGAACGGCCGCTTTCCGCTTTTGGCGGCCGAGTCGACGATGAACTGGCCCTGCTGCTGCCCGACGCGCAGGTTGTCGAACGACATGTACAAATCGACGTCGCTGTTCATGATCAGGCGGTCGTACGCGATCACCGGCACAGGCGGCGTTTGCGCGTGCGCCATCTCGACGGCCTTGGCCATCACCACGCCGTTGTGGGCCGCGACAACGAGAACGTCGACGCCGCCGGTGAGCAGGCCGGTGACGTTCTGGATCTGCACATTGTCGTCGCTGTTGGCCGACTCGACGCGGACGTCTGCCCCGAGTTCGGTACAGCGGGCGACGAAGTTGTCGCGGTCCATCTGCCAGCGGGCCTCTTTGAGCGTGTCGAGCGACAGCCCGATTTTCGGCTTACGCGACACCCCCGCCACCGCCCCGCTGCCGCGCAGGGCCAGGCCGATGGCGACGCTGAGCAGAAGAGAGACGACGACCAGAACTGTTTTGAAATGCATTCGTGTTCCTCGCTCCGCCGCCTGAGACCGGCCACCGCTGCTGGCCGGGTGCAAAGTCTAATGGCGACCCCGTTCAAGGCGAAATCGGAGCCGAATTGGCGTCGGCCGGTCCGAGGTCAGCCCGGCCCGCTGCCGGAGTCAGGCGGTCGTTGTC
>DASVSC010000014.1:0-31421 GCA_036388295.1 Tepidisphaeraceae bacterium | reverse complement strand
CTACGCGCGCGAAGTCGATCCGGCCGGCAAAACCGTTTGGGAACTGACGCAAAAAGACGTGCCCGAATACCGCCTGTTCAGCATTCAGGAGTGCAACCGCCTGCCCAACGGCAACACCGTGATCTGCAACTGGGTGGCCGGGGATAAGGACATGACGAAGTGGCCGAACACGGTGCAGGTGCTGGAGGTGACGGCGGACAAGAAGGTCGTCTGGGCGCTGCGTGAATGGACGCCGCCGAATGACCTCGGCACGGCCACGTCGATCCAACTGCTCGACCAACCCGGCATCCCCGAACGGCCCGGCGATCTGGCCCACTGATGCGGCCGGCTCCGGCGCGGCTTGCACTTCGTTCTCTGGCGGACTTGGCATACGATCCGCCGGTGCGGCAACCTGCCGGTGATCGACAGTCGTAACGCACCGCAGGAGACGAACCTTGGACAGTGTGCCCGTACGAAGCAGCACCCCACCGATAACGTCAGCGGCCGACGGCATGGCCGCCCGCATCGCCGGCTACGATTGGGCGGCCACGCCGCTGGGGGCGATGCACGCATGGCCGTCTAGCCTGCGCACGGCCGTCAACCTTTGCCTTAACAGCCGGTTCCCCATGTTCATCTGGTGGGGCCCGTCGCTGATCAATATTTACAACGACGCGTACACCGGCATCCTGGGCAAAAGGCATCCCGACGGACTCGGCCGGGCGGCACCGGACCTTTGGCACGAAATCTGGGACGTGGTCGGCCCGCAGGCCGAGGCCGTCCTGTCGCGCGGCGAATCGACCTGGAACGAATGCGTGCGGCTCGACGTGGAACGCCAGGGCTACGTCGAAGAAACGTACTTCACCTGGTCCTATAGCCCGATCCACGACGAAACCGGCAACATCGGCGGCCTGTTCTGCGTCGTCACCGAAGAGACCGCCCGCGTGCTGGCCGAACGCGAACGCGACCGCCTGGCCGAGCAGCGCAAGCGCGACGAGGAGCGGGCGCGCACGATTCTCGAAAGCATTACCGACGCCTTTTTCGCCATCGACGCTGACTGGGTCTTCACGTACGTGAACCCGCAGGGCCAGCGGCTGCTCGGACGCATGGACCTGGTCGACCGGGTCATTTGGGAAGAGTATCCCGCCATCGAGGGCACGCCGTTCGAGGCCATCTACCGCCAGGCCGCCACGCAGCGTGTCACGGCCTCCACGACTGCCTACTACCCCGATCACGACCGCTGGTACGAAGTGCACGCCTACCCCGCGCCGGGCGGCGGCATCAGCGTCTACTTCCGCGACGCCAGCGACCACCAGCGCGCCGAAGCCGCCGTGCGCGAAAGCGAAGAACGGCTGCGCCTCGCCGTCGCGATCGCACAGATCGGCACCTTCGAAATCGACCTGAAAACGGACGTCGTGCGTGTGAACGACACCGGCCGCGACATCTACGGTTGGGCCGCGGACGAACCGTTGACGTTCACGCGGGTGCAGTCGCACTTTCACCCGGACGACGCCCCGGGCGTGCAACGGGAGGTAGGCATCGCGCTGCGGCCGGACGGGCCACGCGAGTTCGAAGTCGAACAGCGCATTATCCGCACGAACGGCGCGGTCCGGTGGATTCGCGTGCGCGGCCGGGCCTTGTTCGAAATCGTGAACGGCGTCGAACAGGCGTACCGATGCCTCGGCACGTACCTCGACGTGACCGCCGCCAAGGAGGCCGAGCAGCAGCGCGAACAATTGCTGGCCAGCGAGCGTGCCGCCCGCCTGGAGGCCGAACGCGCCGGCCGGATGAAGGACGAGTTCCTCGCCACCCTTAGCCACGAGTTGCGTACGCCGCTCAACGCCATTCTCGGCTGGTCGCAGATCATCGGGCGCACGGGCGACGCGTCCGAGGACGTCAAGCAGGGCCTCGAAGTCATTGAGCGCAACGCCCGCGCGCAGGCGCAGATCATCGAAGACCTGCTGGACATGAGCCGAATCATCAGCGGCAAAGTGCGCCTCGACCTCCAGCAGTTGGACCTGCCCGCCGTCGTCCGCACGGCGATCGAAACCGCCCGGCCGACCGCACAGGCCAAGGGCGTGGTGCTGCGCGCCGTCATCGACCCGTTGGACAACGTCGCCGTCCGCGGCGACAGCGGGCGTTTGCAGCAGGTGCTCTGGAACCTGCTCAGCAATGCCATCAAGTTCACTCCCAAGGGCGGCCACGTGCAGGTCGTGCTGGCGCGCGTGAACTCGCACCTTGAACTAAACGTCACCGACACCGGCGAAGGCATTACTGTTGACTTCCTTCCGTTCGTGTTCGATCGCTTCCGCCAGGCGGACGCCAGCACCACGCGCCGCCATGGCGGGCTGGGACTGGGTCTGTCGATCGTGAAGCAGCTGGTCGAACTGCACGGCGGCTCCGTCAGCGTCAGCAGCGCCGGCGAAGGAATGGGCGCGCAGTTCACCGTGTCACTGCCACTGATGGCGGCGCACCCCCGACCTCTTTCCACGACGGAGCCACGCCATCCTCGTGCGGCCGGGCAACGTGCGGAAATGGACCCGTGCGGCCAGCTCAAGGGCGTGCGCGTGCTCGTCATCGACGACGAGCCCGACGCGCGGCAGTTGCTCAAACGGGTGCTGGAAGACTGCGCCGCCGCGGTCACCACGACCGCATCAACGAACGAGGCCGTCGACCTGATCCGCACCGGCGCGTTCGACGTGCTCGTCAGCGACATCGGCATGCCCGGCGAAGACGGCTACGCCCTGATCCGCCGCGTGCGCCTGCTCGGCCCGGACCACGGCGGCAACATCCCGGCCATCGCCCTGACGGCGTACGCGCGGGTCGAAGACCGCATCAAGGCCATCGCCGCGGGCTTCCAGACGCACGTCGCCAAACCGGTCGAGCCCGCGGAGCTGGTCACCCTGGTCGCCGGCGTGACCGGCCACACCGGACCGAATGCGGCGTAACGCGACGTTCAACGACGCCCGCGCGCGGCGGTAAGCCGAACGTCACGGTCTGGCCGCCCGACCACACGCCGCCGTACAAGGAGAACGCGTCATGCCCCGCCTGACCGACCGGATCGTCCCCGCCCTCGCCATTCTGCTGCTCGTTCACACCGCGCACGCCCAGCGGCACATGGAAAAGCTCGGCCGCGGCGTCGTGACCGTGAATCAGGGCGACGGCCGGGTCTTCGTCAGCTGGCGCATGCTCGGCACGGAGGCGGACGACATCGCTTTCAATCTGTATCGCGCGACCGGTGACGCCAAGCCCGTCAAGCTGAATGCCGAGCCGCTGGCCCGCGCCACCAGCTTTCAAGACAGCGGCGTCGACCTGACGCAAGACAACGCCTACACCGTCCGCCCGGTCATCAATGGCCAGGAGGGCGAGCCGAGCGCGCCGTTCCTCAACACCATCAAGGCGGGCGCGCCGGCGAAGCCGTACACGTCGATCCCACTGAAGACGATCGACAGCTACACGCCCAATGACTGTTCCGTCGGCGACCTCGACGGCGACGGCGAGTACGAAATCGTCGTCCACCAGACCGGCCGCGCACGCGACAACTCGGCCGCCGGCGAAACCGATCCGCCGGTGTTCCAGGCCTACACAATCGACGGCACCCTGCTCTGGACGATCAACCTCGGCCGAAACATTCGCGAAGGCGCGCACTACACGCAGTTTCTCGTCGCCGACTTCGACGGCGACGGCCGCGCGGAAATGATCTGCAAGACCGCCGACGGCACCGTCGACGGCGTCGGCACCGTCATCGGCGACCCCAAGGCCGTCTGGGTGATCAAAGACGGCGTCATCCCGCACCCCGACACCACCGGCAGCGAACGCGGCCCCGACGGGCAAACGCAGACCAACCCCGACGGCACGCACAACTTCGCCCTCAATGGCCGCATCCTCAGCGGGCCGGAATACCTTACCGTCTTCGACGGTCGCACCGGCCGTGCGCTGGCGACCGCGCCGTACGTCCCGGGCATCGGAAACGTCGGCGACTGGGGCGACCGCTACGGCAACCGCAGCGAACGCTACGTCGCCGCCGCCGCTTATCTGGACGGCAAACTCCCCAGCGCGGTGATGTGCCGCGGCTACTACGCCAAAAGCGTGCTGGCCGCCTGGAACTGGCGCGACGGCAAGTTGACACATCTGTGGACGTTCGACACGCACGACCCCGCCCGTCCCGAACAACGCCGCTTCGCCGGCCAGGGCAATCACGGCTGCAGTGTGGCCGACGTGGACGCGGACGGCCGTGACGAAATCGTCTACGGCTCCATGTGCGTCGACGACGACGGCCGCGGCCTCTGGAGCGCCGGCCTGGGGCACGGCGACGCGCTGCACGTCGGCGACTTCGACCCGTCCCGCCCGGGCCTGGAAGTCTTCGGCATCCACGAGGGCGGCCGTCAGCCCGGCGCGGCCATGCTCGACGCGCGCACCGGCGACGTGCTTTGGAAGACCGAGAACCGCGACACCGGCCGCGGCCTGATCGCCGACATCGACCCGGCCCATCCGGGGGCCGAAAACTGGGGCGGGCCCGGCGGCTTGCGCAACAACCGCGGCGAAACCATCCAAGGCCCGCGCACCACCAGCACCAACTTCGCCGTCTGGTGGGACGGCGACCTGCTCCGCGAACTGCTCAACGCCAACAAAGTCGACAAGCCCGGCAGCGGCGTCCTGCTGGATGCCGAGGGGTGCGGTTCGAACAACGGCACCAAATCCACGCCGGCGCTGTCCGGTGATTTGTTCGGCGACTGGCGCGAAGAGGTCATGCTGCGCACGACCGACAACCGCGAGCTGCGCATCTTCACCACCACGGTTCCCACCGAATACCGCCTGCGCACGCTGATGCACGACGCGCAATACCGCATGGCCATCGCCTGGCAGAACGTCGCCTATAACCAGCCGCCCCACCCGAGCTTCTTCATCGGCCACGACATGAAAACACCGCCCAGGCCGCTGATCACGACGGACACGGTGAAATAGGCCACGCGTTGCTGACGGGTTTGTCATGCCGGCCGCCGAGTCGGCCTACGATTGATAATGCCCACGAAACTAAGCGAATGTCGCTGGGAATCGCGATTCGTCGAACACTTCCCCGGCGACCCGGAACGGCGCAACTTCACCCGCCCCGTGCGCCGCGCGTTCTATTCAGAAGTCCGGCCGACAGCGGTGCGTGAGCCGCGCTTGTTGGGTTGGTCAGGACGCTTCGCGAGCGAGATCGGCTTACATCGGCCAGGGGACGACGATCAGGCGTCGCTGCACATATTGGCCGGCAATCGTGTGCTGGAGACGATGCGGCCTTACGCCGCGCGGTACGGCGGGCACCAGTTCGGGCAATGGGCCGGGCAACTGGGCGACGGCCGGGCGATCACACTCGGCGAAATCGACTTCGACGCCGTCGGCCGACTGGAGTTCCAACTCAAAGGCGCGGGGCCGACGCCCTATTCGCGCCGGGCCGACGGACGGGCGGTGCTGCGGTCGTCGGTGCGTGAGTTTCTGTGCAGCGAGGCGATGCATTTCCTCGGCGTCCCCACCACGCGGGCGCTCAGCCTTGTTGCGACCGGGGATGACGTGGTGCGCGACATGTTCTACGACGGCAACCCGGTGCCGGAGCCCGGGGCGATCGTCTGCCGGGTCGCACCGTCGTTCCTGCGCTTCGGCAACTTCGAAATCCTGGCCGCTAGTGGTGAGGACGATCTGCTCAAACGCCTGGCGGACTTTCTCATCGCCGACCACTACCCGACGCTCGACGGCCAGGACCCCGACGTCTACGGCCGACTGCTGGACGAAGTCTGCCGGCGTACGGCCGTGATGATCGTGCACTGGATGCGTGTCGGCTTCGTGCACGGCGTGATGAACACCGACAACATGTCGGCCCTGGGCCTGACGATCGACTACGGCCCGTACGGCTGGCTGGAACCGTACGACCCGACCTGGACGCCCAACACCACCGACGCGCAAACCGGCCGCTACCGCTTCGGCGACCAGCCGAATGTCGCCCTTTGGAATCTCAGCCGTTTGGGTTCGGCGCTCTACGGGTTGATTAACGACGAAGACCGCATCTACCGCGCGCTCGACGTCTACCGGACGACCTTTCAAACGGCCCACGCGCAAATGATGGCGAACAAGCTCGGCCTGAACGCGCTCGCGTCCGAGGATGATCAAGCGCTGGTCGACGATCTGACCGGGCTGCTCGAAGCGTCCGAGGCCGACTACACGCTGTTCTTCCGGCGTCTGTCCGAATGGCCGGCGCAGGACGCGGCTACGTTTGCAGAACACGTCGCGGGGACCTTTTATCTCGACCCGATCGGTGCCGACGTGCGACAGCGGTGGACGGATTGGTTGACGCGGTACGTACGGCGCGTGGCCGAAGGCCGAACGGATGCGGCCGCGCGGAGCGAGCGCATGAAGGCGGTTAATCCGAAATACGTGCTGCGCAATTACCTGGCGCAGAAC
Source organism: Tepidisphaeraceae bacterium (assembly GCA_036388295.1). Classification (GTDB taxonomy): domain Bacteria; phylum Planctomycetota; class Phycisphaerae; order Tepidisphaerales; family Tepidisphaeraceae; genus RYN-431. The sequence goes on along the minus strand of DASVSC010000014.1, from coordinate 25,007 downwards.
GCGATCACGGCCGCGGAACAGGGCGACCTGTCGCTGCTCGAACGGCTGCTGCGGGTGCTGGAATCGCCGTACGCCGACCAACCGGCCGAAGAAGATTTAGCGGTGCGACGCCCGGACTGGGCGCGAAACGCGCCGGGTTGTTCGGCCCTGTCGTGTTCGTCGTAGCACACATTCAGCCCCACTCAAGCGTTCTTGAGCCAGATGGAGCTTCCCTACTGGTTCCCCTCCCCTTGCGGGAGGGGTTAGGGGAGGGGTTCTTCGAGCGTCGATGTTCTCTACCCACGACGAAACCCCTCCCCCCACCCCCACCCGCAAGGGGAGGGGGAGCCAGAAGCAGTTTTCGCGTGAGCCGGGTCACGTCGCATCGTCCAGCAAATCCCGGTCGCGCACGCCGATCAGGTAGAGGATGCCGTCCAGGCCCAGCCGGCTGATCTGGTGCTCGGCCGACGCGGCGACGAGCGGCTTGGCGTGGAACGCGATGCCCAGTCCCGCCGCCGCCAGCATCGGCAGATCGTTCGCACCGTCGCCGACCGCGATCGTCTGCTGCAATGAAATGTTCTCGCGCGCGGCAATCTCGGTGAGCAAATCCGCCTTACGCCGGGCGTTGACGATCGGCCCGCGCACGCGGCCGGTGAGCTTGCCGTTCTCGATCTCCAGGTTGTTGGCGTAGACGAAGTCCAGGCCCAGGCGCGTCTGCAGCATGCGGCCGAAGTATTCGAAACCGCCGGACAAGACGGCGGTCTTGAAGCCGAACCGCTTCAGCGCGCCCACCAGCAGTTCGGCCCCTTCCGTCAGTTGCAGCCGGTCGGCCACGTGGCGCATCACGCTTTCGTCCAGGCCCTTGAGCAGCGCGACGCGGCGGGTGAGCGACTCGTCGAAATCGACTTCGCCGCGCATCGCGCTTTCCGTAATCCGGCTCACCTGCTCGCCAACGCCGGCCTCACGGGCCAGTTCGTCGATCACCTCGTGACGGATCAGCGTCGAGTCCATGTCGAACGCGACCAGCCGGCGCATGCGGCGGTAAACCGTGTCGCGCTGCCAGGCCAGATCGACCGGCTCGCGCTGCGTGATGTCGAGCAGACCTGAACGCAGGGCGTTCTCATCGTTCGGGCGGCCGCGGACGGAAAACTCGACGCACGCACGGCGCTGGCGTCCGTCGTCGACGCGCGGCAGGCGGCCGGACAAACGCGTGATGGTGTCGATGTTCAGCCCTTGCGCCGCCACGAGCGATGAAACGGCCGCGATCTGCGCGGCGGTTAACTGCCGGGCGAGCAGTGTCAGAATAAAGCGCGGCAGCCCTTCCTGGGCGACCCACCCGTCGTAGCTGGCAGCGTTGATCGGCGTCATCCGCAGTTGCAGGCCGCTGTGGTGCGCGGTGAAGAGCAGGTCTTTTAATAATGCCGTCGACCCTTCGGCCTGCGGGATTCGCACGAGCATGCCCAACAGCAGCGTGCGGTGGATCACCGACTGGTTCACGTCCAGCACCGTCACCGCGTGCTGCGCCAGAATGCCGGTCAGGCTGCTCGTCAGGCCGGGGCGGTCGTCGCCAGTGAAGTGAAGCAACAGAATGTCGTCGCTGGTCTGCATCGGCCAGCATCTTACGGGCTGGGACGACGCTGACGAATGTCGCGTTCCGAGACGAGTTTCGATAGGTTCTTCTTGGCCGAATGAATCAAACGAGGAACAGATGAAAACCATTCGAATCGGATTCCTGGGCACCGGCTGGATCGCCAGTGTGTACGCGAAGGCGCTGGCCTCGATGCCGGACGTGCGGATCACCGCGTTGTGCAATCACCATGTCGAAAAGGCCGAGGCGTTCAACGCGAAGTACACGCAGGGAACGGCCAAGTGCTACGCCGATTTCGGGACCATGCTGGGCCAATCGGCGATTGACGCGCTGTTCGTCTGCGTTCCGCCGGGGGCTCATACCGGGCAGGCGGAAGCGGCGGCTACGGCGGGCATTCACCTGATGCTGGAAAAGCCGATCGCCCTGTCGAACGCCCGCGCCGCGTCGATCGCCGCCGCCGTGCGGGCCGCAAACGTGAAGTGCCAGATCGGCCATCACATGCGGCATTCGACGCCCGCGCGCAAGCTCAAGCAGATGCTGACCGACGGCTCCGCCGGCCGACCGCTGATGATGCAGGGGCGGTTCTTCGTCAACGCCCTGTTCCCGAAATGGTGGCGCGACCCGAACATGGGCGGCGGCCAGCTGATCGAACAGTCGATTCACCTGTACGATTTGGCCCGCTATTTCCTCGGCCCCGCCGACGTGATCACGGCCTTTGCCGACAAGCTGGCGCATCAGCGGTTTTCCGATTACCGCGTCGACGACGTCAGCGCCAGCACCATCCGCTTCCGCAACGGCGCGATCGCCAGCCTCTGCGCGGCCAACTGCGCCGAACCCAAAAGCGGCTCGGTCAACTTCACCGTGCTGTGCGAGAACGTGATCGCCACCTTTCAGGACCCGGACCACGCCACGTTCGTTCACCACGGCGGGCGCGTGTCCGAAGAGTTCACGGAAGCCGACGGCCCGGTGCCACGCGAAGACGTGGCGAGTTCGTCCAACAGCTACGACGAACTGGTGTCGAACTTCATCGACGCGATCCGCAACGACGCCCCGCTTCGGTCGGGCATCGATGACGGCGTAGAAGGGCTGCGCCTGGTGCTGGCCGCGGCGGAATCGTCGCGCCAAGGCGGCGCGCCGCAAGCGTTGTAGTGCCTTGTATTAAGCGTCGCGCGTCTTCACCTGGCGGCCTCTGGCTCCCTCTCCCGGTATGGCCGGGAGAGGGCTGGGGTGAGGGCCGAGACTGGGCACGTTCGAACGTCAGCCGGTGTTCGCTTCGATCAAGTCTTCCGTCGCCGGCCCTCACCCTAACCCTCTCCCGGCCATACCGGGAGAGGGGACCAGAGTCGTCGCTCCACGACGAAGGGTGGTGACTCTTATATTCGCCGACCGAAACGCGTCTGGAAGGCGAGGAAGTCGGTGAAGTCGATTCGCTCGTCGGCGTTGGAATCGAAGCCGGCCACGAAGCCGGGCGACGTGCTGGTCCGGTTGAAGGACGTCTGGAACGGCAGGAAGTCGTTGAAGTTGACCTGGCGGTTGCCGTCGATGTCGCCGAACAGACGGTAGAACTCGTACGATCGGTCGCCGCCGTCGAGCGGCTGGTCGGCGTCGTCGACCACGCCGGCGGCCGTGACCTTGAGGTCGTAGATGCCGTCGAACAGCGAGCCGCTTTCGGTGGCCGCGGCGGCGAACTTCAGGACGTACGTCATGCGGTCGCCGGACGGGTTCAACGCCGTCACGGCGAACACCGCGCTGTCGCGGCGGCGCAACAGTGAGATCGCGTCGGCGGCCAGCGTGACTGGCGTGGTGAAGGCGATGCTGGCGCCAGTGACGCGCGAGCGCTGCGTCGCGCCGTCGTTGACGTTGAAGGACCGGATCGTCGCCGGCGTCGGCGCGGCCGTGGTTTGGGCGATGGCGACGTTCGTGAACGCCGACCCGCCGACGTCGTTCGCCGCGCGGACGCGGAAGTAATACTTCGTCAGCGGCGACAAGCCGGTCAGCTTGACGCTGGTCGCGTCGGCGGCCGGCGTGGCCACCTGTGTCCAGTTCACGCCGTCGGTGCTGCGCTGGACGACGAAGCCGGTTTCGGTCGTGGCGTTGTCGGTCCACCGCAGTGTGACGGAGCGGCCGGTGACGTTGGCCACACTCGCCAGCGACGCGGCGGCGGGCACGGCGGGCGGGCCGCCAGCGATGTCGCCGAAGAGAATGCCGCGGCCGTTGGTGCCAAGGTAAAGCCGGCCGTACACGCGCGGGTCGGCCTGGATGGTGCTGAGGTTGCCGTACTGGTGGGCGTCGTCGTTGATCTGCGTCCAGGTCGCGCCGCGGTCGTCGGAGCGGAAGAAGCCGACCACGCCGCCGACCACGCCGGTGACATACAGGCTGGCGACCGAACTGCCGGGCGCGGGCGCGCCGACGGCCACCTGGTAACCGGCGTTCACCTGCGCGGCGTTCACGCGGGCCCAGGTCGCCCCGCCGTCGGACGATTGCCACAGGCCGTCGTTGTAGGAGCTGGCGTAGAGTTGGCCTTTGGCGCCGGGGGCGGCGCGGACGCTGGTGGCGTTCACCGTGCCGGCCCGCGCGGTCATGCGGTTGAACGTCGCGCCGCCGTTGCTGCTGCGCCAAACTTCTGAGCCGGCGTAGGCGTAGAGCGTCATCGGTTCGACTAAATCTGCGACGAGGATGGCGCTATTGATGTCGCCGACGTCTGCGACGGACGGGGCCCACGCGCTCCAGGTCGACCCGTTCCGCACGCTGTAAAACAGGGACGCTTCGCCGGCCGGGTCCCAGACCGCGCGGGTGCCGTCGGCGGAAATGGCGATTTCGCCGCCGCCGGTCGCGCCGGCGGGTACGGTGCCGAAGTAGGCCCAGTTGACGCCGTTGTCGAGCGAGTATTGGGCCATGCGATTGGTGTTGCCGACGCGGACGACGTAGCGGCTGTCATTGAAGGCCACATCGATGTCGGTGTTCGTGCCCATCGTCAGGTTGTTCGCCCGGCCGAGGACGCCGGCGGACGGGCTTTGGGTGAAGTCTGTGTGCCGGAAGCCGTCGCGGTCGCCGATGGAGCTGATCAGGTTGACCGAGCCGTCGTTCGGACTGGCCAGTTCGGTGACGGCGCTTTGCTCGAGGCCTTCGTTGAAGAACGTCCAGCGCGGGTTGCTGGCCGTCAGGTTGGTGGTGCGGTAAATGCCGTACCCGGTGGTGAACATCGCCACGTTATTGTTCAGCGGGTCGATCTGCAGGTCGCCGAGCCAGTGGACCCGCGCCGCCGTGGTGTACGGGGCGGAGCTGTCGTCGCGATTGCCATTGGGGGACAGGGCCGTCCACGTCGAGCCGCCGTTGGTGCTGCGCCAGATGCGGTCGGCCGGATTGTAGTTGCCCATTTCGCCGGCGTAGACAGTGTTGGGGTTGGTCGGGTCCAGTGTGATCGCGGTGAACCCGTACGGGCTGTCCGGCGTGACGTTGGTCCACGTCGGCGTCGCCGATTTGAGGTTGGTTATCTTATAGACCCGCCCGGCGGTCAGGCCGTACGGGCCGCCGTATTCGGTGGACGAGCTGTAGGTGATGTACATCGCCGAGCCGTCGGGCGTCAGCGCCATGCGCTGCGGGAACAGGTTGGCCGTGGTCGGCTGGCCGCCGGGAAGGGCGGCCCAGCTCGCGCCGCCGTCGAGCGTGCGGTAGATGCGCGGCACGCCGGCGGTCGGGTCGAGGACGCCGGCGTACCACACCTGCGTGGCGACGCCGGGCGCGGCGCTGGTCTTGTCCGGCTGGACGAACAGAATGCCGGCGTCGGCGGAAAAGCCGCTGTCGAGGCCGATCGTCGGAAACGCGGTGACGCGGGCCCAATTCGCGCCGCTGTTGGTGCTCTTCCAGAGCCCGTCGTCGCGCGTGCCGTAGAACAGGATGTTCGGGCTGTTCGGGTCGACCATCATGCGTTGGCCGGCACTGCGCGCGTTGCCGTTGCCGTTGGCGTTGATGCCCGAGACGTTGGTGCGGGCCCAGGTGCGTCCGCCGTCGCTGCTGCGCATGATGGCGGCCGAACTCATGTACGTGCCGACGCTCATGTAAACGCGGCCCGCGTCCGTCGGGTCGACGGCGAGCGTTTCCACGCCCATCTGCTTGACCGAATTATCGTTGTATTTGGCCCAGTCGGTCATCGACGCCCATTTGGCGGTCGCCTGGTCCCAGCGGTAGGCGCCGCCCATGTCGGTGTGGGCGAAGAACGTATTGGCGGCGGCCGGGTTGTACACGACGCCGTTGATAAACCCGTTGGCCTTGATCGTGACGCTGTTCCAGTCGTACGGCTGGGCGGCGAAATGGGTACGTCCCTCCAGCGCCTCTGCGGTCACACGAACAGTAGAAACCGCTTGATGTAGCTGAAACGAACGGGTACGCGAGACCATAAGGATCGCCTTCGGATTCGGGTTGAGTCGACTGATTCGTAACCTGCGAACGTCTGCCGGCAGTACTCCGCGGCACGCAATTCCGTGCCCACTGCGGCAAGAGAGAGTAAACCGTTTTTCATAATGTGTCGAAAGATTTCCGAAAAGTCCGGTCAGTTTCATCACATTCGGTCACAGCCGGACAACATTCCAGACGGAAGCGACCTATTCATTCGCGTGGCAAACTTTGAATGAATCAGAACTTAGGCGAAAGAAGCCGTGCGGTCGCCTACGCTCGACTCGACCATGAGTTGTTGCCGTCTACCGCTTCGAGCCTTCGTTTTGCTGCTCAGCCTCTTTGTCGTTTCGGCCGGCTGCACCGGCCCGAGTCGGCCGCGGCCGCGGGTCGGTTCGCTGCCCTACCCCGGCTTTTTGACGCTATACGCCGTCGCCGACCCGCAACACCTCGGCCCGCACCAATCCCAGCGGCTGGTGGCCCTGCCGTTCACGCCGACCGAAGTCGATCGCGGCATCATGTACTCCCGCAGCGGTGGCTTTCTCGACGTGGCCCACATCCGCAAAGCCATCGACTGGAACCACTACGTCTACGCCCAGATCCGCGACGCCCTGAAGGACAAGCGCCCGGGCTTGGTCTTCGAAGGCCCGGACTTGGTCGCCTACCACCTGACCTTCACCTACCCGCCCGACTGGGCGAACGGCTCCGAAGCGGATCAAAGCAACGCCCAAGACCTGCTGCCGATCGTGCTGTCCCAGCACATCACCTACGGCATGATGACTTGGCACGAAGTGCAGACCTGGTACGGCTATAAGTCCGGCGCGATCTTCAGCGAACAGGCGTCGGCCTTCAGCTACGACGACGCCATGTCGCACTGGGTGGGCATCACGGTCGCGGGAAAGGTGCTGCGGGACCTGCAACGTGACCCGCTGCGCGATTTCGATTCGAGCGTGACCGAGACGCTCAGCGCCACGCTCGCCTCGCTTGGCGCGACGAAGCCGGACGATACGCATCGCATCGTGATGTCGCTCGAAGGATCGTGGTGGAAAGACGGCCAGCCGCTGAAACGGCAGGTGCACGTCGGGCTAGCCGAAGGGTACATCCGGCCGCTACTCGTGCCGGCCGAGAGCGGGCCGCTGGGGGACGTGGGCCAGCGCTACCCGCTGCCGACGCTCGACAACGTCAACGGCCGGTCGTTTCGGTCGTTCTGCCGGGTGGAACTGGAACTGCGGTGCTGGGAGGCCGACACCATTCGCCAGCGCCTGCCGGGCACGCCGGAGTGGATCGATATGGACCGCGACATTCCGCGGCTGATCGATGACATCCAGTCCGCCGTCGACCGGCAGAACCCGTCGCCGACGGCCCTGACCCGGCGAACCGACGACAGCTCATTTCCCTAAAGCCACTCCGCCCGGCGCGGCCGCGGGCTGTTCGATTTTGACCTCCCGGCGGCGGCGCAGCCATTGCGATAAATCGTCCAGCAGCGTGTAGGCCGCCGGCGTGACCAGCAGCGTGATCAGCAGCGACAGCGTCTGCCCGCCGATGACGATGATCGCCACATTCCGCCGCTCTTCCGCGCCGGGGCCGGTGCCCATCGCCAGCGGCAGCATGCCCGCCACGAGCGCCAGCGTGGTCATCAGGATCGGCCGCAGGCGGTCGCGGTTGCCTTCGATCACGGCGTCGTACCGCGTCATGCCGTGCGCCCGCAACTGGTTCATGTGGTCGACCTGCAGAATCGAGTTCTTCTTCACCACGCCGAACAGCACCAGCAGACCCAGCGCCGAGTAAAGGTTCAGCGTCTGGTCGAACAGGTACAGCGACAACAGCGCGAACGGCAGGCACAGCGGCAGCGACAACAGAATCGTCAGCGGGTGCATCAGGTGCTCGTACTGGCTGGCCAGGATCATGTACATGAACACGATCGACAGCGCGAACGCGAAGCCGAACTCCTGGTACGTCCGCTCGAACTCCTTGCCCGCCCCGCGGACGGTGATGTTGTACCCCGGCGGCAGCCCGATCTTCTCGGCCTCGGCCAGCAGCACGTTGATCTGCGTCTGCAGCGCCGCCCCGCTGGCGAGGAAGCCGCGCACGCGCGCGTCGCGCACGCGGTCGAGCCGGTCGACCCGCGCCGCGGACAAGCCGGCCGAAACCGAGGCGATGTTGCGCAGCTCGACCAGCTGGTTGTTGCTGCCGGTCAGGAACAGCTGCGGGATCTGGTCCGCCGAGCCGCGGTCTTCGGGGGCCAGGCGCAGGCGCACGTCGTAGTTTTCGTTCGTGCCCGGGTCGCGGTAGCGGGTCACTTCCTCGTCGCCGCCGACGAGCAATCGCAGGGCCGTGCCGATGTCCTGTGGCGTGACGCCCAGGTCGGCGGCGCGGGCGCGGTCGATCGTCACGTTCACTTCCGGCTTGTCGAGCCGCAGCGTAGTGTTGAGATTGCGGAAGCCGCCGGTGGCCAGACCGCGCCTGGTCAGCTCTTCGGTGATGCGGGCGATCTCGTTCAAGTCCGGGCCGCTGATCGACAGATCGACGTCGAAGTTGCCGCCGCCGATGTTGAAGCCGGGGAAGTTGCGCGCCTGGATGCGCAGGTCGCGGTACTTCCGCAGTGAGGCGGTGATTTTGTCCATCACTTCACTCTGCGAGAAATTGCCGCGGAAGGCCGCGCCGGGATCGCCTTTGAGAAGGGATTTGAAGAGCCGGCCGAAGCCGAAGACGCGTTCCTCGTGCGGCGGCAGTTTGACGGCGATTTCGCCGTTGTTCACGCCGCCGATGAAGCCGGAGCCGACCTTGGACAAGATCGACCGGATTTCCGGCATGGCCATCAGGTCCGCTTCGACGCGCAGCATCACGTCGTTCATGGCGTCGAAGCTCAGGCTCAGCGGCGCTTCGACGCGCACCTCGAACTCGGCCTCGTCCACGCCCTCGGGCAGGTAGCTTTTTTGCACCACGAGGAACAGCGGGATCGACGACGCGATAATCAGCGCCGCCACCACGGCCGCCGCCCAGCGTCCGCGCATCACCAGCTTCAGCAGGAACGTGTAGCCGCGGTCGATCACGCCGTAGAACCCGCCGCGGCTTCCGCCGTGCCCGCCCTTCTTTTCCAGTCGCTTGGCCTCGCCGACGAGCATTCGCGCCGACAGCGTCGGCGTCAGGATGAAACTGACGGCCAGGCTGACCATCACCGACACCGCCGCCGTAATGCCGAACTGGTACAGGAACCTTCCGCTGATCGAACTCATAAACGACACCGGCACGAAAATGACGGCCAATGACAGCGTGGTCGCCAGCACGGCGGTGGCGATTTCGCCGGTGCCTTTCATGGCCGCCTCCATCGGCGGCATCTTCTTTTCTTCGACGTAGCGGAAGATGTTTTCCAGCACGACGATCGCGTCGTCGATCACGATGCCGACCATCAGCACCAGGGCCAGCATCGTCACGCTGTTGAGCGTGAAATCGAGCGCCGCCATCATGGCAAACGTGGTGATGACCGACGCCGGAATCGCCACGCCGGCGATCACGGTCGACCGCCACGACCGCGTGAACGCCAGCACCACCAAACAGGCGAGGACCGAGCCGAGCACCAGGTGCAGATTGATTTCGTGAAGCGCCGCGTAGATGTAGGAGGACTGGTCGCGGTTGACCAGCAATTGCACGCCGGGCGGCAACTGGTCCTGCAGGGCCTGGGCCTGCGCTTTGACGCCTTCGATGACGGCGATGGTATTTGCGCCACTCTGACGGAGAATGTCCAGCGCCACGGACGGCTTGCCGTCGAGGCGCGACAGCGACCGCTGCTCGGCCTGCGCGTCTTCCACGTCGGCCACGTCGCGAAGGTAGACCGGCTTGCCGTTCACGGTCGTCAGAACGATGTTGAGGAAGTCGCCCGCGTTATTGAGCCGGCCGAGCGTGCGCAGGCTGGCCTCACGGGCCGCGCCCGTCAGGTTGCCGCCGGGGATTTCGCTGTTCTGCCGCACGATGGCGTCGCGGACGACGGTCACCGGAATGCCCAGCGCGTTCAGGCGGCTGCTGCTCAGCGTGATGTTCACCGTGCGCAGCGCGCCGCCGACGATGCGCACCTCGCCGACGCCTTTGCTGCGTTCCAGCTGCACCTTCACCAGCTTGTCGGCGATTTCCGTCAGCTCGCGCAAGCTGCGCTCGCCGGACAGGGTGAACGTGACGACCGGCGTGGAGTCGTTGTCGAACTTGCTGATCACCGGCGGGTCGGCCTCTTCCGGCAGGCGGCTGATGACGGTGGCGACCTTGTCCCGCACGTCCTGCGCGGCCGATTCGATGTCGCGGTCGAGGCTGAACGTCGCGATCACGATGCTGTTGCCGGCCGCCGAGATGCTGCGCAGCTCGTCGATGCCGTCGACGGTGTTGACGACTTGTTCGATCTCCTCGCTGACCTCGGTTTCCATCTCCTCCGGGGCCGCCCCGGGCAGGCTCGTGCGGACGCTGACGGTGGGCAGATCCACGGACGGAAAACGGTCGACGCCCAGCCCCGTGTAGGCCGCCGCGCCGACGACGATCCCCGCCAGGATGATCATGCTGGCGAAGACGGGACGACGGACGAAAGCGCCAATGAATGCCAACATAATTCACCGCCAGGATTCGAGTTCGTTCCGCAACAGGCCCGCGACGCGCAGCAGGTTCAGGTACCGCACTTTTCGGTTGAAAAACTCCTGTGAGAAGCCCAGCTGGGCCGTCAGGAGCGTGGACTGCGCGATCAGGCGGTCCAGGTTCGTCGCGATGCCGGCCTTGTAGGACTGCTCCGCAAGTTGATACGCCGCCTCGGCCGCGTCGCGCTGCTTTTTTAACTCTGCCAGGCGGCTGGTGCTGGCCTGCAGTTCGATATAGGCCGACCGCACTTCCGACCGCACCTGCCGTTCGACGCGGTTTCGGACGATTTGGGCCTCGCGGAAAAAGCTCCACGCCTCCAGCACGTCCGCCCGAATCCGCCCGGCCGCGAAGATCGGCAAATTAACACCAAGCAACGCTTCCCAGCGGCGTTCGTCCGGCACCGACTCGCGGTACAGGAAGGCCGAAAAATCCAGGGTGACGGACGGGTAATACTGGGCCACCGCGACTTTGATTTCGCGCTGCGACGCGTCGATGGCGCTGATCGCCCCGCGCAGGTCATTGCGCGACGTCGTGGCGGCCGACAGATAATGATCCAGCGATTGCGGCGTCTCAGGCACCGTCAGGCCGTCGCCCAGCACGCGGTCTTGCAATGGCGTGGCGGCCAACTGCGACAGCGTGACCCGGCCGGTGTCGATGTCGCGGCGGGCGTCGACCCATTGCACCCGCGTCTGCGCCACCTGGGCCTCGGTCTGTGACACGTCCAGCGGCCGTGCCAGGCCCGCCTCGAAGCGGCCGCGCGTGTCACGGAAGCGTTCTTCCTGCGCCGCCAGCGATTGCTCGATCACGTTCAGCGACGCCTCGCTGATCAGCACCTGGTAATACACGCGCGCGACGTCCAGCAGCACCGTCTGCTGCAAATCCAGCAGTTGCTGCTTAGCCTGCTCGATGCGGTAGGTCGTGGCCCAATAGCGGTTGACGTCGGCGAAGCCGTTGAAGAGGTTGATGTTCAGGTCCGCAGAGACGTCGAACGCCGAGTTCTGAGACGACCCGCCCTGCCCGCCGCCGACAGAGACACCGCCGTTGGTGCCGCCGCCATCGTTGCTGTCAGTCGCGTCGCGTCGGGCGTAGGTCGGGACCAGGCTGAGCGTGGGCAGAAAATTGGCGACCGTGCGGCGGCGCTCGTTGAGCACGCGGTAGTAGGCTTCGCCCTGCACGGCGATGTCTTCGTTCGCCAGGTTCGCGATCCGTAACACCTGCGGCAGCGAGACGGACGCGTCCGGCATCGTCGTCGGCTGCGGACCGGGCACGGCCAGCAGGTCACGGTAAATGGCCGCCTCACGCGCCGAATCCACCCGGCAGCCGGCGAGCAGTAACAGCGACACGCAGAAAATGGTCAGCCAGCAGCGCATCAGGCCTTTCGTACGACGCCTTGTCCGATGACGCGCATCACGTGTTCCACAATCGAATCGGCCGACAGCGTTCCCGGCCCGAACACGATGGCCGAGCGCACGCAGGCGGGAATGAATTGGCCGGTCACTTCCGGCCGCGGGTCGTCGAGTTCGCCGCGCGTCACGCCGTCACGGATGATCTTTCCCGCCAGCTGCCCGACCGATTCGCGGGCACGGCAAAGGTCTTGGGTGGCCTGGGCGTGCGGGGAGTCGCGCATGACGCTGTAAAAGTACGGGTAGGTTTTGGCGAACGTCACCAGTTCGCGCACCACAATCTCGAGCCGGCGCAGGGCGGAGTCGTCGGTTTCGGTTTCGCTCATCACCCGCAACTGCTCGACGAGCCGTGCGTACCCGTCGAGCACCAGCGACGCGAACAGCTCGTCCTTGCTCTTGAAGTACAGGTACACGGTCCCTTTACCAATATGAGCGGCCTGCGCGACGTCCTCGAGGCGCACTTCATGGAACGGCCGCGTGGCGAAAAGCCGGGCGGCGGTGTCGAGGATCGCTAGACGTTTTGCTTCGTCGGGTCGCTGCATGAGCGGACAAAATCATTGATCCGAACCGCCTTGCCGCTGCGGAACGGCAGGCCTACGATCGGCAGAACTGACCGGTCAGTTTTATCCTAGGCGACCACCGTGCCGAGTCGAACCAAGATTTTTCATCCTTCTCTTCGTTACGTCTTCCCACTGCTGGCCGGCTTAGCCGCGGCCGGCTGTCGGGAAGCCGACAAGGCGTCCGCCCCCACCACGGCCCCCGCGGCGGCGGTGCCGGTGACGACGCAGGCGGTCCGCCTTGAGCCGGTCGACCGCACGGTGGACGTCGTCGGCACGCTTTATGGCGATGACCAAGTCACCCTGGCGGCCAAGGTGCCGGGCCGCATTCGCGAAATCGCCAAAGACATCGGCGACCGCGTCGACGAAGCCGGCCTGTTGGCACGGATCGACCCGGTCGATTTCGAACTCGCCCTCGCCCAGCGTGAGTCGGCCCTGCGCGAAGCCCTTTCCAAACTCGGCTTAACCGAACTGCCGAACGACACGTTCGAGGTCGACAAGGTCGTCACCGTCGAACGTGCCAAGGTTCAGGCCCGGAATGCCGGGGCGAAGTTCGAGCGTAACCGCACGCTGTTCGAACAGAAGCCGCCGCTGCTGAGCGAGCAGGATTTTGCCGACGCGCAGACGGCGTTCGAAGTGGCCAAGCGCGACGCCGAGGTCGCCGTCCTGCAGGCCCGCACCGATCTGGCCACCGCCCGCTCTCGCAAGGCCGACCTGGACGCGGCCCGGCAGAATCTGGACGACACCTTCGTGCGCGCCCCGCGCGCCGGCGACCCCGCGCGGCCCGGCCGGTTCGGTGTCTCGCGACGCACGGTGTCGGTCGGCTCTTACGTCCGCGAGGGCGACGTGCTGTACGAAGTCGTCGCCGACGACCCGATCAAGTTCCGGGCGGCCGTGCCGGAACGATTCGTGCAGCAGATCAAGGTCGGCCAGGTGCTTCACGTCGCGGTCGAAGGATCGACGCAGCGGTCGGCGGGCACGGTGCGGCGGATCAACCCGCAGATCGACGTCGCCACGCGCACATTCGAAGTCGAAGGCGTGATCAGCAACCCCGACCGCCTGCTCCGGCCCGGCGCGTTCGCGCGCGGGTCGATCGTGGTCGACACCGACCCGGCCGCCCTATTCGTGCCCGCCAATGCCATTTACACCTTCGCCGGGACCGACAAAGTCTTCGGCGAAACGGACGGCCGGGCCGTGGAGCACGTCATTACTCGCGGCGAGGCGCGGAACGGCTGGGTCCAGATCAAGGAAAAGCGGCCCGGCCTGACGCGCGTGATCACGTCCGACCTCGGCCGCTTGTCGAATCAGACGCCGGTGCAGGTGGAAACGCCGACCACGCAGAACGGCCGTTGAACGGCATCACCGATACTGAGCCCTATACGAACGTTTAGCCGGCGAGCATGCTCGCCGGCTAAACGGTGCGTTCGTCCCGATCATTCCCCCGAAGCGCTCGTGACAAACTTTTATGATCGCTGACCGGTCGACAAGTTCGGCGGATCAGCCACCGGCGGCCGGCGTCGCGGCGGCCTGAGCCGGCGGGTACTTGCCTTTAGGGCCCGGCTGCGTGGCAGGGCTTTTGACGTTCAGGTAGTCCATGATTCGGGGCAACTCGTCGCGCGTGATCACCAGATCATGGTTGTAGGCTTTCTTGAGCGCGTCCTTGTTGTGGCGGTTCAGGTGGCCGGTGTGCCAGAGCATCCACCAGGACCAGGTGATGCCCTTTTGAAAGCTTTCGTCAGGGTCGGGGATTTCGCCGCACTCGTGGTAGGTGATCGGCATTTCGTCGCCGTAGATCGCTTTGGCGCCGTTATACAACCCGGCCTGAATGCCGCGGCCGTAGGTGTCGGGGCCGGCCAGGTCGAGGTATCCGTAGCCGGGGCTCCAGTCGCTGATGGGCTTGCCGCAGTGGCAGGCGACCCAGATCAGGTTGTTGAGCTTGCGCTCTTTGGCGAAGTAGTCGAACATCGTGTGCCACAGGCGCTTATAGCGCTCGGGGCCGCCCTTGCTCCACCAGAACCAGTTGCCGTCGAACTCGTGCATCGGCCGCCAGAGGACCGGCACCTTGGCGTCGCGGAGCACCTGCAGGTGGTCGGCAATGCGCTTCAGGTCCGCCCACATGATTTTGTGCTCTTCGGTGCCTTTCTGGAAGCAGCGGTCGATGTCGATCGTCCCTTTGCTCGGCTCGAAGCCTTCGCCGACGGTCGGGGCGCCCCAGTGCCACATGATCGTGGGGATGCCGCCGGCCTTCCACCATTCGGCCGCGAGTTCGATTTCACGCTTGTTGTGCCGTTCGTGAATCAGGTCCTGGCCGCGGATGGCCGGGTATTTACCGGTGATGTCGTGGACGGTTTTGATTTCGTCCGTACCCCACGGCACCCACATCTGGCCGGACAGGGTTTTTTTACCCTTCATGGCGTAAATGTAGTTCAGCAGCGCGCGGGCTTCGGGCGACGCGTCCGGCGTAACGGGCGTGACCGCCTGGGCTTGCGACACGGCAATGCCGACAAAGGCGGCCAACACGGCGGGCAATAGACGGACCTTCACGCCAGACCTGCTTTCTCGCGTAACACGCGAATAAACTGTTTCGAGACCTCGACCGCACTGCGGATAGATAGCCGTCAGCCGGGACGGCGTTGAACGCTATCTGAGCCTAATCGCTTCTGCCAACGTCAGGATCTCCAGGAAATCGAAGGTTCGGCCTGTCGTAACGTGACCGACGACACGAAGTGGTGCCTGAAATGCGCTCGACGTACGTGAGCAGCACGATGCGTCCGCAAACCCGAAGCGATGGGTTAAGTCGCGCCGACCAATCGAATTAAAGATTTTCAACTGGAGCGGGTTCCGACCTAATTCAGTGGCGGCTGAAAGCCGATGCCTGAATAGGTTCCGAACGGCCGACCTCCGAGTGGCCGGTGGAGAAGCGTTTTTGCGTTGTGGGAAGGTCGGGTATGCCGCGAGCGCCATTGCCATCGAATGAGCCTGATCGCCTGATGGCGTTGCAGCGGCACGCCATTCTCGACACGCCCGCCGACGCCGACTTCGATGCGCTCACGTCGCTCGCCGCGGACCTTTGCCAGGTCCCTATCGCGCTGATCAATTTGGTCGACAAAGAGCGTCAATGGACCAAGTCAAAAGTCGGCCTGTGCGCTTCGGAAACGCCGCGGGACCACGCCTTTTGTGCCCACGCCATTCACTATGACGAGCCGCTGATCATCCGCGACGCGACCCAAGACGAGCGGACTCGGGACAATCCGTTCGTCACTGGCAGTCCGGGCATCCGCTTTTATGCCGGCATGCCACTGATCGATTCGAAAGGGTTCGCTCTGGGCACGCTCTGCGTGATCGACATCGAGCCGCGTGATTTAACGCCCGAGCAGTTACGGTCACTTCGAAGTTTGGCTCGCCAGGTCGTTAGTTTGATCGAACACCGCACCGAAGCCCGTATTCTCGATCGATTGCGGGCGACCTTCACGGACAAGCGGCATGGCATCGAGTGGGGCGCCGTTGTGAGCTTGGTTATCGGCCTGACAATCACGGCCCTGGTCGTTTACCTGAGCCACCGTGCCCAGAGCGACGTGGCGGCCCAGCGGTTCGCGCGACTGCACGAAAGCGTCAAAGGCGAAATCGGCCGACGCATCAACCTTCCGGAGTACGGCCTCAAAGGCCTGTGTGGCGTTTTTACGTCGAGTGTGTTGGTGGAGCGCGACGAGTTCGCCGCCTGCGTCGGGGCACGGAATCTGCCGCGTGAGTTCCCGGGCGTTCTGGGCATCGGTTTTATCAAACGCGTGGCCCGCGGACATGTCGACCGATTCGTCGCCGCCGAACGGGCCGACCGCGCGCCCGATTTTGCCATCCAATCGACCGTTTCCGAAATGCCGTTGGTGGACGACTTGTACGTGGTCAAATACATCAACCCGATTGAGCCGAACCGGGCGATCTGGGGATTCGATGTCGGTTCCGAGCCCAAACGCCGGGCCGCCGTCGAACGGGCCGCGCGGACGGGCGAAGCGGCCATCACGGCCCCAATCGTGCTGCGCCAGGAAGGCCTCGATCGCCGCGGATTTCTCTACATCCTGCCGGTGTACAAGAACGGGACGAACCCCCAAACGCCCGAAGCGCGTATGGCGGCGCTGGACGGCCTGCTGTTCGCGCCGGTCGCGGTCGGACAGGTCTTTGCCGGCGTCGTCGACTCGGTCGACAACATGCTCGACCTGCAGGTGATCGACGAAGAGTCCCCTGACCAAGCCGTTACGTTGTATGCCTCGGACACGCCAAGGCCGGCCACGACCGCGACGGAAACGGCGAGCTCTTATTCACAGAGCTCGCCGTTCACCATCGCCGGGCGGAATTGGTCCGTGCGCACTCGTTCGACTGCGAAGTTCGATGCCACGATGGTGCCCGTGACGTCAATCGTGGCAGGCGTGCTGGGTTCGCTGCTGAGCGTGCTGCTGGCGGTGTTGATCCGGACGATCGGCCGCAGCCGGGCGCAGGCATTCGCCCTGGCGCAGGGCATGACGGCCGACCTCAACAATGCCAAAAATCGCGCCGAACGCACCACGGCTGAGCTCCGCACCCAGTCGAGCCTGCTGCGCATCCAGAGCGAACGTCTGAGCCGGACGAACCACATGGCCCGCGTGGGCGGTTGGGAAATGGACTTAGCAACGAACGCGCTGACTTGGACAGACGAAGTCTATTACATTCACGATTTAGAACCGGGCGCACCGATCGACGTCGACCGAGCAATCGCCTTTTATGCCCCCGGCGGGCGTGACCACATCCAGGCCGCGATCGAAAACGGCATTCTCACCGGCGTGGCGTGGGACTTGGAACTGCCGCTCGTTACCGCCAAGGGCCGCGAGATCTGGGTCCGCGCCCAGGGGGAATGCCTGAAGCACGACGGCGTGGTTCATAAGCTGTGCGGCGCGTTCCAGGACATCACCGACCGCAAGCTGGCCGAATTGCAGCTGCGCTCGTTGGCTTGGCACGACAAGCTGACCGGGCTGCCGAACCGGTCGCTGCTGAGCGACCGTTTGCAGCAGTGCCAGAACCGCACTGAACGTGAGCCCGGCCACGCCTTTGCGGTGTTGTTCCTCGACTTCGATCGCTTCAAACAGACCAACGACACCCTCGGCCATGACGCCGGCGACGACCTGCTTAAACAAATCGCCGCGCGGCTGCGCGGCACGCTTTGCTTCGATGACTCGAGTCGTAAGAAAGATTTCTCCACCGTCGGCCGGCTCGGCGGCGACGAGTTCGTCGTCGTCCTCGATGGCATCACCTCGCTCGACGACGCGACCGCCGTGGCCGACCGGCTGCTGGGCGTGCTGGCCGAGCCGTACCGCATTTTCGGCCACCAAGTGGTTTCGACGGCCAGCATCGGCATCGTCACCAGCGGCCCGGACGGCGCGCGGGCCGAAGACCTGCTGCGCAACGCAGACATCGCGATGTACGAAGCGAAGCTGGCCGGCAAGGGGTGCTACGTCGTCTTCGACACCGCCATGCACCAGCGGGCCAAGCAACGGCTCGATACCGAAACCGATTTGCGCCACGCGCTGGAACAACACCAGCTGTCGCTCGCCTTCCAGCCGATCGTCGCCATGAGCACGATGCGCACGGTGGGCATGGAAGCCCTGATCCGCTGGGAGCACCCGACGCGTGGCATTATCCCGCCGGAACTGCTGATCCCCATCGCCGACGAAACGGGCCTGATCCTGCCGATCGGCGAATGGGTCCTCCGCCAGGCGTGCCAACGTTTCATGGCTTGGCAGACGGCCTTGGGCGAATTAGCGCCGCAGGGCATCAGCGTCAACCTGACGCGCCGGCAACTGATGGCCGAGGACCTGACGGAGCGGATTCGCACCGCACTGGACGACTACGGCATGCCGGCCGAGTGCTTGAATCTGGAAATCCGTGAAGACGTGATCATGAAAGACCCCGCCGCCGCCAAGGCCGTGCTGTGGTCGCTGCGGAAGCTGGGCGTGAAGATCGCAATGGACGGCTTCGGCACCGGCCAATCGTCACTCGCCATGCTGCATGATTTGCCGATCGACGTGCTGAAAATCGACCGCTCGTTCACCAAAAATCTGGGTCACGGCCGGGAGTTCATCGCGGTGGTGCAGGCGGTCGCGCAGCTGGCGCACAATTTGGGCGTGGTCGTCGTCGCCGAAGGTATTGAAACGGCAGACCAGGTCGTGATCCTGCAGACGATCGATTGCGAACTGGGCCAAGGGCATCTGCTGGGCGCGCCGATGAGTGGCGAATCGTTCAGCACGTCCGCCCGCCGCCGTGCGACCGAGCGCCTGGTCCTGACCGATACCGAGAGCGACGCGGCGTAGGCACGACCGGACCTATGGCTTCACCAGCCGGGCCACGTACTGCCCGACATTCGCGGCAATGATTTGGTGCCCTTCGGCCGTCGGGTGGATGCCGTCGCGCTGGTTGAAACGGGGATCGCCGCCGACGCCTTCAAGGACGAACGGCACCAACGGCACGTTCTGTTCCGCGGCCAGCTTCGGATAAATCTCCCGAAATGCCTTCGTATACTCCGGCCCGTAATTCGGCGGGATCATCATGCCCAGCAACAGCACCCGCGCGCCGCTCTGGCGTGCACGCTGAATAATCGCGCGAAGATTGTCCGCCGACGCTTCGGGCGACAGACCGCGCAGCCCGTCATTCCCACCGAGGCCGACGACTAAGACGTCCGGCGCCTGGCGCAGCACCCAATCCAGCCGCCGCAGCCCGCCGGCCGTCGTGTCGCCGCTGACGCCGGCGTTGACGACCTGTGCCGCGACGCCCGCGTCCTTCAATTGTTTTGCGATCAGCATGGGAAAGGCTTCGTCCGGATCGACGCCAAGGCCGGCCGTCAGGCTGTCGCCGAGGAAGACGACGCGGGGGAGCTTAATGGCCGTGGCGGGGCTGGCGGCCGGTCGGCTCGTGGTGACCGGCGGGGGTGACGCGGTTTCTGGCGGCGACCGGTCACATGCCAGGCCGCAGCCGGCGGCGATCAAAATGATTGTGAGCTTGAGCGGGTTCATCGGGTTCGGTTAGGACTACGATATTAGGCCACTGATCCACCCGATGAATACACCCACCGCCATGATTGAAGTGCGTCACGTGACCCGCCGGTTCCCTTCCGGCGGCCGGACGATTACGGTTTTGAACGACGTCTCCTTCGCGATCGACCCCGGCGAGTTTGTCGCCGTGATGGGGCCGTCGGGCAGCGGAAAGTCGACGCTGCTGGCGTTGCTGGCCGGCCTCGACCGCGCGAGTGAAGGCAGCGTGCTGATCGACGGCGAGCCGATCGACGCGCTCGGCGAAGACCGCTTAGCGACGCTGCGTTTGCGCAAGATCGGCTTCGTGTTTCAAAGCTTTCACCTGCTCGCGAACTTTACGGCGGCCGAGAACGTGATGCTGCCGTTGGAACTGCTCGGCCGGCCGGAGCCACGCGAGCGGGCGATGCAGCTGTTAGCCCGTGTCGGCCTGGCCGACCGCGGGCACCATTACCCGTCACAACTGTCCGGCGGCGAGCAGCAGCGCGTCGCGCTCGCCCGCGCCTTCGCGCCCGCCCCGCCGCTGCTGTTGGCCGACGAGCCGACGGGCAATCTGGACGGCGAGAACAGCCGCACCGTCGTCGACATGATGCTGCAGCTCCGCCGCGACGAGCGGACGACGCTGGTGCTGGTCACGCACGACCCCGCGCTCGCCGCCTTGGCCGGCAGAGTGATTCGCATGCGTGACGGGCGTGTGGTCGACGCGGAGCCGGCCGGCGAAGCCGCGGCGGCGGGCGTCGGGAGCGTGCGATGACGATTCCGCAGTACGTCTGTTTCGCGCGGCGTGAATCGCGCCGGTCGCTGGGCCGCATCATTCTTTTCATTTTGTGCATCGCGATCGGCGTGGCCGCGATCGTGGTCGTGGCCGGGTTGTCGGATGGCGTGCGTGAGGGCGTGCGCGCCGAAGGCCGACGCCTGATGGCGGCCGACCTCACTATTGAAGGCCGCCGCCCGTTGCCGGCAGAGTTAAGCGGTATCGTCGCACGCTTCGCGGCGGAAGAACCTCGCTTCGGCGGCGCGACCGTCGAGCGGGCCGACGTGCGCGAGTTCGCCAGTGTGGTGCTCGCCCCGGACAAGCCGGACGCCAGCCGGCTGGCGGAAATCAAAGTGCCCGAGGGCGGCTATCCGCTGTACGGCCAACTGGAACTATCGCCGGCGCAGCCGCTGCAAACGTTGCTGACGCCCGACAGCGTGGTCGTGGCGCAGGAACTGCTGACTTCGCTGGGCCTGAAGATGGGCGACGCGCTGCAGATCGGCGGCGTGCGGTTCCGCGTCGCGGGCGTTGTGGTGCGCGAGCCGGACAAGCTCAGCGTTTCGTTCACGCTCGGCCCGCGCGTGTTCCTGTCGGCAGAAGGATTGGCCCGTACGGCACTGACCGACCGCGGCGCACGGGTCGAATACCGGGCGATGCTGAAGCTGCCGCCGGCCGCGACGGGCGACGACGCCGGCCGGCTGGCCCGGCGCATCGAGGCGGAACTGCCCGACGCCGACTTTTTCCGCACCCGCATCTTCAGCGACGCCCAACCGGCCTTGCGGCGGACGTTCGACCGCATGGGCCGGTACCTGGGGCTCGTCGGCCTGTTGTCGTTACTCGTCGGCGGATTGGGCGTGGCGCAGGTGGCGCGGGCGTGGTTGGCCGGGCGGATGGACGACATCGCTGTGCTGCGCTGCATCGGTCTGACGCCGCGGCAGGTGGTCATCCTGTTCACGGTGCAGATCGTCGTCCTGGCGACACTCGCGAGCGTAATCGGGGCCGCGCTGGGTGTGGCGCTGCACGCGCTGACGCCGCGCATCATCGGCGATTTGCTGCCGCCGGAACTGATCCGCCCGTGGCAGCCCGCGGCGATCATTCGCGGCATGCTGCTCGGGCTGGCGGTCACGCTGGTGTTCACGCTGCCGATGCTCATCGGCCTGCGTCGAGTGCCACCCGTGCGCGTGTTCCGGCGTGACGCCGAGCCTAGCCGTGACGGTTGGGCCGCGCAAGGACTGGCGGCGGTGCTGATTCTGGCGGGCATTTGGGCGGCGGCGGCGGGACAATCGGAGTCGGCGTGGTACGGCACGCTCTTCACCGGCGGCCTAATCGCGACCACGCTCTGCCTCGCGCTGGCCGCCCTCGGCGTCAGCCGCATCACCCGGCTGCTCCCGCGCGACAGCGGCGGCATCCGCCTGCGGCACGGCCTGGCGCACCTGGCCCGGCCCGGCGCGGCGACCGTCGGCGCGATCGTGGCGTTAGGCCTCGGCGTCACGTTCGTCTTCGCCACGCGCATCGTCGAGCGTCAACTCGGCGATCAGCTCCGGTCGGAACTGCCGGCCGACGCGCCCAGCACGTTTTTCGTCGACATCCAGACCGATCAATGGCCTCAACTGGAAGCGTTGTTGAAGCAAGAAAGGGCGACCGGCATCAACTCACAGCCGATTGTCACGGCCCGCTTCGCGGCGGTCGACGGCGTGCCGATCACGGCGGGACGTGAGCCGGTCGACCCCGTCGAACCGGCCGGGCGCGAAGAACGCTCGCGGCGGCCGCCGCGCAATCTGACGCGCGAGCAGCGCATCACCTACGGCTCCGAATTGCCGCGCGGCAACCGGGTCGTCAGCGGTGCGTTCCCGGCCGGCCCGGCAATACCGAATGGCGTGAGCGTGGAAGAAGGCTTCGCGCGTCAGGCCCGGCTGAGCATTGGTTCAACGATTACGCTCGACGTCCAGGGCGTGCCGGTCGATTTGAAGGTGACCAGCCTGCGGACGATCGACTGGCGGACGTTCGGCATCAACTTTTTCCTGTTCGCCGAGCCCGGCCCGCTTAATGACGCACCACAACTGCGCGTGGCCGTGGCGCGATTGCCGACGGCGGATTTGGCGCGTGTGCAGACGCGCATCGTGTCGACGATGCCGAACGTCACGGTGATTCACATCCGCGACGTGATGGACAAGGTGCTGGCCGTGCTGGGGAACATTTCCATTGCGGTGCGGGCGCTCGGCTGGTTCATCGTCGCGGCCGGCATCATCGTGCTGGGCGGGGCCGTGGTGGCGACGCAGGCGCGGCGGGCACGGGAAGTGGCCCTGCTGAAAACCATCGGCATGACCCGCCGCGACGTGGCCACCGTTTTCGCGATCGAGTACGCCCTGACCGGCACGGTCGCGGCCGTGGTGGGCGTGGCGGCCGGGACGCTGCTCGCCTGGGCCGTGGTGGCACAGACGATGGACCTGCCGTGGCGGATGCCCTACTTGGACATGGTGGCGGGCGTGGCCGTTACGGTGTTGTTGGCAGTGGTCGCCGGCCTGACGGCCAGCGCGCGGGCGCTGGCCGTCAGGCCGGTTGAAGTCCTGCGGGCGACCTGATTTCGCCGCGCAACAGCAACTCACTCCAACGGCACCGTGACCGCACGGCCGTCGTATTCAACTTGGCGATCCGGCTTGGCGTCGGCGTCGAACGGCCGGGGGCGATCGGGTGTAACGAACACGACACGGATCGAGCGGCGCGGCAGCATGCCCGGGAACGTGCCGCTGCGCTGGCCGATCGTCAGCGTGCGCTGCTGCTCGTCCCACCGCATCGGGATGCGACTGAAGGCGTTTCGTTCGTAGCCGTAGGTCAGGCCGTCGTCCTCGTACAGCGTGAAGTCGGCGGTCGCACCGGTGTAGACGTAGACCGTGAGCGGGTCGACCGGCTTTTCGCCGACGTACTGCTGCTCCGGGCCGCTGGGCACGATCGAACCGGCCCGCACGAACAGCGGGATCGCGTCGTACGGCGCGGGCGCGTCGAACCGCCGGCCGCCCTGCTCGTGGGTGCCGGTCCAGAAGTCGTACCACCCCGTCCCGGCCGGCAGGTAAACGCTGCGCGTGCGGGCTTTGTGAGTCGTCACCGGCGCGACCAGCAGCGACGAACCGAACAGGTATTGGTCGGTCAGATCGCGTGCGAGCGGATCAGCCGCGTAATCGAACGCCATCGCTCGCATGATCGTGCCGCTTTCATGCGTCACCTGGCCGGCGAGGGAGTAGATGTAGGGCAGCAAGCGGTATCGCAAACGGTCGAACTTCAGTTGGGCCTTGTACGCATCGCTGTCTTCGCCGCCGAACTCCCACATTTCGCGAAATGGGGCTTCGCCGTGCACGCGCAGGAACGGGACGAACGTGGTGAACTGAAACCACCGCGTGTTCAACTCGCGCCATTCATCGACCACTTCCGGCGGCGCGTTGCGATTGTTGAACCGCTGCGGCACGGAGAACCCGCCCGAGTCCATCGTCCAGTACGGCGTGCCGCTGATGCAATACCCAAGGCCCGCAGGGATTTGCTTGCGCATCGCGGTCCAGGTGCTGGTGATGTCGCCGGACCAGCTGGCCGCGCCGTAGCGCTGCTGGCCGGCGTAGCCACTGCGGGTGAGGTTGAACACGCGTTGATCGGGGGCGGCGGTGCGCTGCCCCTCGTACACGGCGCGGGCGTTCTGCAGCGCGTAGCCGTTCAACATCGACGCGCCGGTGCCGGCGGCCGTCGGGTGCATGCGGTTGCGCAAGCCTTGCAGCGTTGGTGTGCCTTCCAGATCGGGTTCGGTGGCGTCCATCCACCAGGCGTCGACGCCTTTGTCGAACAGTTGCTCGCGCATCTGCCGCCAGAACATCTGCCGGGCCGCCGGGTTGAACGCGTCGTAGTTCGTGAACGGGAAGCCGACGAAATCGCGCGTAGCCAGTTTGATGTTCAGCGGGTACAGGAAACCGTTTTTCTTCAGTTCGTCGTAGTTGGCGGTGTTCGAATAGAACTTGCCCCACACGCTGATCATCAGGCGTGCGTGCCTGTCGTGGATGGCGTTGATCCAGCCGACGGGGTCGGGAAAGCGGGCGGGGTCGAAGCCGTGACTGCCCCACTGGTCGCGCCGCCAGTACTGCCAGTCCTGCACGATGTTGTCGAACGGGATGCCGCGTTTGCGGAAGCCGTCGACGACGTCGAGGCTGGCCTGCTGTGTTTCGTAACGTTGGCGGCTCTGCCACAGGCCGAAGGCCCACTGCGGCGGCATCGTCGCGCGGCCGGTGAGGTCGCGCATACCGCGGACGACGTCGTCGGTTTTCGGGCCGTGGATGAAGTAGTAATCGATGCCGTCGCCGACTTCGCTCCAGAGCGACGTCGGCTCCGCGCCTTCGGGCGGGGATTTGTAGTCGAGCTTGAAGACGTTGCCTTGGCCGTCCTTGGTCCACTCGGCCTTGAACGGGTAACGCTTGCCCGCTTCGAGACGGATCTTGCCGACGTCCTCGGCCGGCAGCCAGCCCTGACGCCAGTGGTCGAACACGATCGTGTCGCCGATGATGAGCTTGGCCCCGGCGTTCGAGTAATTGCGGAACTGATAAACGCCGCTGCGTGCGGGGACGAAGGTGCTTTCCCACCGCACGCTCACGTCGCCGGCCGGCAGATCCGGGTGCAGCCCGGCGTTGCTCCGCCGCC
>DASVSC010000013.1:0-8558 GCA_036388295.1 Tepidisphaeraceae bacterium | reverse complement strand
CCATCCTGAGCGACGCGGATTTGGTTGTGGCATATGGGTGGCAAGGCTTGTACTCAGGCCTTGTCTTCCGACGGCACGCCAAGGCTTGAATACAAGCCTTGCCACCCAGTCTGACGCTGCCCTCATCGCCGCGCTAGCGCTTCAGCAATCTTTTATCGATCGACATTTCGATCATTCGCCCCAGCACCGGCCAGCGCAGGCGGTGCGGGTAGGCCGCTTCGCAGAAGGCCGTCGTGCGCTGGCCGCCGATGTCGGCGTCGTACTGCAGGCGCAGGTAGAACGGCGAGGCATCGATCACGCGCGGGTTCGTCAGTGTCATCACGTCCGGCCACGCGATGCGGGACGGAAAGGCTAATCCCACGGCGGTCCGGCGATCGAAGCGAATCTCCGGCAGCACACGCTGCTCGGTTACTCCGTCGGCGTCGGCGGTCACCAAGTGTGATTCGGCCGGCAGCGTCCGGTCGCGCGGGACGGCGTAGTGGAACGTCACCACGCGCCCGCCGACGATGGCCCGGCCCCAGATCCATTTCGCCAATCCCGGGCCGAGCGGCGCGGTGCCATAATTGTGGTCGTGATAGCCGCGGCCGGTGAAATGGATCACTTCCCCCGCCCCGCCGCGGATCGGATCAAGACGAATCTCGCCGCGCACGTCGCACAGCGGACTGGCGATGACCCAATGGTGGTCCGCGCCGGTCATGGCGCGTGAAAGGAACCGGCGTTCCTGCGGGGCATGCGGCAGTGAGGGCGCGAACGTCAGGTCAGCATGCAGCCGCTGGTCGACGAGTGTCTGCGGGCCGCGGCCGGTCAGCTTCCAGGGCGTGCCCTCGATGCGTAATTTCAGGCCGTCCGCGTCGCGTGTCAGCGTGCTCGGCCCGACCGTTACGTCAACGGCGTCGCGGGCCGCGGCATAGGCGTTCGGCGGGACCTGGGTCATGAACTGGTGCAGAATCCGGCCGCCGCGGTAGACGACGAAATACATGCAGGCGAAATCGCCCGGCAGCGGCGGCAGCGTTTTCGTCGGCCGGCGGACGTAGCGGGCGTAGGCCCGCAGGTAGCCGGGATGGAAGATGAAGCCGTGCAGATAGATGGCGACGATCTGCGTATCGGTGGCCGGATCCTCGGCGTCGAAATACCACCATTCGTAACCGCCGGGGGCACGCACGTCGTGGCTGGCGTCGGCGAGCAGGTTCGGCGTGAACAACGGCAGGCATTCTGATTCATGTCTTGGCAGGGCCGGAAGCGCCTGCGGGCTTGTGGCGGCTTGTGCTTGCAGGAGAGGTTGGGGCTGGCGTTCGGTCATGTCGCTGGGGCGTTTGCGGCGTTTGGTTTACACGAAGATCGCAAAGACGCGAAGATTCAAAGAAGAAAAGAAATAGAAGGATCACATTGAATGATGTCTCGTTTCATTCGACCGCCTATGCGCTACACCACTCCTCGCATGGGTCTTCTTTGTATCTTTGCGTCTTTGAGGTCTTCGTGTTTCCTCGACCCCACGCTAGTAAATCGCTCAATCACGCAGGCGACAAAGAAGCCGCCAGAGCTATAAGCGTGCATACGTCACTGCGCGACCACAACGGCCGAGGGCGTTCGTGTGAGTCGCCAGGCGCGGGTGAGACGCTTTAACTTCTGGAGCCCGTTCAGCCTCGCGCGTTTCGTGAACACGTCGTACCGCTGGGCTTCGATCGCGTCGAGGATGCCGCTGTAGACGCTCGACATCACGCCGGCGGTGAAGCGGCTGCCGTCGTTAGGGATCAGGTGCAGGCCGCGGGCGCCGGCGGCGTACAGGTCGCGGGCGCGGGCGATTTCGAATTGCATCAATTGAACGAACGCGTCGTTCACCTCGCCGGCCGCCAGCATCGCGGGCGTCACGCCGAAGCGGGCGAGGTCGTCTTGGGGTAGATAAACCCGCCCCATCGCCAAGTCTTCGCCGACGTCGCGCAGGATGTTCGTCAGCTGCATGGCGTTGCCCATCTCGATGGCCAGTGCGTGGGCGGCCGGGTCATGCAGATCGAAGACGTGGCACATGATCACACCGACCACGCCGGCGACGTGGTAGCAGTAAATTTTCAGCGCCGGCCAGTCCGCGTACTGCGTGACCGTCAGATCCATCCGGCAGCCCTCGGCCAGTTCCTGAAACAGCTTTTTCGGGATGCGGCACCGCTGAATCGTCACCGCGAAGGCGCGCAGGGCCCGGTCCTGCTCGGTCGGTTCATCGGGGACGTGGCCGCCGTAGAGCGAATCGAGCAGATCATCGAACTCGCACAGCCGCTTCACGCGCGACGCGTTGTCGGCCGCTTCGTCGACGGCATCGTCGAGCAGGCGGCAGAACGCGTAAACGGCGTACGCGTGAAGCCGCTTCTGCTTCGGCAGGAAGTGCGAGGCGAAATAAAAGCTCTTGGCGTGCCGCCGGCAGATGTCGCGGGCGGCGGCGAAGTCAGGGTCAATCGGCACGGCGGGAGTGTAGCGGGTGAACAAGCGAAAGATGAACCACGAAGACGCGAAGGCGCGAAGGGCCGTTCGGCGGCGGCGAGTTCACATCGCTTTTCCCGTTTATACGAGAACGCTAAATCGTTCAGCAGATAACAGCCGCCGAGTTGATCTTCGTGCCTTCGCGTCTTCGTGTTTAGTTTTCTGCCGCGTTACGACTTCGTCAGTTCATTGTCCATCTGCTGGACTTGGCGGGAGATTTCGGGGTCTTCCTTCATGTCGCCGTCGACGGTGCGGACGGCGTGCAGCACGGTGGTGTGGTCGCGGCCGCCGAAGTAGCCGCCGATTTCTTCCAGGCTATAGCGCGTGTGCTTGCGGGCCAGGAACATGCAGACCTGACGCGGCCAGGCGATGCTCTTGTTGCGCTTTTTGCTCTGCAGATCGGCCACGCGCACGCCGTAATATTTCGTGACGACGTCGATGATCTGCTGGATGGTGATGCGTTTTTGCTCAGGCGCTTCGGTGTCGCCGAGTGCGCCTTTGGCCAGTTCCAGGTCGATCTTGCCGCCGGTGAGCAGGCTGAGGCCTTGCAGCTTCGTAATAGCGCCTTCGAGTTCGCGGGTGTTGTTCTCGATCTTCGCCGCGACGTAGCAGACGACGTCTTCGGGAAGTTCAATCGCACGCAAACGGGCCTTGCGGCGGAGAATGGCGACGCGGGTTTCGTAGCACGGCTTATCGACTCGGGCGACCAGGCCCCAGTTGAAGCGGCTGGTGAGGCGTTCTTCCAGTTCCGGAATCTCGCTCGGCGGGCAATCGGCGCTGAGGATGATCTGCTTATGTTGTTGATAAAGCGTGTTGAACGTGTGGAAAAACTCTTCCTGAATGCGTTCGCGGCCGCCGAGGAAGTGGATGTCGTCGATGACGATCACGTCCACGTGCCGGTAGCGATGGCGGAAGTCGTTCATCTGGTTGTTCTCGATCGCGTTCATGAACTGGTTGATGAACGAATCGCATGACAGGTACAGGATTTGCGCATCAGGGTTGCGCTCCAGCAGCGTCTGGCAGGTGGCCTGCAGCAGGTGCGTTTTACCGAGGCCGACGTGGCCGTGGATGAATAGCGGGTTGTACGCCTTCCCGGGCTGTTCGCTGACGGCAACGCTGGCGGCGTGGGCCAGGCGATTGCAGGGGCCGGTGATGAAGGTGTCGAAGGCGTAGTCCGGGTTCAACGGCACGGGCCGCTGCCCCTCGGCGAACACGCCGCCGCGGGGCAGGTGGTCGCAGTGGAACAGCACCGAAATCAGCCGCCCGGTGACGGTCTGCGCGGCGGCCGTGAACGGCTGCTGGCCCTGCATCTGCAGGAAGTTCAGTTGCGGCAACGTCGCGGTCTTCACCTGAATCATGCCATTGGACAACTCATGGGCCACGAGCTGGTCGAACCAGACCCGGTTCAGGCTCGGGTGGTGGACGCGCACGTGCCGCAGGATGCTCTGCCAGAGCGAGGTTTCCAATTGGGTGGACTCGGCGTTCCGACGCGATGGCGTCTCCCGCTGCGCGTGTAGGGTCGTTTGCATGGATGCGGTCTTCTGGTTGTACGACTTCGTCCGGCTTACATCGGCCACGTGAGGGCCCCAACGAGAGAGGTGTTTTGGCCCCCGATCGGCATCCGCCGGTCGGTCGTTTCGGGCCCTGTCTGAGTGCGTCCGAGCGTTGTCACCATCGTTCCGCCACGTCGATCAACTGCACGACGCGAACAGGGAAGTCTAAGCCGATCTGACGGATCGTCAACGAGAAAATAACCACACGACAAGACGATGAAAACGGCTGGTTTTCCAGCCTTTTCTGCCTGTCAAGTCAGGAAGAGCCGCTTCGCTTGGGCACGGGCAGATTCAGGCGGCCGAGGACCAGTTTCAGGTCGCTCCATACCGCCTCTCGTGTCTGGGGCGTGTACTGCCGCAATACGTAGGCGGGATGGTACGTCGGAAGCACGTCGATGCCGCGCCACGAATGCCAGTGGCCACGCAGTTTACTCATCGAATTTTTTGTGCGCAAAATATATTGGGTCGACGGCAACCCCAGCGTCACGATGACTTGGGGCCGAATGATCGATACCTGCTCCAGCAGATAAGGCGTGCAGGCCGCCGTTTCGTCCGCGGCCGGCTGGCGGTTGTTGGGCGGACGGCATTTAACGACGTTACAGATGTAGACGTCCTCACGCCGCAGCCCCATCGCTCCGATCATTTTTTCCAGAAGCTGCCCGGCCTTTCCGACGAACGGTCGGCCGCTGAGGTCTTCGTTCTCGCCGGGGCCTTCGCCGATGAACATCAGCCGTGCGTCGGGACTGCCTTCGCCGAACACGGTGTGCGTGCGCGTCTCGCACAGTCGGCACTTGGGGCAGCCCTTAACTTGCGTCTCGTCGAGCAGTTTGAGTGCGGCAATTTTCTGCGGCGTCGGCATCGTCTCGCCGGCGAACGGCTCGTCCGAAGATTTCGGCGCGTCGGCCGTCGTGCCGAACAGGGCGAGTGCTGGCGTCTGCTGCGGCGGGCGGGAGGCCTGCGCGTCCGGCGCGGGGGATGTCATTGCCACGGGCGGCGGCGGCTCGGCGGCCTGGCGGCGTGCTTCGGCCGGCGCGGTTTCCGGGGCCTTGGCCGTTACGTCCGACGCTTTTCCACGTACCGAACGCACGCCCATCGCCCGCTCGGCGCGCAGCGCCAGACGGGCGCGGGCCCGCAATCGTTCGTCCATCGGCCGCTCACTCATTGTGGGTCCATGGTGAAAGGTTATCGGTCGGAGTCAAGTTTACCGGACGGAGTGGCCGATAAGTCGAAGCAGTGGCCGCGGAGTTGCGGCCGATTGATTCGCCTTTCGCCGGGAGCGGCCATGACCGTGACAGTCGATACCGAAGTGTTGCCCGCGACCGAACTGGGCCTTTCCACTCTCGGCGACCTGCTCTGCCACGTCAGCAACCGAAACCGGCTGGTGACGCAGGTCCTGATCGACGGGCAGGAGCCCGACCTCGACCACGTCCCGCAGTGGCGCGGCCGTTCGCTCAATGGGCACACGATCTTCATCGAAACCCACGCTCCCGCCGACATCGCCGCCGACGTGCTGGATGAAATCGCCCGGCAGATGGACGGCGCCGAGGCCGCACGTGAAAAAGCCATTGACGACCTCCACGCCGGCGCGGCCAATAAGGCCCTGCAGAAGCTCAGCGGCTGTTTCACCGCATGGCAGTCCGCCCAGACGGCGATCAGCCAAGTCGCCAAGCTGCTGAAAATCGACCTCGACCGCGTGCGCGTCGAAGACACCACGTTGACTGAAGCGCTGGCGAACTTCGCCGGGCAGCTGCGCGACGTGCGCGACGCGA
This sequence comes from Tepidisphaeraceae bacterium, assembly GCA_036388295.1. Classification (GTDB taxonomy): domain Bacteria; phylum Planctomycetota; class Phycisphaerae; order Tepidisphaerales; family Tepidisphaeraceae; genus RYN-431. Next base: position 2,767 of record DASVSC010000013.1, on the reverse strand, counting down.
TCGAAGCACGCGACTACGTGACGCTGGCCGACGTGCTGACGTACGAGATCGGCCGCACGATCGCGCAATGGCGCGACGCGCTCACGCAGTTGCGCGCCGCCGCGGTCTGAATCGCCGCAGCACGCGTCCGCCTTCCGCTCGCGCCCGCTCGCCTTACAATCGGGCGATGCCTGACCCGATCCAGTCCCTTTGCGAGCAGGGCCAAGCCGCCTTGCTGGCCACCGACTATCTCGCCGCCGAGCGTCACCTCGTCGCGGCCGAGGAACTGGCGTGGGACGCCGACCATTTCGACGCCCTGGCCCGTCTCTACATGCCGCTTCAGGAAGCCCGCCGGCAGCGCCGCCAGACCTGCGGCGACGGCGTATTCGCAAGCGTCATCGCTCGCTCCCCCAGTGACGAAATCGACGCCGACGCCTTGGCCGAACGGCACCCGCGTGGGCAGCTGATCGTGGCGGGCTTTGGGTCGATCGGGCCGGCTGCGAATCTTCGCGCCATCGCCGCACAGCGCGGCCTGTACCTGGACCTTCCCCTGGCCGCGGCGTACGACGTCGGCGGGCAGGCGACGGTGCTGATCGTCCCGACGGCCGACGTCGCGCCACCGCCGGCGGAAAAAGTGGGATCGATCGACGCGCTGTTGCGCCTCGCCCCGCCGCACAGCGTTGTAGTCCCGGCCGCCGCGCTGCCGCCGGACCAGCCGCGTGGCGACAGTGCGACGTTCGGCTATGCCATGTCGCTTTGGGAAACGCTGCACGGCCCGTTCCTTGGTTTAGCCGACAGCACGATGGACCCGAGGCAGAAGCTGATCGCCTACCGGCAGACGATTCGCGTCGATTATGCCTGCGAGTTCGCCCACCAACGCTTCAGCCAGACCGCCCGGTTACTATCGCGACGCCGGTAAACCCTTGTCCGATTTTTCAGCGGAGACTTCTCATGCCCATCTTCAACAACTACGGCCGCAGCGGCCTGCCGTTCGGCCGTTTCGCGATCGTCGGGATTATCGCCGTGGTGGCGCTGATCTCTTACTTCGCGAAGTACGAAAAGAACCCGCTCACGGGCGAATATCAGCCCGTCGCCTACAGCCCGCAGCAGGAAGTGGCGCTCGGCCTGCAGGCGGCGCCGCAGATGGCGCAGGAAATGGGCGGCGTGCTCAGCGCCCAGCGTGACCCGCGCGCCGCGCGCGTGCACGAGGTCGGCCAGAAACTGGTCCGCATGAGCAAGGCCAGCCAGAGCGCGTACGCGCAGAACTTCAACTTCTACCTGCTGAGTGACAGCCAAACAGTGAACGCGTTCGCCCTGCCGGGCGGGCAAATCTTTATCACGCTCGCGCTGTACGAACGATTGGCCAACGAAGCGCAACTGGCCGGCGTGCTCGGCCACGAGATCGGCCACGTCATCCACCGCCACACCAGCGAACAGATGGCCAAAGGCCAGCTCGGGCAGAGTTTGGTCGGCGCGGTCGCGATGGGCACCGGCGACCAGAGCGCCACTTACGCCGCCGGTCTGGCGAGCAAGATGCTGACGCTCAAGTACGGCCGGGATGACGAAATCGAGAGCGACACCTGGGGCCTGATCACCATGGAAGCCGCCGGCTACGACCCGTCGCAAATGCTGGCCGTGATGAACACGCTCAAACAAGCCAGCGGCGGCGGTGGCCGCGGTCCGTCAATGCTGGCGACCCACCCGGACCCGGACGCGCGCATCGGGCGGATCAGCCAGTATCTGGACCAGAAGTTTCCGCAAGGCGTGCCGGCGAACCTGACGGGCGGACCCCCGTTGCGGTGAACCGAATGGTTGCGACTAGTAAGGCAGGTCGAACACGACGTGCAACGCCTCGTAGACGGCGTTAAGTGAATCGGCGTCGAGCGTACCAACGTATCGAATCAGCTTGCTCCGGTCGATTTTGGCTAGATTATCCAGCGAGATGACGCAGGGATGATCCAAGCCTTGTTCCGGCCCGACTTCGACTTCCGTCGCCAAGTGCCGCTGGGTTCGCGTCGTCGGCCCGACAATCAGCGTGTTAAGGCGATCGACGACTGCGTTTCGAGACAGAATCACGACCGGCCGCCGACCGCCGACGACCGAGTCGTCTGTCCAGTAGATATCACCTTGTTTCATCGCTGCTCGGGATGGCGGGCGGTCCAATCTTTATAGACATCATCCCATTCATTGGCCGGAAGATCAGCGAAGGCGTTCTTCGATGCTTCAGCGGACCAACGTTCCAGCTCGGCGTCTTCTGCACGAGCTTCCTGACTCCGTAGGCGTTCTGACAACTCGAGCAGTTGTTGCTGCGTCGCCGGCGATAACGCATTCACGTTCTCGATGATTTTGTCGATCACGCTCATCATTCGATTATACGTCCAGGTTCTTCACTTCCAGCGCATGGTCCTCGATGAACTGCCGCCGGCGTTCGACGTCTTCGCCCATCAGGACGCTGAACAGCCGCTCGGCCTCGACGGCCTCTTCCAGCGTCACGCGGAGCAGCACGCGCTTGGTCTTGTCGAGCGTGGTTTCCCAGAGTTCTTCGGGGTTCATTTCGCCAAGGCCCTTGAACCGGCCGACTTCCATGCCGTGCTTGGCCAGGGCGTTGATCGCCGGCAGGATTTGGCCGACGCCCGCGATGTCGGTCGTCTTTTCGTCCTGAATGACGGCGTAGCGCGTCGTCAGCTTTTCGCCGCTGACGCTTTCTTCCTGCGTGAGGTAGAAGTCGTCAATCGACAGGTCATGGGCCTTCAGAACGGCGAAGAGCTTCTCCAGCTCTTTGACTTCG
>DASVSC010000012.1:0-3930 GCA_036388295.1 Tepidisphaeraceae bacterium | reverse complement strand
GCGCTTCCGCGGGCACGCTCTCAAGCGAATCGACCACCAGCCACTGGTCGCGCCCGTCGAGCGCGGCCTCGATCACCGTCGCGTGCTCCACGTCCACGCGCAACAGATCCGCCACCAGGCCGCGGACGAACGGGAACTTCTGGTCCCTTTCGCGCAGGATTTTTTTCACCGCGTCGCTGACGCCTTCACGGCGGGTTTCCAGGTCCTGCAGCAATTTCTGCCGCGACAACAGGCCGGAGCGTTGCTCCTTGGCCGAGCCGTTCTGTTCGGTGATTTGCTTGATGCGCTGGCCGAGAGCGAGCGAGTTCTGCTTGTGCGCTTCCTGCTCGGCCTGCTTGTCCGTCAGCTGCGCCAGCACACCCTCAACGGCCGTGGCCAATTCACTAGCCCGGTCTTCGGCCGTCTTCGTATCCGCCGCAACGGCGGCCCGGCGCACGTCCTGGCGTTCCTGTTGCTGTGCAATGTTCTTCCGCTCAATGCCGATCGACGCCAGACGGCTGTCGAGTTGGCCGCTGCGCCGCATCAGGTCCATTACTGTGCGTTTATTGCGTTCGATGTCGGTCGCCAGCGTGTTGAGCTTCAGCTGATCGTCCTTATACGCCTGCTGCTTGGCGTCGATTTCGGCGCGCTTGGCTTCGAGGGCGGCCGTGAGTTGTTCCAGGTTCGCACTCTCGCTCCCGAACTGTTCGTCGGCCGACTTCTGTCGCTCGGTGGCGACGCTGACGTCGCGTTCCATCTGCTCGGCCTGCTCTGCGAGTTGCTGAATCTGCCGCTCGGCGAACTGCTGCTTCTGCTGGGCCGCCCGTACGGCGGCGCCGGCCTCCACCAGTTCGTGCTCGGCCCGCTGCTTCGTCTGGGCCGAAGCGTCCGCCTGCTCGCGGGCGGCGGCCAGTTCGTTCTGCCGCTTGGCCAAATCGCCGGCGACGTCGTCGACGCGGAAGCGGGTTTCTTCCGTTTCACGACCGACGCGCGTCAGTTCGCCGTGCAGTTTGTGGTACTCCTGCAGCGAGTAGCCGAGCCGTAGCTCGTTCAGGCGGACCGACAGCTCCTGATAATTTCGCGCCTTGCCCGCCGCGATTTTGACGCCGCGCAAACGGCGGTCGATTTCCTGCGTCACGTCATTCACGCGCAGCAGATTCTGGTCGACTTTTTCGAGCTTGCGCTGGGCCTCTTTTTTCTTGACCTTGAACCGCGAAATGCCGGCCGCTTCTTCGAAGATGATGCGGCGCTGCAGCGGGTTGCTCTCCAACAACTGCGACACGCGGCCCTGTTCGATCACGCTGTAGGCGTCGACGCCGACGCCGGTGTCGAGGAACAAATCTTTGATGTCTTTGAGGCGGGCGGACTTGTTGTTGATCGTGTATTCGCTCGTGCCGTCGCGGTACAGACGACGGCCGACGTTCACTTCGTCCAGCGGCAGGTTGAGAATGCGTTTTCCGTCGGCGTCGGGCAAGTTCTCGAAGCCGAGAATGACTTCCGCCATGCCGGCGGCCTTGCGGTTGCCGCTGCCGTTGAAGACGACGTCGAGCATGGCGTCGCCGCGCAAACTTTTGGCCGACTGTTCGCCGAGCACCCATTTGACGGCGTCGACGACGTTCGATTTGCCGCACCCGTTCGGGCCGACGATGCAGGTGATCGGCTGATCGAACAGAAACTCTGTTCGGTCGGCGAACGATTTGAAGCCGTGGAGGACGAGTTTACGAAGACGCATGGGGACCTTCCGTGGCTCACGAGTCGACGCCGACAGTCCGTGCCGGGCGTGGGAGACGCACGGCTGGCATTGGACCGCTTTTAGGGGGATTTCTCAAGCTTTATCGGGCGAAGTGACAGTGGCAATCCAAAGACGAATTTTAACCACGAAGCACGCGAAGGACGCGAAGAGACACCTGCGAACGATCCCTGCGCTTCGCCGACAAAGCTCATCGGTTCAGAAGGATATGCTGGCGGCCTGCTGTCGATTTCGCACGTCTGAGACCTCTTCGCGTCCTTCGTGTGCTTCGTGGTTGCATCGATTTACAGGACGACTTCCCGGCCGCTCCGCGCGCTCTCGTACACCGCGAGGATAATTTCCAACGGCCGACGGCCTTTGACGCCGTGAATCAGGGGCGTGCCGTTCGTCTGGATCGCGCGGATGAAGTCGCGCAGCTGGGCCGTGTGGGCGTCGCCCCAGACGGCGCCGATTTCCTTGGTTTCGCCCGCATGCAGTCGTGTCGCGCCTTGGTCTTTCACGCTAGCCGTCCCGCCGCTGGCGACGCTGCGGGCGTGCTGGCTGGCTTCCTCGGCCGTGACCTGCGTACCGCTCTTGAGATTGAAATATTTCAGGCGGTCGCCCTCGATGATGGCGCTGCCTTCGGTGCCGTACAGGTCGATGCGCGCCGGCTGCCCGCTGTAGCAAGCGGTGCTGGCGGTCAGCGTGCCGATCGCGCCGTTCTTGAACTTCAGGCTGGCGACGACCGTGTCTTCGACTTCAATGCGCTCGTGCGCGGCCGTCGTCATGCGGGCCGTCAGACGTTCGACCGGCCCGGCCAGCCACTGCATTAGGTCGACCGTGTGCACGCCCTGATTCATCAGGCAGCCGCCGCCGTCCATCGCCCAGGTGCCGCGCCAGTCGCCGCTGTCGTAGTAGTCCTGCGTGCGGTACCACTTCACGCTCATGTCGACCAGCACCAGCCGGCCGAGCTGGCCGCCCTGCACGGCATCGCGGACGAAAATGCTGGCCGAGTCGAATCGGTGCTGGCTGATGACGGCCAACTTTTTTCCGGTCTCCTTTTCCGCCGCGATCATGCGGTCGCACGCCGCCAGGCTGACGTCCATCGGTTTTTCGACGACCACGTGCTTGCCGGCCCGCATCGCCCGCACGGCCTGCTCGGCGTGCCGGCCGCTGGGCGTGGCGAAAATAACCGCGTCGACTTCCGCGTCGGCCACCAAGGCTTCGTCAGTGTGATAGACGCGGCCGACCTTAAACTGCTCGGCCACCTTCGCCGCCCGCTCCGGCATAACGTCGGCGACGGCGACCAAGTCGGCGATGTCGCACAACTGTCGCAAACTGGCGGCGTGCGTCGGGCCGATCGCGCCACAACCGACCAGGCCGAAACGAACCCGCGGGCGGTCCGACTTGATCATCGCGCTGTCTGTCATCGGGCCGAATGATACACCCGACCGCCCGCCGATTGACAGGCCGCGGGCGGGCACTTACGGTCGACCCGATGCGCGTCACCCGGCACGGATTGTGGGAAATGATCATCGGCACCGTCGCCCTGGCCGTGGTGGCCGTGGGCCTCGGCTTTGTGCACCCGCTGGCGTCGCTGGTGGTGCTGCCGGTCTGGTTCTGGCTGATCGCCTTTTTCCGCGACCCGGAGCGCCCCATCCCCGGCGACCCGCACGTGTACGTCTCGCCTGCCGACGGCGTCGTCAGTGACATCACGCCCGTCAACGACGACCCGCTCCTGGGCGGCCCCGGCATCCGCGTGGGCATCTTCCTGTCGGTCTTCAACGTCCACGTAAACCGCAGCCCGTGCGAAGGCGTCGTCACGAAAGTGATCTACAAAGAAGGCAAGTTCATCAACGCGATGAACCACAACACCGCCAGCAGCGACAACGAAAGCAATACGATCGTGATCGCCGACCCCGCCGGCCGGCCGGTGGCGGTGGTGAAGCAGATCGTCGGCCTGATCGCCCGCCGGATCATCTGCACGGCCGTCGAAGGCACCAAGCTCGGCCGCGGCGAACGCTTCGGCATGATCAAGTTCGGCTCCCGCACGGAACTGACAATCCCGCAATGGCTGGAGCCGCAGATCAAGGTGCAGGTCGGGCAGAAGGTGCGCGGGGCGATCGATCTGATCGCCACGACCAGCGCCGAATGACGCCTGCGTAGGGCGGGCACTTACGGTCGACCCGATGCGCGTCACCCGGCACGGATTGTGGGAAATG
>DASVSC010000011.1:0-3043 GCA_036388295.1 Tepidisphaeraceae bacterium | reverse complement strand
CGATCGTGTTGCTGACGGCCGCCGTGCTTTCGACCCAGTCTTTTGCTGGCGGTACGGTCGTCATCGTGGTCGGCGCGGAAGGCCAACCCGAATACGGCCGTGAGTTCACCAAGTGGGCGGACCGCTGGGCGGCGGCGGCGATCAGCGGGTCGATGAACGTCGTAACAGTCGGCCGCGATGACTCGGCTCAGCCGGCGTCTGCCCCCAGCAGCACCGCCCCGTCGACCGCGCCCACCACCGCGCCGGCGATCGACAAAACGTCGTTGGAATCCGTGCTGCGTCGTGAAGGCAGCGCATCGGCCGATCCGCTGTGGGTCGTACTCATCGGCCACGGCACCTGGGACGGTCGCGAGGCGAAGTTCAACCTGCGCGGGCAGGACGTGTCCGACAAGGAACTGGCCGACTGGCTTCGGCCGATCCGCCGTCCGTTGGCTTTGATTAACTGCGCGTCGGCGAGTGGGCCGTTCCTTAACCGCAGTGCCGGGCCGGGACGCGTGGTGATCACTGCGACACGCACCGCCAGCGAAACCCAATTCGCTCGTTTTGGCGACGCCCTCTCTGCCAGCATCGCTGACGCGGGCGCGGACCTGGATAAGGACGGGCAGACGTCCCTGCTGGAGGCGTTCATCGCGGCGGCGAACAAGACCGACGCGTTCTACAAAGACGCCGGCCGACTGGTCACCGAGCACGCTTTGCTCGACGACAACGGCGACGGCCTCGGCGTGGCGGCCGACTGGTTTCAAGGTGTCCGCGCCACGCGGGCGGCCAAAAGCGGAGCGGCCGTGGACGGGCCGAACGCGCACCGCTGGCACCTGGTACCCAGCCGCACCGAACAAACGATCCGGCCGGAACTTCGCGCCCGGCGCGACGAACTGGAGCGGTCCGTCGAGTCGCTACGTGCGAAAAAGGCGTCGATACCGGAGGCCGACTACTACGCGCAACTGGAACGCCTTCTAATCGACCTCGCCCGCATTTATCAGGAAAACGACCTCGCCACGAAGTAAGTAGGTCGAGCCGTGCCCGTCTCTCGCCGTTACGCCAAACTGTAGGCCGCTGCGCCGCTATTCGATCTTTATGGCGTTCATCACCGCTCCTCGCTCCCTCTCATCACTTCGAAAATCATTAGACCTCGCCCGCAGCAGGCCTAAAGCACCGATGAAATGTTTTTTAATTAGCGTTGCGGCTTCGTCTGTCGATGGGTAATTTGCGGACGTGACCGGAACAGGCGTTCGCCCGCTGAACGAAAGCGACGGACGTTTTTCCGAATACGACGATGGCCAGGCTTCTGCCCGGCGAGCGTTGCAGTCGCGGACGCCTCCCACGGACGGGTGGCGTCGGCCATGACCGGCTGGAAAAGGAGTTCTGATGGTCTTGCCGAAGTCTTGCCCTTCGCCACATCGTTCTGCCGATTTCTGTGTTCCTGCTGTGATTCAGCACTAGGCCTCAGAATTAGGTTCCAGAGCGAAGCACTATGCGGCGGCGTGGGTTCACCATCATCGAATTGCTCGTCGTCATCGGGATCCTCGGGCTCCTGATGGCGTTGCTGCTGCCCGTCCTGTGGCGGGTGCGGGGCGAAGCGATGAAGGTCGTCTGCTCGGCCCGGCTCCGTGACCTGACGCTGGCTGCCACGATGTACCAGAACGACCACAAGGTGCTGCCCGAAGCCCTGAAAGCGGCCGCGCCATCGCCGACGGGGCCAGCCACGTTCCGGCCCGCCCCGCACCAGATTAGCGGCACGTTGCTCAACGAACTGCGGCCGTACCTGAACTTCCCCGAAGTCTGGCCGACCACGCCGGTGACGGCGCTGCCGCCGTTCTTGCAGTGCCCGTTCATCGAAGGCCAGGACGACGACCGCGGCCCGTTCCGGTCGGTCATCACCACGAGCAGCGATTACTACACGGGTTACGTGTACCTCGGACGGATTTCAGAGATCGCCGTTGCCGCCGCGCCGCCACCACCGCCGACGGCGGCCGCGCCGCTGGCGCTGGTGCCGCTTCCGGTCCCGCTGACCATTCCTCTGCCTAGCCTGCCGATCATTGGCGGGCTTGTGTCGATGCTGGAGCCGGGCATCGAACTCAGGCCCGGCCGGGCGGCGTCGGCGCGGCCGACGAAGCGGGCGGTGCTCTGGGCCGACAACGTGCGCCAAGTCGATTCGACCGGCGACGCCTGGCAATACACGCACGCCCGCCGCGCCGCCCGCGGCAACGGCGCGATCACTTACCCCGGCCCGACCGAACTGCTCGGCCAACACCGTGCGTTCACCGACGGCAGCGTCGAATGGGTGGACGCCGGCACGGAAGAATTAAAAGTGGAACTCGCGCCCCTGTCGGTACGCCCGATGGCTTCGCTCAAAACGCTCGCGGGAGACCTCTGGTGGTACTAAAGCCGTACAAACGTATCGATCCGGCCTCTGCCCGTCCCGGCGTCGGCGACCGCGAGCTGGGCCCGCCCGCCGAAAGGTTTCGGTTCGGCATGACTGCGGCGGACGCCGCCCGCAGCGCCGTCGACTACGGGATCGCCGTCGCGTCCATCGGCGTCGCGATCGCCGTCACGCTGCTGTTCTGGACCGCGTTTAATCGGAACCCGTTCGCACTGTTCTACGCGGCCGTCATGGTCAGCGCGTGGCGCGGCGGGTTCGGGCCGGGATTGCTGGCGTCGCTGCTGGCGCTGGTTTCGATCAACTTCTTTCTCATGCCCTCCTTCTTCTCCGGCAGCTGGCGCGATGCCGTTCAGGCCAGCACCTTCATCGGCATCGCGGCGCTGCTGAGCTGGCTGAACCACTCGCGCGACATGGCAATGACGCACCTGCGCCGGGCCAAGCAGGAAGCCGACGAGGCCAACGAAGCCAAGGACCAGTTCCTGGCCGTGCTGAGCCACGAACTGCGGACGCCGCTGACGCCCGTTCTAGGGCTGGCGACCGTGCTGGAACACGACCCGTCCCTGAGCGACGAAGTCCGGGCCGACGCGACCATCATCCGGCGGAATGTCGAACTGGAAGCCCGGCTGATCGACGACCTGCTCGACATCACCCGCATTCGCAGCG
>DASVSC010000010.1:0-12998 GCA_036388295.1 Tepidisphaeraceae bacterium | reverse complement strand
GTGGAATCGGACAAATTGTCGTACAGCTTGATCACCCCCGACTGCTCGGCCACGTACACGCGGCCGTCGGCGGCGAACTCGACATTGGTCGGCCGGTCCAGCCCGGTGATCACGGTCTGGAACCCGAGGTTCGGCGCGCCGCACGTGAACGCCGTGGTGACGTCGCCGCCGAGCGCCGAGCCGTCTGCGGCCTTGACGCCGTTCGTCCCGCCGGTGACGCGCACGGTGTAGTAACCGCTGCCGGCCGCGAGTGTCGGCGTCGGGTCGATCGTCAGCACGCGGCTGGTGGCGTTGTACGCCAGCGTCGCCGGCACGATCGCCCCGCCCGGGTCGCGCAGCGACACACGCTCGGCCGTCAGGGTCGACGCGTTCATCGCTTCGCCGAACGTGACGCTGAGGGTCGACATGGGCGCGACGTTCTGCTGGCCGTTGTAGGGCGTGACGGCCGCCACGGCGGCCAGCAGTTGCCGCGTCTCCAGCACTTCGGTCAACGGACGTGCGGACGGCCGACGCTGAGTACCATGGCGCTGTGACGACGGATGCATAACGTGGTTCCCTTTGCTTCCCCGAACGATCGCGAAGTGCGTCGGATATTGTGCGCGAAGACCGGCGGACGTGCGTCAGAGCGGTCCGGCCGATAAAGCGCGGGCCCCGGCGGCGGTGTGAGTTTGGCGAATGTCGAACGCCTGTGCCAGCGTCCGAATAGATTACGACAGCCTGGCGTGCTATTTTCCGCCCGGCGCGCTGCCCGTCCGGGCCGGCGGCCGATGTAAGCGACGTTTTCTATGCTCACACTCCTGATCATGCACGCAGACGGCCGGGTGACGCGCGAGTTCTCGGAGCAGGCGCTCGCGGCGGCGCTGCGCGACCCCGGGTGCACGTTCTGGCTCGACATGCTCAAGCCGACCGACGAAGAGATCGCCCTGCTCGACGAAGTGTTCGGCTTCCACCCGCTGGCGATCGAGGACACGATCAACTACGTCCAGCGGCCCAAGATCGAAAGCTACAACCACGTCGGCGACGCCTGCCGGGCCGGCTACTTCTACATGGTCTTTCACGGGCCCGATTTGGACAGCTTCAAGGAGAAGCTACGCACGAAAGAGCTCGATCTGTTCGTCTCCGAGCGGTACCTCATCACTATCCACGAGGAAGTGATGAACAGCGTGAAGATCGTGCTGAACCGCGCGTCGGCCGACCCGTTCGGGTCGTTGACGCGCGGCATCGACATCCTGCTGTACAACATTCTCGACCACATGGTCGACCACTATCAGGAGATCCTCGATTACCTCGACGAGGCGATCGACGAACTGGAAGAGGCCGCCCTGACCGACCCGAAGCCGTACGTGATGACGGAGATCTCGATCCGGAAAAAGGAGCTGCTGAACCTCCGCCGCATCGTCGGGCCGCAGCGGGAAGTGATCGCGCAGCTGACACGCGGCGAGGTGCCGTTCATTCGTGAGACGACACGCATCTACATGCGCGACGTGCAGGACCACCTGATCCGCGTGGTGGAAATGATCGAGCTGTTCCGCGACCTCGTCCTCGGCTCGCGCGACATTTACCTGTCGAGCCTGAGCAACCGCCTGAACGAGATCATGAAGACGCTGACGATGATCACGGTGCTGGCCGTGCCGTTTACGGTCATTACGGGCATTTTTGGGATGAACTTCGACATCCCGTGGTGGAACGGCACCCTGCACTCGAACGCGGGGTTCTTCTTGTCCACAACGGTGCTGCTGCTGATCGTGCTGGCGTTGCTGTTCGTGTTCTGGCGGCGCGGCTGGCTGGACCGCAGCGAACAGACCGGGCTGCGTGAAGCGACGACCAAACGGGCCAAGGCCGAGGAGCGGGCGGGCACGGGTGCCCATAACAGCGCAGGCGGGCTCAGGTCTTAAACGCCAAACCGCTCCGACCGAAGAAGCCGCTATGTGCCTGGCGGTCCTGATCTGCCGGACGCCGATCGCCCCGTGTCAGCCAGCCCCGCCGGCCGTTCTTGGCGGTGAAATTCGCGAATCGCCTCCGAATGTTTAGAATCCCGCGCGTTGTGACGGCCCCGACCGCTTCGGGTCATGGCCACGGCGACCGGGAGACTGGCTTGGACGGACCGACCGAGTGTTCACGATCTTTTGCGAACGGCGCTGACGCGTCGGCTGGACCGCCGGTGCATGAGCGGGACTCGCGGCTGTCGGCCGCGGAAGCCCAGCGGTCGCGGCTGATGCACGTGATCGAGCAGTCGCCCGCGTTCATCTGCACGCTGCGCGGGCCGGACCACGTCTTCGAGTTCGCCAACGAACGCTACTACCAGATCGTCGGCCGCCGCGATCTGATCGACAAGCCGGTGCGCGACGCGCTGCCCGAGGTCGTCGGGCAAGGCTACATCGACATTCTCGACCGGGTCTACCGCACCGGCGAACCGTTCAGCGGCAACGAGATGCCCGTCAGCCTGCGGCGTGAGGGCAAAACTGAACTGGACGAACGGTTCATCAACGTCGCCTGGCAGGCCCTGCGCGATGCCGACGGCACGATCTACGGCGTGTTCGTTCACGGCGTGGACGTTACCGACCTGATCCGCTCACGCGAGGCCGCCCGCACCAGCGAGGCGCGTCTGCGGACGAGCGAGGAACGCCTGGCATTCGCGGTCCAGGCGGGCGACCTCGGCACGTTCTACTGCCCGATGCCGATGGGGCGCATCGAATGGAACACCAAGTGCAATGAGCATTTCTGGCTGAACCCCGGCGAGGAAGTCGACTTCGACCGCTTCTACGCGATTCTGCACCCCGACGACCGGGACGCCACGCGCCAGGCCGTCGAGCACGCGATCTTCCACCGCCAGAATTACGACGTCGAATACCGCACCGTTTCGCCGACCGGGCAGGAGCGTTGGGTGCGGGCCAGGGGCCGGGCGTATTACGACGCGGCGGGGAACCCGACGCGTTTCGACGGCGTTACGCTCGACATCACCGACCGCAAACTCGCCGAGGCCGAACGGCAGGCGCTGCTGGACAAGGAACGGGCGGCCCGCGCGGTGGCCGAGCGGATCGAGCTCGTGCTCCGCGAGGGCGAGCAGCGTTTCCGCCGGCTCGCCAACGCCATGCCGCAGATCGTCTGGTCGGCCCGGCCGGACGGGGTGCTGGACTACTACAACCGCCGCTGGTTCGAGTACATCAACGTGCCCGAGACCGACGCCGAGACCGCCACGTGGGACCGGTACGTGCACCCGGAGGACCTGCCCCGCGTGGCCGAGCAGTGGCGTCAGAGCGTGGAGACCGGCCGGTCGTACGCCGTGGAGTTCCGCGTGCGTGGCAGTGACGGCGCGTACTGCTGGTTTCTCGTCCGCGCCGAAGCGGTGCGCGACGAAGCGGGCACGATCGTCCGCTGGCACGGGACCTGCACCGACATCCAGACCCGCAAGAAGACCGAAGAGCGCGACCGGCTCCTGATTGCCCTGGACGACGCCGTGCGTCACCTGGACGACCCGGAGCAGATCACGGCGACCTACGCCCGCCTGCTCGGCGAGCACCTGGACGTCGACCGCTGCGCGTACGCCGACGTCGAGGCCGACGAAGACACGTTTAACCTGACGGGCGACTACAACCGCGGCGTGCCGAGCATTGTCGGCCGCTACCGCTTCGCCGACTTCGGGCAGCACGTGCTGGGCCTGATGCGTGCGGACCGTGCGTTCGTGGCCACCGACGTCGACACGCATGAGCCGGCCCTGGAAGACCTTACGGCCTACCGCGCGACCCTGATCCGCTCCGTGGTCTGCGTGCCGCTGCACAAGCAGGGCCGGTTCGTCGCCGCGATGGCCGTGCACCAGCGCGTGCCGCGGAAGTGGGCGACGGGCGAGATCGACCTGGTGCTGCGCGTGGCGGCGCGGTGCTGGGAGTCCATCGAACGCGCCCGCGTCACGCGCGACCGCGAACAGCTGCTGCAGTCCGAACAGGCCGCCCGCGCCGAGGCCGAGCGGGCCGGGCGGATGAAGGACGAGTTCCTCGCCACCCTCAGCCACGAGCTGCGCACGCCCCTGAACGCCGTGCTCGGCTGGTCGCAGATCATGCGGCACAGCCGTGACGAAGCCGACCTGGCCCAGGGGCTGGAGGTCATCGAACGCAACGCGCGGGCGCAGTCGCAGATCATCGAAGACCTGCTGGACATGAGCCGCATTATCAGCGGCAAAGTGCGATTGGACGTGCAGCGTCTGGACCTGGCCGCCCTGGTGCAGGCCGCCGCCGACACGGCCCGACCGACGGCCGACGCCAAGGGCGTTGACCTGACTAACGTGATCGACCCACTCATCGGCGTGGCCGTCAGTGGTGACGCCAACCGCTTGCAGCAGGTGCTCTGGAATCTGCTGACCAACGCCATCAAGTTCACGCCCAAAGGCGGCCGCGTGCAGGTGCTGCTGGAACGGGTGCATTCGCACTTGGAAATCAGCGTCAGCGACACCGGCGAGGGCATTCCGCCGGCGTTCCTGCCGCACGTGTTCGACCGCTTCCGCCAGGCCGACGCCACCACCACGCGGCGGCACGGCGGGCTGGGCCTGGGCTTGTCGATCGTCAAGCAACTGGTCGAACTGCACGGTGGCACGATCCGCGCCGCCAGCCCCGGCGTCGGGCAGGGCACGACCTTCACCGTCCGTCTGCCGCTGGTCGTGCTCCATCGCAAGGCCGAGCCGACACTTAAACGGCGTTCGCGCGCCACGACCGCGCGCAGCAGCCATCCCGACTCGTGCGAGGAAGTCAGCGGATTGCGGGTGCTGGTGATCGACGACGAACCCGACGCCCGGGCACTGATCAAACGGCTGCTCGAGGATTGCGACGCGATCGTCACCGCGACCGGATCGGTCGACGAAGCCGTCGAACAGGTCGGGACGGGGCAATTCGACGTGCTCTGCTCCGACATCGGCATGCCGGGCGAGGACGGCTATTCGCTGATCCGGCGCGTCCGCGCCCTCGGCCGCGACCGGGGCGGCGCCATCCCCGCCATCGCACTGACCGCTTATGCGCGGCCCGAGGACCGTGTCAGAGTAGTGCGGGCCGGCTTCCAGATGCACCTGCCCAAGCCGGTCGAGCCGATGGAGCTGCTGGTCATGGTCGCCAGCGCCGCCGGCCGCACCGGCCCGACCCGCAACGCTAAATCGAGGCAAGGCCCGCTTTAGCGGGCCTGTGCGTGCGACTGCGAACTCGGCCAGGCCCGCTGAAGCGGGCCCTGCCTTGCAATACGTGCTATCATCACCCGCCCCGTTCGTCAGGAGCCGTATGTCGATCACGATGGAGTTAGCCCGGGTCATCATCATCGAGATGCAGGAGCATCAGATGATCGTGCTGCGCGAAGTGGGGGGCGAGCGCAGCTTTCCGATCATCATCGGCGCCGTCGAGGCCACCGCCATCGACCGCCGCCTCAAGGGCATCCCCGCCCCCCGGCCGCTCACGCACGATCTGCTCGCCAACGTCATCGAGAACCTCGGCGGAACGCTTGAGGCCATCGAGATTAACAATCTGCAGGAACACACGTTCTTCGCGCGCCTGCACGTGCGGCAGAACGGGAAGCTGCTCAAAATCGACTCCCGCCCCAGCGACGCCATCGCCTTGGGCGTGGTCGGCAACGTGCCGATCCTGGTGGCCGAGCACGTGCTGAAGGAAGCGGGCGTGTGACCCGGGCACGCCGCCGCGCCATGCCGCCCGGCCGTAACGTGTTGGCCCACAATCACTATCGCATCTTCGAGTGAGGTGTAGGGTTCTTCTCGCCTCCCCCCTTAGCCGCGCGGCCTTGAAGGTAGCGATGGTTTGGGTGGCAAGGCTTGTACGCAAGCCTTGTCTTCCGGCGACATGCCAAGGCTTGAGTACAAGCCTTGCCACCCAAACTTGACGGCCAAAACCGCGTCGGTGTTACCCCGCGCAGGGCGTTAATCCCCGTGCATTCTTGCGGTCCTCCCACTCGCCTTGCCGCAAAAGCGGGCAGCCGGCCGACGCGTAGCGGGATAAAAACCGCATTTTAACATTGGCACGCCGCTTGTACGTCAGCCGACCGACCAAGGACGGCGGCGGACATGACCCCACTCCGGATCGACCCACAGCCCGCCCCCGCGCCGGCGGCGGACCCTTTGCGGCCGCGTCCCGCGGCGGGCATCGACTGGCCGCACTGGACGCGGCTGCTCGACCGTCGTCGACGAACACTGGTCGTCCCGGCCGTCTGGCCCGGGTGGGTTTACCGCGACATGACCCGTGCCAGCTTCCGCCTGGACGGCATCGACGTCCAGGCCGCCGACGTGACCGACGCCCTGACGCCCCCGCGGTCGCAGCCGCTGCGCTCGCGGCCGGCGCGGCGACTGCGGGCGCACATCGCCATCCTCCGTTCCCTCGACCGTAGCCGTCGGCAGGGCCTGCGCTTATCGCCCGGCCGGGTCGTGCGGTGGTACACCAGCGTCAGCAGCGGCCTGAGCACGTCGGGCCTGGCGGCCGCGGACGACGAACGCCTGGCCGCAGTCGTCCGCCGGATCAACTCGCCGCAGCGCCGTTTGCAGCCGGCGGTGCTGGAGACGGCCCGCCTGCACGCCGAACTCCTGGCCGACCCGATGTTTCCGTCCTTTAACGGCATTCTCGCGCGGTTGCTGCTGCACGCCCACCTCGCCGCGTGCGGCCTGCCGCCGGTGGTCTTCGACGCCGACAGCGGCCCCATCCCCATCCCAGCGGCCGTCACGGCTACATTGCTGGCGCGCCTTGAAGTGTCGCTAAACCGCCTTGCGGGATGAGTCGATTCACCTCTGCGTCTGTGGGTTATGACGTCCCTTGACTCATTTCACCGACTTCGCCCGGCGGCCGTTCGGCGAACGCGTACTGTCGACCAGCATTCGGCTGGGTTGACGCACTCCTTCACGAATCGACCTGACTCAAAAGCCTGATCAGCCTTCGGGTATTACCGCGCAGGAACGGCCCGATCACAGGGGCTTATGGTTGTTCGTTACCGTCGCTGGTGTTCCCGGCGTCGGAACAAATGCTCCGGCTTTTGCGTGGGTTTGCACCGAGGGTGCTGCCGCATCAGCAGGGCAACTTTAAAACAGGCTTCAACGTCGTACCTCGAATCGGACCTACAAGATGTTGCACATTCACTTCGGCACCGGCCGACTCGGCCTTGGACTGGTCGCACCGTTCTTTCAAACGCCCCATTCCGAACTGTTTCTTCTCAACCGCGAGACGTCCGGCGGCAATCCGACAGGAAGCACCGCGCTCAGCACAAACCGGCGCAACGAACTGCTGCGCGACACCCCGGACCGCACCTACTTCATCCAGTCGCCCAACGCCACGCCGGGCCAGCGGCAGGTCGTTCATTACGACGGGTTCATCGCTTACGCGGCCGACAATCTCGAACAAAACATTGTGTCGATTCTTGAAAAATCGACCCAAAAACAGGCCGGCGTTGTGGTTACCGGGTCGGTGCTGAGTGTCGCCAACTATCGCAGCGTCATTCAGGCGCTCAACGTCGTCTGTGACGCGAAGGAACGGCAGCCGGACGCCGTCGGCCCGGTGTTTCTGGTGGCGTGCGAGAACACGGTCAACGCCGCCGAGGTTTTCGAAGACGAAAGCCTGGCCGACGTGGTCCGGCCCGAAACCCGCTGCCATGTGACGTGCGTTCATGCCCTGGTGGACCGCCTGTGTGTGGGCCTGGAAGAAGACACCTCCGGCCCGCACCCGACGGTGCGCGCCTGTGCCGAAGAGTACGGCTCATTGAAGCTGCAACTCGACGAATCGACCGCGCCGCTGGTCCCGCTGCTGCGCGGCAGCCGTGTCGAGTTCAGCCGTCATGTGGAGACCGAAAAGCAGATCAAAGGGTGGCTGCTTAACGGCACGCACTGGCTGATCGCGCTGCGGGCCTTCCAGGCCGCTAACGGCGACCACGGGCTGCGGCTGAACCGGTACCTGAGCCAGTCGCCCGAGAACCGCAATTTCGCCGAGGCCGTCTTGGACGAAATGGCCGAGGGCGTGGCCATTCTGCTGCGCAGCGACCCGCAATACAGCGACTTCGTCCGCGACGTGGACGTGGACGATTACCTGGCCGGCGCGAAGAAGATGATCCTTCACCGCTTCTCCGCCACCGACGACCCGATCACCCGCATCCTGGCCCGCTTCCGTGCGCCCTCCCCCAACGAGTTCGCCACCATCGAAGCCTTCAACAAGCGGTTCGCCGGACGCGTCGACGAGCCGATGATGGCCTACCAATCCCAGAAAGGCGTCATCCCGCCCGCCGCCAGCCAGAGCCTGTTCAGCCTGCACCGGCTCGTCGCGTCGGGAACGTACGTTCAGGCGTAACATTCCATTGAATCCAGACTTATGACAGCCGCAAGCCGGGCAACAGACAGGAAAACCGTGCCACCCATTGACCTGATTATCTTCGACTGCGACGGCGTTCTGATCGACAGCGAGATCGTCGTCTGCCGGCTCGTCAGCCAGGAGATGACGCGCCTGGGCTACCCGATGACGGTCGAAGAAGTCATCGAGCGCTACGCCGGTCGGCCCGAGGGGGAAATGATTGCCGACATCGAGCAGAACTGGGGACGCCGCGTGCCGGACGAATACTTCGTCCACATCCGCCAGCAGGTGGCCCACGCCTACGCGACCGAACTGCGCCCCATGGCCGGCGTGGCCGACGCGCTGGCACGCATCCAGACCCCCGTGTGCGTGGCCTCGAGCAGCTACCCCGAAAAGCTCAAACTCGGCCTGGAAACGGCCGGCCTGCTGGGGCGATTCGGGCCGAACCTGATCAGCGCCGCGTGGGTGGCCCACGGCAAGCCCGCGCCCGACGTATTCATCTACGCCGCCGGCTGGATGCGCACGCCGATCGAAAAATGCCTGGTCATCGAAGACAGCCTTCCCGGCACCCGCGCGGCCCGCAGCGCGGGCATGCGCGTGTTCGGCTTCACCGGCGGCACCCACTGCCCGCCGGGCCACGGCGACCGCCTGCTCGACGCCGGCGCCGCCCGGGTCTTCGACACCTTCGATCAGCTGGAGGCCCTGCTGAACGCCGTCGATCGCCAGCAGACAGAGCCGCCCACGCCGCTGGCCGTCAGTGCGGGAGCCGCCTGAGCGGTGACGGCCATCACCGCCCTCGGCACCGCCCCGACTCTACCGCCGGGGCCGGGAATATCGGCCCAAATCCGCCGGAAAATCCGCCCGCCTGTTTCCCCCAACTCCGGCCGAAAAGGCCGACGCGCCACGCCGCCGATTTCCGCCTTGAACCGGCCTCCCGGCCCGTTAGTCTCTTGTCATACCCTCCCGCCCCTGCCGCCCGCGCGGCCGCCGCCCGAGTTACCCGCCCGCCGCCGCCCGTCCCTCCACCGCCCGCCCGGGCGGCCGCCCCGTCACGCCCCGACCGCGGCCTATCACCCCGGCCGGCCGTGTCAGCTATAAAATAAAACCTTGACGCCCGCCCGCCGCCCCGGCCAACCCGCGTCAACGCGCCCGCATTCGTAGGCCACGCGCCCGCGTGCCGCCCCGCGGTCGACGGCACAAAGCGGCGGCTCTTCCGATTCGACCGGCTGCCACCCATCACCAACCACATGCGACAAAAAAACACTTTCTCGCAAAAATAGGATTGACGGGCAACTTGGGGGGGGCTAGGCTGGCGACCGCATCTCAGAAGTCCGACACGGGAGGCCTTCATGGGTCGTCGGGATCGAAAAAATGAATCGAATGCCGCCGTCGTAGTAGGCGTCGCCCTGTTTGCCGCCGTTGCGGCAGCAGTGTTGATCTACTCTGTCACAGGCAACCCCACTGCCGTCGCGCCGCCGGCTAATGCATACGAGCCGAACGTCGAGGCCAACGCCGCAGCGGGCGTCACCCCCTACGACGGCCACCTGACCGGCAACATGCACACGCCGGGCACGCTCCTAGCGGCCCGCAAAACCAGACTGCCCGAACTGGAAGCCTGGGCCAAGGCGTGGGAAGCGGCGCACGCGAACAAAGCAGACACGATCTACACTTCCGACGATGACGCCGCTCGCCTAAGAGAGTTGGTCGAAAAGAGCGATCTGACGGCCATAGAGTGCTTTCATATCAGTAAGCTCGTGAGTGACCAAAAGGACCTGCCCGCAGCCGAGGCGTGGATGAATCCTGGCGTTACGCGTGCCGAGGCCGAAATCGGCCATAAGGCGCATGACGACCCGTCGGTGAATCCGGTGCTCAATGCCATGGGCGATGCCACCCAATCTTTGTGGGCTAGAGGGCCAAAAATAGCGAAGCTATTAGAACGCACGACTGCGATGGGGATTAAGTTTGACCGTACCGCCCCTTGGAGCCAACGGCCCGAATGGTCACGACTCGGCCACGCCGAAGCTCTTTACCTGCAGGAGCGATATGACGAAGCACTAAGGGAAATAGATACATTTCTAGCCGATGTTGGCACTGAGTCCGGGAAATTTATTAAAAAGGAACAGAAGGCCGAAGCGCATTGGGCAAAGGCGCTGGTGTTGCTGGCACGGAAGCAGGAGGTCGAGGCAATCCCGGAACTTCAAGCGGTTGTTGCAATCCCTACACACCACCACATCAACGATGCGTCCGACAAGATCTTCGAACTATATTGTCGTTATCACCGTAGTACTGAAGCTCAGGCCATCTTGGAAGAAATTCGTAGGCGAAACACCAAGTCCGATTCAGAACTCGCGACGATGGTGGCCATGGTCGACAACGCGAAATACGATGAGGAATACAGGAAGCTAAATTCCGCAAACGTCAAAACACCGTTGACGAGATAGCTTGATGAAAAATTATATTGGTATTGTGTTACCGCTGATCATTGCAATGGCTGTTGTGGTCACATCCACGACGACGGTTCATTTCCTGTCACCGGCTTCTTTAGAAATTGACAGCAACGCTAACGAACGGATAGCTGAGATTGTTCCGGCATCTTTTAAAACCGTAGCCAAACTTGGCGACGTTGTCATAACAAAATTTAAGGTTGTTAACCGGCTGGACACGTCTCTCACCCTTTTAGGCGCCAACAGTCAATGTTATTGCACGGTCGCTGAAGGTCTTCCTGTAACGATCGGTCCACGTCAGTCGAGTGAAATTGCCGTTCGGGTAGAGGTTAAAGATTTCGATCCGGACGGACGAGTAGTGCAAAAGCTAAGGCTATTAACCAACAGAAAAGGCGATACTCCACCGCTTGTAGTGGAGTTGGTTCGAAACACGTCACCCAGTGGCGATCAATAAGGAGAATCTTATGTCCAAGGTCTTGTCTCTTGCTTTCTCTAGCCTGTGCTTTGCGCTGGCACTTCTAGCGTTTCTTGTATCGCCCGCACATGCGGTATCGACTCCGGGCTGTTCGTTGGTTCAAAACGAGTGTTTCAGTTCAATGTCCTGTACCGACGGGAAGATCTGCACAGGCGTTCCTTGCAATTGCCGGTTGAAAACGTAATTCTGAAATGTATTAATTAATACATCCATATATCAATTTGGACTTAATTAGATCTCTAATAGTTAGGGAAATATGGGACTTTACAATCCATATCAGCTCGTGGAAGTCCCCAAAAAACGATGTGTATTGCATCAATGTGTGCTGTTGATTATTGCGTTTTCTAGCGTTCAAGTGGTGGCCGCACCTCCGACCACCGAGCCTGATTGGAAAGCCCTATATCTCGATGAAGCGCCTCGGCAATGGGAAAAATTAATAGACTCGCTAGGCACCTTGAACGTTATCTGCCATAATACCTATTCACAATCCCAGGTAAAAGATAAGGTGTCATACGAGCGAAAAATATCAAGCACCATAACCTCTACTTATGCAATCAACTTGGGCTGCATGAAGTTGGAAAGCCTGTGTACATCGGACAGCTTGTTCCCGAACAGCAAGCCTGTGACGAATTTTATCGGTATCACGCCTAAATATCGGTTCGAAGCTACACGGCGCGAGGATAAGCCATACAGCATTACCCAATTCAATAAGCTGCAAAGCGAGCCTATAGGGGTTGTTCTAAGACGACAATTGGAAGAGAGCGATGTGGCTTGTGCCGCGACGTTGAACGGTAAATGGATATCCGAATTATTTGGATCGAAGCAGGCTGAGTTAAAGTCCGCGACGTCGATCGAATCGGAAGGCAAGCGAGTGATTCGCCTCGACTTAGAAATGCGTTACCCGAGCACAAGTCGGCCGTATCCAGCAACAGTCATAGTTGATCCGGACCTTCATTGGGCCGTGTTGTCTTATGAAATGAAGTATCCTGCTGGTACGCGCAAAGGGAAGGCTGAGTATCAGGACATCGGGCTCGGTGTGGCATTCCCTAAAAAGTTTACCTACACCTTTGACGGCGTCACAGGGGCGCGAGTCATTACTTCGGAAATGATTTTCGAGAAGCCACAGCAGGTGAGTCCGGCTGCTACGGAGTTCGTCCTGGAAGCGTTCGACCTCGAAGAACCGCAGTCAGGCGTGGTTCCTGGCCCGACTACACCTGGCACAACACCGAGCACAACAAAACCGGCGCCGCAAGGCCCGATATCAACCGGATCCGGTGTAGAAGGTTCGATCACAGCTGACGATGTCCCAACAAGCCCGCCTGCGGTGGCCGCCCCTTCGGTCGCAGGTGACGACTTGGGTACATGGGTCTTGACGCGTTCGCGCCTGCTGGCGTTTGCCTTCTTGTTCGTCGGCATTGTATCCTACATAGTTTATCTCTTAAGCTTGCGAAGACCTGCAGTCCGGTAATGTGGTTGCTTGCAAACCTATGTTGCCTTCCCCTCAGACATTTGATGCTTAGAACTTTAAGTAGACAGCTACTCGGTGCTTATTTCGCTTTTGCAGCTACCTACAAGTTTTTGAGCGGTATGCCAGATGGCGAAATGGCAACAATCTATGACCGTTGGGTGAACCGTAGCACCTACCGACACTGGTGCATCATCGGAGTAGAGCTGGTTCTGAGCCTGTGGTTATTCAGCGGTCTAAGGCCACGATCTGCGGCTTGGGCAACATGTATCGTTACGGCGACGCTTACAGGTACTCTGTGCGCCGAA
>DASVSC010000009.1:0-14654 GCA_036388295.1 Tepidisphaeraceae bacterium | reverse complement strand
CGCGTGCAGTCGATCCAGATGCCGACGCGGTGGGGCGTGTTCACGTTGCACGCCTACACCAGCCCCGTCGAAAGCCAGCCGAACCTGGCGCTGGTGAAGGGCGGCATCGGCGAGATCGGGCCGGACGGGAAGGTGATTCAGCAGGACGAGCCGGTGCTGGTGCGCGTGCACAGCGAATGCCTGACCGGCGACGTGTTCGGCAGCGCCCGCTGCGACTGCGGCGACCAGTTATCGGTGGCCATGCAACAGATCAACGAAGCAGGCCGCGGCGCACTGATCTACCTGCGCCAGGAAGGCCGCGGCATCGGGCTGGTGAACAAGCTGCACGCGTACAAGCTGCAGGAAAAGGGCATGGACACGGTGGAAGCCAACCTTCACCTAGGCCTGCCGCCGGACAAACGCGATTACGGCATCGGCAGCCAGATCCTGCGCGACCTCGGCGTCCGTAAGATTCGCCTGATGACGAACAACCCGAAAAAGATCTACGGCCTCGACGGTTTCGGGCTGCAGATCATCGAGCAGGTGCCGGTGAAGGTCGAGGCCGGCGAGCACAACCGCGAATACCTGGCAACGAAAAAGACGAAGCTGGGCCACACGCTATGACCGCCGCGGCAACGACGTTCGCGCTCGGCACCGCGACAGCGCTCGTCATCCCGTTCGTCCTGCAGGGTTGGGTGCAGGCGCCGACACGCGGCGGCTGGCAGGGGCTGTTCTGGGTGGCCGTCGTGGCGGCGGGGTGGACGATTTGCGTCGGCATGCGGTCTGCGGTCGGCGTGGGTTTTTCGCGAAGATCAATGGCTGCATCGACGCTAACTCCCTCTCCCGGTACGCCGGGAGAGGGCTGGGGAGAGGGTCTCCGGGAGTGGTTGAAACCTGGCCGCCACGCAGACGCCCTCCCTAACCCTCTCCTGGCGTACCGGGAGAGAGAACCGGAGGCCATGACCCTAGCGACTAGGATCGGTCTCACAATCTTCGGCTTGGGCGTGTTTGCGTACATCGGACCAGGCGATTGGGCAGACCGTGCGACGTTCGCACTGCTGCCAACGGCGGCGTGGGGAGCATTCCTCTTGGCCACTCTGCGGGCTGAGGGCGTTCGAGGTTCGGTGGGTCCTGCGTTGGTTGCGGCGTCGGCCGGTCTGATCGCCGCGCCGGTGCTGGCCTTTAACGGCAAGTGCACGGCATTCGCGTGGCTCGCGGCGGCGCTTGCCGTGGCCGCGTTATGTACCGCAGTTGCCGCGCTGGTTCGGCCTGCAGTGCACGTCGGCGGGGCGGCCTGGGGCCTGTTCTGGCTGCTTTACGTCGGCGTCCTCGCGGTCGCGACCGAGTTTGGCTACGCCGCCTTACCATCGTTGGACGCGGCCGCCTTAGCACTGGGGCCGCTGGTGTCACTGTTAGGTCTGACCACGCCTGCGCTGCGGCCGTACCGGTTCGCCCTCGCGGCGGCGGTGCTGGCACTGCCGCTCGCGCAGGCCGTGCGGGTCGCCCTGTCGTACCGCGAGGCCGGGCTGTTGTAGGATTCGATTTTGGCACGGCTCCAACTGATCTTCCCGCTGCTGTTCTGGGCCCTGTGGCGCGGCACCGACTCGTCCGCACAGCATTGGCCTGTCGACCCGCGCGTCGGGACTGCCGCCTACTTTCTGTCGCTCGTGTTGATCCTGGGACTGATGTCATGGACGGCCCGGCGGGCGATGCGCCGGACGTCGTACGCCCAGGTCGCCGCCGTTCCGCATTTCCATCGCTTGGCCGCCTACGCCCGCTGGACGGTTCTGGCACTGCACGGCCTTGCCCTGTGGGGTTTGGGCTATGGCGATGTGGTGCTGCGCGTGGTGCCTGACTTTGACCACCGATGCGATTCCCTACCGGCCTTCGCGTCGATCCTGCCCGTGGTGCTGACGTGGGTCGGCCTGATTTGGGCGCAGTACCCGCTGGACCGCGGCGTGCGGGAACAGAACGCGTTGTACGCCTTCGAACTGGGCGAGCCGGTTCACGCGGTGCCGACGCGGCAGGCGTATCTGCTGCACGCGGTGCGATCGCAAATCCTGTTCACCCTGGCGCCGCTGCTGTCGATCTCGTTTCTGCGGGACGGGCTGGCGGCGGTCGCACCAATGATGGGCTGGCTGCGGCCGGCGGAATGGGTGATTACATTTGTCGCCGCGGGGGTCGTGTTCGCTTTATCGCCGGAGTTGTTGCGACGGGTGCTGCCGACGGAACCGCTCCCGCCGTCGCCGTTGCGCGAACGGCTGACGTCGTTGTCGTCGCGCTTGAAGCTCGGCGTGCGTGACATCCTGCTGTGGCACACGCACCACTCGATGGGGAACGCGGCCGTCATGGGCGTGGTGCCGGGCGTGCGGTACGTGCTGATTTCGGACCTGCTGATCGAGACGATGACGCCTGATCAGCTCGAAGCAGTCTTCGCCCACGAGGCCGGGCATGTGAAGCACCGGCACATCGCCTGGTACATCGTCTTCTGGCTGCTGGTCACGCTCGGCTTCAGCGTTCTCGGTAACAGGGCGGCGCAGTGGATTCTGGACAACCAACTGGCTGACCTGGTGACGACGCAGGCGGTTCTGGAAGTCGGCGGCATTCTGATCGGCCTGCTGCTGTTCGGCGCACTGTCGCGCTCGTTCGAACGGCAAGCCGATTTATTCGCCGCCCGCCGGCTGGACCGAACGGGCGAGGCCGACGTTCCGGCCCGAGACGGCACGCGCGTTTTCGCCTCCGCCCTGCGGCACGTGGCACGCCTGAACAACCTGCCCTTCGACGCCCGCTCATTCACGGCCGGCCGGCCGCTGTGGGGACGCGTGCTGGGGCGGATGGTGCACCACGCGTCGACCTGGCTGCACGGCAGCATCCGCTCGCGAATCGAGCATTTGGCTCATCTCACCGACACCCCGAGCGCCGCCCTGCGGTTCGACCGGCGAATGATCGCGGTGCGCGTGGCCCTGCTAGTCGGCTTGGCCGTATCAACCTTGGCCTTCATTCGAGCGACGCAGTAACGACTAGGTTTGGTCGGGCGGATCGACTACGGCGAAAATGAACTCGACTTCCACCGCGGCGTTCAGCGGCAACGCGTTCACGCCCACCGCCGCCCGCGCGTGCCGGCCGGCGTGGCCGAACAGTTCGACCAGCAGATCGCTCGCGCCATTGGCCACCTTGTGCTGCTCGGCGAACGTGTCGTCCGATTGGACGAACACGCCGATGCGGACCACGGCCTGAAGCCGGCTCAGCCCGCCCAGTTCCGCCTTGGCGGCCGCGAGCGCGTTCAGCACGCACTGCCGCGCCGCAGCCGTGGCCTGATCGATTGACACCGCCGACGGCACTTTCCCCGTCGCCAGCATCTGGCCGTTCAGCAACGGCAGTTGGCCGCTGACAAACAGCAAATTGCCGGCCCGGCGAACGGGCACGTAAGACGCCACCGGCTTCGTCGCCTCGGGTAGCGCGATATTCATCCGCCGAAGTGTGCCTTCGAGTGACATGCGACGTCCTATGCGGATTTACGTGAATCAAGGATCGACCCGTCGGGCATCACCTTGAACGGGCAACTGGTGCACTGCTCGCGGCGCTGCGTCGGCTCGGTGCCTTCGATGCGCGGGTCGACGTCGCCGTACTTGTAGACGGGCTCTTTCGTGTTGATGGCCCGCTTGTGCAGCAAATCGAGCATGAGGTCATCAATGCCCAGCGGTTCGACGAGTTGGTATTCCGTCTCCGGAAAATCAGCGGCCGCCTGGTTCAGCAGGCTGGGAATGTCGTGGGTCCAGTGCTTGCCGAAGCTGAGGAAGAAGGGCACGACCACGACGCGCTTCGCGCCGCGCCGCACGGCGTTGGCGTACGCGGTGGCGATGCTCGGCTCGCACAGTTCCATGTGGGCCGGCTCGACGATGCCGAACTCGCTCCCGAACCGGCCGGCGAACAGCCTGGCGACTTCTTCGAGCATGCGGTTGGATTCGATCCGGCGGCTGCCGTGGTCGACGATGATGATGGCAGTACTCATGGGTTAGGTATTGTTCGTCGTGCGCAGCGCGGCGGGCCGGGCGGCTTCCTTGATTTCTTTGTCGCACCCGAGCATGATGCCGCCCGTCAGCAGAATTAGACCGATGAAGATTCGACGCATTTAAGTTCTCCCGCCGTTTCCGGCTTGCTTCGCCCTCTGGGGCGCGTGGCCGATCTTACCCGACCGAAACCGAACGCTGAAATCCGGAGGCCGCTGTGCTAGCCGCTTCGTCTTCTTTGCCGCTCGCCCCCGTGTCGCCGCTCAGGGAGCTGTTGACGCTCGCCGCGCCGACCGTCGCCCAGATGGCGTCGTACACGCTGATGCAGTTCATCGATGCGGCCATGCTGTCACACCTCGGCACCGAAGCGCCGACGGCGGTCGGCAACGCCGGGTTCATCGGCTTTTCGATCATCAGTTTCGGCATGGGCGTGATGTTCGTCGTCAACGCCATGGCCAGCCAGGAGTTCGGCCGGAAGCGGCCGCGGCGGTGTGGGCGGTGGCTGTGGCAGGGCGTCTGGTTCTCGCTGCTGTTTTCGCTGCTGATCCTGCCGATCATTCCCCTGGCGGGACCGATCTTCAACGCGTTCGGCCATTCGCCCGGTTTGGTGGCGGAGGAGACGGTTTATTTCCGAATCGTGATGATTGTGCCGGTGTTCAAGCTGGTCGGCGTGGCGGCGGGGCAGTTCCTGCTGGCGACGAATCGGCCGATGACGGCGCTCGTCGCCGCCGTCGCGGGCGTGCTGGCCAACGCACTGACGGCCTACCCCCTGATCTTCGGCCATCTCGGGTTTTCCAAGCTCGGCGTCGTCGGGGCGGCCTGGGCGCAGAACGTGGGCGTGGTCGTCGAATCGCTCGTGCTGATCGCGTACGCACTGAACGCCACGTCGCGTCGTGTTTACGGCTCGCTCGACTGGAAGCTGCGCTGGCCGGCGTTCGTGCGGTTGATGCGCATCGGCGTCGGCACGGGCGTGCAGGTGACGGCGGAAGTGACGGCGTGGTCGCTGTTCATGGTCTTCGTCATCGGCCGACTCGGCGAAACCGCAATGGCGGCCAACCAGTTCATGTTCCGCTACATGGCCGTCAGCTTTATGCCGGCGTTCGGCATCAGCCAGGCGGTCACCGCCCTCGTCGGCCGCAGCGTTGGCGAAGGCCGGCCCGACCTCGCGCTCAGCCGCGCGGCGCTCGGCTACCGCGTCTCCACCGTTTACATGATCGCCTGCGGGATCGCCTTCGCGGTGTTCCGCTACCCACTGATGCAGTTCTTCACCACCGACCCCGACGTGCAGCGGCTCGGCGCGATCCTGCTGCTGTTCGCGGCCGTTTACCAGTTGTTTGACGCGATGAACGTGATCTACAACGGCGCCCTGCGCGGCGTGGGCGACACGTTTGTCCCTGCAGTCGTCACCGCGACGTTGTGCTGGGGCATTAACGTGGTCGGCGGGTCATTCATCACGGCTAAGTACCCGCAATGGGGCGTCGTCGGCCCCTGGACGGCCTGCACGGCTTACGGGCTGATCCTGGGCCTGTTCGCAATGCTGCGGTTCCGTTACGGGCCGTGGCGTGAGAAGTTGAACGCGTCCGCCTCGATGCGCGGCGTCTCTGGCGTTAATGTGCCCGTTCCTGCGGCCGCCTCCGGCCTGGGCACTGCGAGCGAAGCATGAGCACAGACACCAAGAAAAGCTACAAAGAAACCCTGAACCTGCCGCAAACGGCTTTCCCCATGGAGGCCAAGCTGGTCGCCAATGAGCCGGCCCGGCTGAAGGCGTGGCAGGAGGCCGACCTGTACGGCCGGCTTATGGAATCGCGCGCGAGCGCGCCTGCGTTCGTCCTGCACGACGGCCCGCCGTTCGCCAACGGCGACATCCATATGGGCCACCTGACGAACAAGACGCTCAAGGACGTGATCCTGCGTTACAAAAGCCTGGCCGGCTTCCGCACGCCGTACGTGCCCGGCTGGGACTGCCACGGCCTGCCGATCGAACACAAGATCCAACAAGACCTCGGCAAGAAGTTCCGCGAGATGTCGGCCGTTGAGGTCCGCCAGCAGTGCGCGGCCTACGCGCAGAAATACGCCACACTGCAAGGCGAACAATTCCAACGCCTCGGCATCCTCGGCGACTGGGCCAACCCGTACCTGACGATGGCCCCGAGCTACGAAGCGGCCACACTTGAAGTCTTCGCACAAGTCGTCGAGCGCGGCCTGGTCTACAAGCAACTCAAGACCGTGCCGTGGTCGATCGCCAATCAGACGGCTTTGGCCGACGCGGAACTGGAATACCAGGACGTGGCCGACCAGAGCGTGTACGTCGAATTCCCCGTCGCCAATCCTGGCGCGTTCAAGGCGAAGTTCGATCTGCGCGTGAACGCGAAGGTCAGCTTGCTGATCTGGACGACCACGCCGTGGACGCTGCCGGCGAACCTTGCAATCGCTGCGAACCCGGACGTTGAATACGCGATCGTCCAATACGCGCGCGGCGATCACTACTTCATCACCGTGGTCGCTGCTCCACTTGCGGAGCGTGTTTTCGCGAAAGCGAATCTGCCGTTCCACGTCGTGCAGAAAATCGACGGCAAGCAGCTCATCGACCTGGAATACACGCACCCCTTCATCGACCGCACCGGCCGCGTGCTGGCGGCCGATTACGTCACCACGACCGATGGCACCGGCCTGGTTCATACCGCGCCCGGCCATGGCGAAGACGACTACAACACCGGCGTGAAGAACGGCCTGGAGGTGTACTCGCCCGTTCAATCGAATGGCCGGTACGACAGCACCGTGCCGAACTGGCTGGTCGGACTGACGGTGTGGGAAGCGAATCCGAAGATTGTCGACAAGCTGCGCGAGGACGGCCATTTGTTTGCCGAAGAAACGATCACGCACAGCTACCCGCACGACTGGCGTAGCAAGACGAAGATCATCTTCCGCGCGACCGAGCAGTGGTTCGTGGCTGTCACGAAGCCCGCCTTTCCCATCGCTGATGCAACAAATGGTCAAAAAGGTAGTGTCAGAGATCTTGCATACTGGAGTTCAATCACCCGCGACGAGTGGCGAGGTCCAAGACGTGATCCCGAGTTCCCGCCGGTGGTCGAGTTCAACCCACCTGTTCAATTTTGGCCTATGTGGGGTGCAAATCGGTTTCGCGCGACTGTTCAGAGCCGACCCGACTGGTGTATTAGCCGCCAACGTAGTTGGGGATTACCGATTCCCGTGTTCTACAACGAGAACGGAGAAGCTCTTCTTACGCCCCAAAGTGTGCGAGCCGTCGCAAGTAAATTTGCTGAACACGGCAGTGACGCTTGGTTCACAATGACAGCAGCCGAATTGCTGGGCGACTATGATCCGGGTGCGAGCTTCCCGAAAGACAAACTCCGTAAGGAACAGGACATCTTTGACGTCTGGTTCGAAAGTGGCAGCAGTTGGAACGCTGTACTAAAAGCTCGGCCGGATATTCTAAAGTTCCCAGCCGACCTCTACCTTGAAGGCTCGGACCAGCACCGTGGCTGGTTTCAACTATCGATGCTTGCCTGCCTTGCCAGTGGTAACGGTGTACCGTACGAGACTGTCGTCACCCACGGCTTCATCGTCGGCCCGGACGGTAAAAAGGTCAGCAAAAGTGACAAGAACTACGTCACCGCCACGCAGGAAGTGAACCGCCACGGCGCGGACCTGCTGCGGCTGTTCGTCTGCAGCGGCGACTACGAAGGGGACATGGCCGCTTCACCGAAGATGATCCAGGAGTTCGGCGACAAGTACCGCAAAATTCGCAACACGCTGCGCTACCTGCTGAGCAATCTCTACGACTACGACGGCAGCCGTCAGGAAGTGACCACGCAGTCGCTCGACGGCTGGGCACTGGCGCAGCTCGACACACTCATCGCCGACGTGACGGCCGCTTACGAAAGCTACGCGCTGCACCGCGCGTTCCGGCTCATCCACGACTTCTGCGCCGTGCAGATCAGTTCGCTGTACGGCAACGCGATGAAGGATCGCATGTACTGCGACGCGCCCGATTCGCCGCTGCGTCGCCGGACGCAGTACGTGATGCACCAGATGGTGCTGGCGGTCACGAAGCTGGTGTCGCCGATGCTGGTCTTCACGGCCGACGAGGCGTGGGGCTTTATCCCGCACAAGCCGCACGCCGACGCGGAGTTGGCCAGCGTTCACCTGTCGCACCTGCCCCGGCCGAGCGGACGCGAGGTGTCGGGCGAACAACTGGCCGACTGGGGCGTGCTGATGAAGCTGCGCGAAGAGGCGCTGATGAAGCTGGACGCGCTGAAGAAAGAGAAGGGCGTCAATAAGAGTTCGGACGCCGAAGTCATTTATCCGAAGGCGTTGCAGGCGCGGCTGGAACCGTACGGCGTCGATCTCGAAGACATGGTCGGCTGCGGCTACCACAGCTTCGGCGACGTCGACAGCGTGATGGTGATCGATCGCCGCGAAACGTACGCCGCGTGCGCGAGAAGTTGGAAACGCCGGCCCGACGTGGGAAGCGATGCGGCGTATCCGGACCTCTGTGCCCGTGATGCGGCGGCGTTGGCATCACGCGGATGATTTGGTCTGCGCTCTCCCTTGTACTCACGGGGAGGGGACCAGAGGCCATGATGAATGTTAAGGTCGTTGCGGAACTGAAAGTGAATCGACCGTCGCATGCAACCTACGCCGACAGAGCCTGCCGCCGGAAGCCCTACCCCTAACCCTCTCCCGGCTACACCGGGCGAAGGGACTGGAGCCGTCACCTTGGCTGTGCTGCTCAGTGGTGGCGGCACGACGTTGCAGAATCTGATCGACCGCATCGCCGACGGGCGGCTGAAGGCTCGCATCGGCGTGGTGATCGCTTCAAAAGCTGACGTTTATGGCGTCGAGCGAGCGAAAGTGGCGGGCCTGCCGGTGCGGGTGATCGTGCGGAAAGAGTTCGCCTCGGCCGACGCGTTCAGCGACCGGATTTTCGCCGAGTGCGAGACGGCCGGCGTCGATCTCGTCTGCCTCGCCGGTTGGTTGCAGCTGTTGCAGGTGCCGGCGGTGTGGGACGGTCGGGTGATGAACATTCACCCGGCCCTGCTGCCCAAGTACGGCGGCCGCGGCATGTACGGCCGGCACGTGCACGCGGCCGTGCTGGCGGCGGGCGATGCCGTGAGCGGCTGCACCGTTCACTTCGTCAATAACGAATACGACAGCGGCCCGATGATTTTGCAGAAAACGTGCCCGGTGATCACAGGCGACACGCCGGAGACGCTGGCCCATCGCGTGTTCGACGTTGAATGCGAAGCGTACCCGGAAGCGATCGCCGCTCACGCCGCCGGCCGCGTGCGGCTGGCGAACGGCCAAGCCATTTGGCGTTGATGCGTAGGGCGGGCACTGCCCGCCGTATTGCATCCGAACGTGTACTGGCTCCATTGGGATCGCCGCTTAAGCGGTCACCGGAGTTCCCCGTAATCTCACGTCCACTACGGCGAGTGGAAGCCACTCGCGGCTCACTTCCCTCGGCCGCCCGGCCCGCCGCCGCCGAAGTAGAGCGGGTCGAGCGCCAGCCGGCCGGGGCCGACGATCGCCAGCACGAACGCGAAGCTGGCCAGGATAATGGAGTAGTGGAACGCGCCGCCCGATTGTCCGCCGGTGATGCCTTGGGCGCTGACGGCGGCGATGAAAATGCTCAGCAGCATCAGCGCCATGATGCCGCCTGCCCAGCGCGTGAACAGGCCCAGCACGATCAGCACGCCGGTAAGCAATTCCAGCACCGGCAGCGCGTAGCCGTACGGGCGGGCGACCACGTCCGGCAGCCAGTCCGGCTTCATCGCCATAAAGCTTTTGTCGACAAAGCCGCTCAGGCCGGGACCGTTGATCTTCGTCCAGCCTGTCAGGAGCATGTACAGGCCCAGCGTCAGCCGGCTGGTGAGCAGGCTGATATCGACCATCGCGGGGTGATTGAAAGGGTTGTTCATAGAAGCGGGCGGTGTGCGGCGGGCAGCGGGCGGCTCAACAAAATGGCTGGCCGCTGCGCCTGCTCACGTTCCTTTTCGTTTATCGACAATCCACGACCGGCTATCGACTTTTTCCCAGCTCGATCGACCGCTCGCACGCCGCCCGAATCGCACCGCGAATGGACGTCCCGACGCCGGCGGATTCCATGAACTCGATGGCCGCCTGTGTGGTGCCATTGGGGCTGGTGACGCGGCGGCGAAGTTCGGCCGGCGGCTCGGTGGCGGTTTTCGCCATCGTGGCGCTGCCGAGGACGGTTTGTTTGGCGAGCAAGTCGGATTGCTCGAGCGTCAGGCCGAGTTCGACGCCGGCGGCGGTCATCTGTTCGATCAGGTAAAACACGTACGCAGGCCCACTCCCACTGAGGGCGGTGACGGCGTCGAGCTTATCTTCGACTGTGTCGATCACGACGGCGGCCGGCTCGAAAAAACGCCGGGCGGCGGCGAGGTCGGCTTTCGTCGCGAACTGGCCCGGCGCGAGGGCGACCGCTCCTTGGCCGACGAGGACGGGCGTATTCGGCATCGTGCGCACCACGCGCCACGGCCGGCCGCCGCCGAGGGCGGTTTCGATCGTCCGCGTGCTCACGCCGGCCATGATGGAGATGACCAGCGTCTGCTCGCCCATGGTCGTGCCAAGCCCCGCGAGGGCTGCGTCGACTTGCTGCGGCTTCGTCGCCAGCAAAATGGCCGACGCGTCGCGGGCGGCGTCGGCATTGTGTTCGAAGGATTTGATCTTGAGCGTGTTCTGGAAGAACGCCCGGCGTTCGGCGGACACGTCACTGGCGGCCAGCTTTTCCGGCGACACGCCGCCCGGGCCGAGCAGGCCGCGCGCGATCGCCTCGGCCATGTTGCCGGCGCCGAGAAACGCAAGGTCGTACGTCATGCCGGGAGCATCGGGCGGGCGGGAAGGCAGGTCAAGGACCGGGTGGCGTTTGTTTAGCCGGCGGGCATGCCCGCCGGCTAAACGGCAGAAAGTGACGCGTCTTTTGTTCGTGCTGTGTGGGCGCGTTACCCGCCGATGGCGCGGTGCACGTCGGGCGGGGCACTGACGATCAGGCGGCCGGCGGTAAAGCGGATGGCGGCCTTGCCGCCGTTGACGTCCCAGACTTCGGGGCGAATGGTCGACTGGATCAGGTCGATCAGTTCCTGCGCCCGCTCGCCCGTCGGCTTGCGTGTCTGCGCGTTCTGTCCCGCGCCGGTACCGCCGCCACCACCGAACAGGCCCCCGGACGATCCGCCACTTCCACCGCCGCCGCCCCCGCCACCACTGCGGCTGCCGCTGGACTGCTGCAGGCTGAACTGCGGCACGTCGGTGAAATCAGGAATGTCGAGCAACAGGTCGGCGACGTCGTACACGCGCGTGACCAGGCGTGAGTCGGCGACGAGACGGGTGGTGACGTGGATCACATTTGTGTCCACGTAAAACGCCAGCAGGCCCGGCGCGGCGGCTTCGAGGGTTTTGGTCAGAGCGACACGAATGGTCACGCCACGCAGGCGAATGGTGACCGGCGTTTCCCGGCTCAGGCCGACTTCCTGCAGGGCTTTCCAGTCGACGACCAGATTGGCGGCCGTGGCGTCGCGGAAGTAGTCCATCGCATCGACAAGGGCGATTTGGTCAAAGTTCAACTCCGGCGACCGCCGCGACCATGTGGGTGCGGGTGCGGGCGACGGCGCAGCGGATGGCGGGGCGGCCGGAGCCGGGGCGACTTGCGCCGGCGCGGCCGGGGCGAGCAACAGGATCGACAGCAGGGCGAAAACCGGTTTGCTCATGGCGTCGACTCCAGAAAGAAAAGACCACCGGCTTACGGTTCGATCGTCTTGCCGGTGTGCGGGTCGAACTTAAAGCCGCTGTTGTCCGGCAAGGCCTTGTCGGCGTCGGGCGACTTCTTCATTTCTTCCGACACTTCGGTCAATCCCTTTTTGAACTGGACCACGGTTTGGCCGATGCTGCGGCCGACGTCGGGGAGACGCTTGCCGAAAAACAGCAGACCGAGGCCTGCCAAAAGAATCATCTCGAACGGGCCGGGCATACCAATCGCGAGCGGAAACATAGCGCACCTACCTTGGTGAAGAGTGTAGACGATTACATGGTTTACGGCGAAGAAATCTTCCCAGATGTTCGCCGGATCAGGTCGATTAAATGGCGTATGTCCGCCGGCAGCGGGGCGCTGATCGTCATCGGCTCCAGCGACACGGGGTGGGTAAAGGTGATTTCGGCCGCGTGCAGGGCCTGGCGGGAGAACGTGAATGGCGCGTCGGCGGCGGCCTCGCTCGTTTCGACGACCAGTTGCCCGCCGTACATCGTGTCGCCGACGATCGGCCAGCCGCTGTGGCTCAGATGGACGCGCAACTGGTGCGTACGACCGGTTTTGGGCTTCAGCTTGAACAGGCTGAACTTCCCGCCAGGCGTCTTGTAATGCCGGTCGTTGGCGAAGGCCGACGCCTGGAACTTGAACTCCGCCTGGCCGGCCGGGGTTTCGAAGGTTTCGAGCACTTCGTACTGCGTGATCGCCTCGCGGCCACCGTTTTCGACCTTCCGGACCGCCTGCTTCTCCCGCACGTACCGGTCCTGGCCGATGGGCATATCGATTTCGTCCTGCATCAGGGCCGGAAAGCCGTGGGCGAGGGCGAGGTAGGTTTTGTGGATCGTGCGGTTCTCGAACTGCCGGGCGAGCCGCCAATGGGCTTCGTCGGCCTTGGCGATCAGGATCACGCCGGTCGTGTTCTTGTCCAGACGGTGCAGAATGCCGGGGCGGAACGCGCCGTTGAGTTCGCTCCACTTGTTTCCGTAGAACGCCAGGCCGTTCACCAGCGTGCCGGTCCACTGCCCGCGGGCCGGGTGGACGACCAGGTTCGCCTGTTTGTTCAGGGCCATCATCCACTCGTCCTCGTACAGGACGTCGAGCGGGATGTCTTCCGGCACCAGCTGCTCGATCATCTTCGGCGGGGCCGAGACGTCGACGATGTCGTTCTCACGTGGGCGGTAGCTGCTTTTGCTGGTCTTGCCGTTGACCTTCACCAGGCCGTCAGTGATCAGGCGCTGGATCTCGTTGCGCGACAAATAGCCGATGCGGTCGACCAGGTATTGGTCGAGCCGGCGGGTCAGGTTCTTGCCGAGCTTGAACTTGTACTCGCGGAGATCGCCGTCTTCGGTCAGGTCCGAATCGACGTCTGGCGGGGCGGAGAGAATCTGGTCGGGCTCATCGGTCATGGCAGCGGTGTAGTCGTGGGCGCGGTGGCCGGCGCGGTGGCCGGTGCGGCGGGGGCGGCCGGCAGCGGGGCGGGCGGTTGTGGGCCTATCAGCGAACGCATCAGATCGTCGTTGCCGCTCGGACCGACGGGCTGCGTCGCCGGCAGCAGCAGTATGGGCTTATCGAGCGCGTCGAGCTTCGCAAGGCGGGCCTCCGCCATCGATTTGTCCGTAACAGGCAGGTCGGCGGTTTCGATCAGCGCCTTGTACTGCGCGCGGGCGGTGGCCAAGTCGCGCTGCTCTTCGGCGAGCGCGGCGAGGCTGAATCGCGCGACTTTGGTCGGAACACCAACGCTGGCGTAATCGTTGGCGACCTTGCGGTACGCGTTCTCGGCCAGTTTCAGGTAATCCGCCGGTGTCTTCGCCGTCGGCTGGGTGGCCGGAGCGGACGCGGGGGCGGTGGCCGGCGTGCTGACGAAGCTGTCGGTGCTGGCGTGGGCGAGCGCCCAGTACAACTCGCCGCGGGCGAGCCAGGCCCAGGCAGATTGCGTCGGCGTGGCGGCGTTGTCGTCGACGACGATCTGGACGTTCTGATTGATGTCCGATTCCAGGCCCGCCCGGACCTTGTCCATTTCCGCCGACGCCGGCCCGCGGCCGGTGCGGGGCAATTGTTCGACGCTGCTCCAGGCGCTCGCCAAGGCGGACACCGTCTGGTTCTGCCGCACGGCTGCCTGGCCGCGCTGGTAGTAAACGGCGGCGAACGCCAGCAGCGCGATGGCGACGACGATAAGCACCTTGTTGCCGTAACGTTGCCAGAGGCCGGGAAGGTCGGCCGTGCCGGTGCCGAGGTCGTTGCGCTGCGATTCGTGCCGCTCGTCGGATTTCATGGGCCGGGCAGTCTATCGCGGGCGGAGGGAATGAGGAAGGCGTAAGGGGCGAGGCGTAAGGCGTGAGGGAGAGAACGACGAGACGACCAATACTGATGATCAACGTCGGGAGCGCACTTTATCTTACGCCTTACGCCTCTCCCCTTGCGCCTTCCTTGTCGTGTCAGGCGGCAACGCGTTTCTTGACACTTCACCGCAGGGCTTTTATCGTCAACGGCCGCAGAAATCGGCGGAAAAATGCCGTTGGGGCCGTCCACGCCGTCGATGCGGAGATCGACCGGGAACCGGCGGCCAGTAGACCCCTCGGAGATGTGAACATGACCCGTCTTGCCCCGCCCCTCGGCTCGCCGCCCTCGCGCTCCCCGTTGGTGTCCGCCGGCCTCAGGGCCGCTGTGATCGGTGTCTCGCTCGCGATCGCCGCCCCGGCCGTCCTTCTTTCACCGACGCCCGCTTTCGCCCAAGCCGCGCCGGCCGACACGCTGCAAAAGTCGGTCGAGGACTTCTGGCACTTCGGCAAGGTCGCCCGCTACGACGTGGCCGCCGCCAAGGCCCAAGAGATTCTGGCCAGCGGCGCTGAGCCGCTGGCGATCACAACGGCCTTCGAAAAAAT
>DASVSC010000008.1:0-4200 GCA_036388295.1 Tepidisphaeraceae bacterium | reverse complement strand
TCTCCGTGTCTCCGTGCCTCCGTGGTGAATCTTCTTTTCTTGACGTCAATGAGACGGAAGACGTCCGGCGCTCGCCCTCACCCGCGGGCCGGCGGCATCTCCCGTTCGGCACAACGGGAGAAGGAACCGGACGTCGCGCTCGTTCGCTGCGAAGCGCGTCCGGCTTTAGAATCGCCGACCCATGCTTGAGTGGTCCTACTACGTTCTGCTGTTGATCGTCCTGATCGCCGGCTGGCTGGCCAACATTCTTGGCCTGCCGGGGCTGTGGCTGATGCTGCTGGGCCACATCATTTACACCTGGGCCACCGGCTGGGACCACTACACCGGCTGGACGGCCATCATTGTGCTGTTCGTGCTGGCGGTGGCGGCGGAGGTGATCGAGTTCGTCGCCGGCGCGGCCGGATCGAAATCGGCCGGCGGGACGAAGCGCGGCATGATGGGCGCGATCGTCGGCGGGCTCGCTGGTGGCATCGTCGGGTCGATCGTCATCCCTATCCCGATCGCCGGCACGATCGTCGGCGCGGTGGCCGGCAGCTTCGCCGGGGCGGCCGTCATTGAGAAGATGATCCACCCCGACAACGGCCGCGCGTTCCGCATCGGCGTCGGCGCGGCCAAGGGTCGATTGGCCGGCATCATCATCAAGAGCGGCGTCGGTTTTGTGATGGCCGCGGTCAGCCTGGTCGCCGCCGTCCCGCTCGGCCCGCCGCCGCCGATTATCCCGGCGTCGCAACCGACCAGCCTGCCCGCCAGCCTGCTGCCGGCAACCCAGCCGTGACGCACTCTGCCCACAACCGTGGCCTGGCGGCGGGCGTGACGGCCTTCCTGATGTGGGGCTTCGTCGCCGAGTATTTCCAATTGCTGATCGACCGCGGCGTGACGGCCGACGTGCTGCTGGCGCACCGCGTCGTCTGGTCGACAGTTTTCTGCGGCCTGATCGTCGCCCTGAGCGGCGGCGTGCGGCCGCTGATCCTCTTGCTGCGCGACCGCGACCGCGTCGGCCGATTGGCGGTTAGTGCGGTGCTGATCGCCATCAACTGGCTGGCGTTCATTTACGCGATCCAGACGAACCAACGCACCGACGCGGTGCTCGGCTACTTCATCAATCCGCTGGTGAGCGTGGCGCTGGCCGTGCTGATCGTGAAGGAACGGCTTAGTCCGGTGAAATGGCTGAGCGTGGCGCTGGCGGCGGTCGGCGTGACGATGATCGTGCTGGCGTCCGGCGGGCGCGTGCCGTGGATCGCCGCGACGCTGGCCGGCAGCTTCGCGTTCTACGGCCTGGTGCGTAAGTTCACCGCCGTCGAACCGGTGCTGGGGCTGACGGTGGAAACCGCGCTGCTGGTGCCGGTGGCCATCGGATATCTGCTGTGGAACGGCCCCGCGGACGCGGCCGAGATGTCGCCGTCGACTTACGGCCTGCTGATTCTCGCCGGCGTGGTGACGGCCATCCCGCTGATCCTGTTCGGCTACGCCGCCCGCCGGCTGCCGCTGGGGACGACCGGGTTCCTGCAGTACCTCGCCCCGACGTGCCAACTGCTGATGGCCGTCCTCTGGCGCGGCGAGCCGATCCGCCACCGCATCGGCGGCTTCGTCCTCATCTGGGCCGCGCTGCTGCTGTTCAGCGTGAGCGGCATGCGGCGGAGTCGACGCGCGGCTTCAGGTTCCCTCTCCCGTGTACCCACGGGAGAGGGTTAGGGTGAGGGCCGACGACCGAAACCACTGAATCGCCAAGCACGTCACGTCGGTCGGTTGCAGTCTCGGGGCTTGACTGCAACTCGGCGCTCGCCCCTCACCCTAACCCTCTCCCGGCGTACCGGGAGAGGGAACCTGAAGCGTCGCCTAGAATTGCCGTGTTAATACCCATCGATGCTTCCGCAACTGAGACCGGTGCCGCCTCTTCGGCGCCTGACGCTTCGCCCCCGGACGCAACGCCGCCGCTCAACACGTTTACTCTTTACATCATGGCCGCCGCCTGCGGCACTGCGGCGGCGAACATTTACTACAACCAGCCGCTGCTCGGCGACTTCGCCAAGCAGTTCAACGTCGACCCGTCCCGTGCCGGCCTGGTCGCCACCGCCAGCCAGGTCGGCTACGGCATCGGCATCCTGTTTTTCGTGCCGCTGGGCGATTTGTTGGAACGCCGCCGCGTGGTGCTGACGCTGGCGTACGCTTGCACGCTGCTGCTGGTCTGTACTGGGGCCGCGTCGTCGCTGACGATGCTGATTATTGCCCAGGGCCTCGTCGGCATCACCGCGATGAGCGCGCAGCTGCTGATCCCGCTGGCCGTCGATTTGTCGCCGCCCCACAAACGCGGCCACACCGTCGGCGTCCTGATGGCGGGCCTGCTGTGCGGTTTGCTGCTGGCGCGCACCCTCGGCGGCTTCGTCGGCGACCACTTCGGCTGGCGGGCAATGTTCTACTTGGCGGCCGGCATTATGTTCGCCACCGGCGTCGTCCTGCACCTGACGCTCCCCCACCGCCGCCCGACGCTGTCGATGAACTACGGCCAGCTGATGACGTCGCTGATCGACTTGCTCCGCACGCAGCCGACGCTGCGCCGCGCGTCGTTGATCAGCGGCGCGAGTTTCGCCAGCTTCACCGCGTTCTGGACGACGCTGAGTTTCCTGATGCACGACCGCTTCGGCCGCGGTGCGACGGAGGCGGGTTTGTTCGGCGTCATCGGCCTGGCCGGCGCGCTGGCCGCCCCGCTGGCCGGCAAGCTGAGCGACCGCCGCGGCCCGGCGTTCACAGTGACGATCGCCATGCTGCTGAGCATCGCCAGCTTCGTCCTGATGGCCGGCTGGGTCAGCATCGCCGGCCTCATCGTCGGCGTATTGCTGCTGGATTTGGGCGTGCAGAGCGTGCAGGTGGCCGCCCAAAGCGAAGTGATGGCCCTGGTTCCTGACGCCCGCAGCCGGCTGAACACGATCTACATGGTCGCCCGCTTCATCGGCGGGGCGGCCGGCAGCGCGGCGGGCGCGTTCGCCTACACCCACGGCGGCTGGACCGCCACCTGCGCGGCAGCGATAGGCGTGCTGGTCGTTGGGACGATCGTTCACCTGGCCGGCACGCGCCGAACTTAATCACGTTACTCGTAACGTGCGGCGAACAGCACCCAACTTTTGTTTTGGCCCGATCGCCCTTCGCAGGGTACGCTCGGATTTATGCCAGTCGAACTGACACCCGAACAGCACCAGCAGGTCGACGCCGCCGCAGGTAAAGCCGTTGACGTCATCGATCCGGCCACGCACAAGCGGTACGTGCTACTGCCGCAAGATCGGTACGACGACCTTCGTGACGCCATCGAGCAGCAAAACCTGCGCAACGCGGGCTTATCCACATTGGCACGTCGGCTGGCGGAAGGCGAGTGATTCGGGCCGGCGACATCTATCAGGCCGACCTTTTAGGGGCCGGACGTCGGCCGGTGCTGATCATCTCCCGTGAATCATTGAACCGGGGACATTACGTCTGCGCGGTCGCGTTCACGACGGCTCGACTGGACGTGCGGCGGCAGTTGCCAAACTACGTCTTTTTCCGGGCAGACAGCTTCGGCCTGACTGCCGATTGCGTTGCCCAATGCGAAACCCTCACCAGTCTGGACGTCGCGCAGCTCGATCTGCTGACAGGACCCGTCGGCCGATTGGATGACGCCACGATGAAATTAATCATCCGGGCGATCGGACATGTTATTCAGTCCGAATGCGAACTACTTTGAGGCGTACAGCGCACGCCGTACGTTCCTTGTAGTGGCGGCGCCATAGCGTGCCTATCCGCTACTTCACTTCACTCAACCGCACCGCCCGCTTCTCTCTCGCGCAGATTTCGATCGCTTCCATCACCCGCTGCGTCTGGTAGGCGTCCATGAAATCCGGCAGCGGCACTTCGGGGCTTTGGCCGCCGAGGACGCGGAGGATGTCGGCGGCCATGTTCACGAAGGCGTGCTCGTAGCCGAGCGGGTGGGCGGTCGGCCAGTAGGCGTGCTGGTACGGGTGCGTGCCGGGGACGCTGGCCTGGATCTTCGTCCAGCCCTGCACCTGGCGGTCGGCGGTGGCGTCGAAGTAGTAGAGGTTGTTCAGGTCTTCGAAGTTGAAGTAGATCGAGCCCTTTTCGCCGTTGATCTCGACGCCGTTCTTGTTCTCGCGGCCGGTGGCGAAGCGCGTGGCTTCGAGGCTGAAGACGCCGCCCTGCTTCATGCGGCCGATG
>DASVSC010000007.1:0-22561 GCA_036388295.1 Tepidisphaeraceae bacterium | reverse complement strand
ATCACGGTTACGCCGCTCAGGTTTTCCTGCAACCGCGACGCCACTCGGCCCTGCGCGTCGCGTGCGCTTTTATAAATCGGCCCCACTTTCTTGTTGAAGACGCGCAGCAGGACGTACACCGCCACCAGCGGCAGCATGGATACACTGGCCACGCGCCAGTCGATCGTGAAGACGATGACGACGGTGATGACCCACAGCAGTCCTTCGCCGACGATCTGGTCGATGCCGCCGACGATAAAGCCGCGCAATTCGTCCACGTCGCTCAGGCTGCGGCTCATCAGGTCGCCCGTGCGCTGGCGCTGCAGCCATGACAGGCTTTGGTTCTGCAGTTTTCCGTACACGCGCCGGCGCAGGTCGCGAATGAACGCCTCGGCCGCCCGTTGCAGCACATTGCTGCTGAGGGTTTCCAGTGCTTCGCAGACGACGTAAACGCCCGCCATCCACGTTACTGCGGAGATCAGCAGCGCGTACTTGTTTTTGATCAGGCCGAAGAAGGAAACCAGCGTGTGCACGTTCTGCACCGCCCGGCCCGGCTCTGGCTGGATCAGGCCGTCAACCACGTACAGCCAGATGAAGGCCGGAAACAATTCACCCGGCAGCGACAGCAACAGCAGAATCAGGCCGAGAATGATCCGGCCGCGGTACGGCCGCAGCAGGCGAAGCAGGCGGCGGAACACGTCGGACGATGCGGCGGCATTGCTCAATGTGAGAGCATTGTAGAACCGATCGACGAACGACGCGCGGCGGAGCGTTCACGCCGCAAGCTTGGTGGAAGTGAAACTGAGAACGGACGATTGTTCCCTCTCCCGGTATGGCCGGGAGAGGGGGT
Organism: Tepidisphaeraceae bacterium; assembly: GCA_036388295.1. Taxonomy (GTDB): domain Bacteria; phylum Planctomycetota; class Phycisphaerae; order Tepidisphaerales; family Tepidisphaeraceae; genus RYN-431. The sequence goes on along the minus strand of DASVSC010000007.1, from coordinate 21,732 downwards.
AAGACATCACTGAACGAATCTATACGTTTATCAAACGAAAAAGCGGGACCGTTGCCGGTCCCGCTCTTTTTTCGTTATCGGCGTGATGCTCAGAACGCTTCGGCGAACTGCGCCAGGAAGTTCGGCACCGGGTAGTGCTGCATCAGGAATGCGTTGACCTGCTTCCGGTCGGCCAAGCGGAAGTAAACCGGTTCGCTCAGCGTGCGGTTGGCGAAGTTCACCGCCCGGACCAGCGATTCCTGCGTGGTGGCCACGTGCAGGTAGCCGCTGTCGCGGAACAGGGGGACGAGATGAAATTGCCAGGCCTGACGGCGTGTGACCAGATTTCGACATTCGGCGTCGACTTCAATGGTCGGCAGATCGATACGCCCCACCATATCAGCGTACTGCTCGACCCAGGCGTCTTGAATGACGCTCGGCTCGATGCCGTACAGGCGCTCGACCAGATCGCCGAACGGGCGGCCGATGGCGCGCTGGATATGCAGCACGTGGTCGACCTGTTCGTTCGTCAGAATGCCCTGCTGCACAAGAATCTCGCCCAGTTTCAGTCCGGTCATCATTAACTCCTTCGTTCCTGCTGTCTTCATCGACGGGCCGAAGCAGTGGCTTAGGATAAAAAAGCGTTAATGCCGACTGCGACCGACGGCTTTATTGGGCAGACCTTCTTACCGGACGATAAAGGCCCTTGCATTGCGGACGTTCCCCGCTGGCAACGTCCCAGGGACGTCGAAGCTTTCCCCGACAGGCTATTGACCGATAATCAGGACATGATCCGTTTGGGTGTCATCGGCTGTGGCGTGATCGCGACGTACGGGCATCTGCCCGCCATTCTTCAGACGGCGGGCCTGTCCCTGTATGCGGTGATGGACACCGACCCGCAGAAGCTGGCCGAGGCGCAGCAACGCTTCAACGTGCCGAACGGGTTCGACAACATTGACGCGTTCATGCAGAGCGGCATCGACGCCGTGGTCATCTGCTCGCCCGCGCCAGTGCACCACCACGACGTGATGGCCTGCGCCCGTTACGGCAAGCCGGCGCTGTGCGAAAAGCCGTTGGCGATGAGCGAGTCCGAAGCGCAGCAGATGATCGACGTGATGCGCGACGCGCGGTTGCCGTTATACGTCGGCTTCACGTACCGCTTCGCCCCCGCCGCCATGGAGATTCATCGCCTGCTCCGCGAAGGCGTCATCGGCGAGGTGCGCAGCCTGCGGCTCATTTACGTCTGGGACTGCCACGGCAAGTACAACCGGCGCGGCGACGCCGCTTCCGGCCTGTACGATCGCCGCGTCGGCCGCATGCTCGAAGGGGGGCCGATGGTCGACTGCGGCGTGCACCAGATCGACCTGGCCCGCTGGTGGACCGGCCAGGAAGTCCGGCGCGTGGCCGGCCACGGCGCGTGGGTCGAAACCGAAGGCTATCACTTTCCCGACCACGTCTACCTGCACATGAACCACCAGGGCGGCGTTCATACGACGGTGGAAATCAGCTTCACCTACGGCCACACGGCGCTCGAGCCGCGCGTCGAGTTCGTCTACGAACTTATCGGCAGCGACGGCCTGATCCGCTACGACCGCCAGACGCGCACGTTCGAATGCGTCACCCGGGCCGGCACGAAAACGCTGGAGTGGACGGAAGAAAAGAACTTCAACGGCATGTACGCCGAGTTCGAACGCGCCCTGCGCACCGGCGACGCCGGCCAGATGCCCACCGCCGCCGACGGCCTGGCCGCCACCCGTATTGCCCGCATCGGCACGGAAGTCGCAGTGGCCGGGCGGGACAGCGCGCCGAATGTTTAGACCGATTTTCGCCTCTGCCCTACGCGACCTGTTCGGCCTCGCACCAAGGCCATGGCCGCTTAAGCGGCCATGCCGAGCGTCGATGACACTGCGCTTTTAGCGATGCGACGGATGTCATCGGTTGTTCTTCCAAGCGGTTACACTCTAAAGAAAGCACGTTACCGCATCGTCGCGTCGCTCAGTTTCTGCGTGGTCGGCACGTCCTGCGGCCGCTGTTCGGGAATCGACGGGGCCGAGAGGATCGGATCGTCCAAACCCGGCAGCGCCTGGATCTGGAATGACGCCGCGAGTGCTTCGCCGTTGGGGCCGACGCTGGCGATCATTTTCGTGTCGGTCATCTTCTGCAGGATGCCGACGATGTCGGTGTAGTGGAACCGGAAGCGTTGCGCCGGGTCGGGCGTTTCCCCGCCGAGACGGCCGACCAGCACGCCCAGTTCCGAACGGCATTCCTGTGTGACGGCCGGGCTGAATTTGTCGCCACGGTAGTAGATCTGCACGCCGCGCCGGTCGGCGTTGCCCATGATCGTCAGGCGGTTGTCCAGCGCCATCAAAAGCGACGGCAACACCACGTTCGGCTGTCGGCCGATGATGGCGATGCGCGGTTCGCCGACGCGCGTGGCGTAAATCGTCGGCGGGCCGTCGGACGTGATCAGGTCGAGCGTGAAGCGGTTGCGCAACCGCGTGCTGACGATGATCGGGTCGCGGCTGGCGAGCATCGCCTTGTAGGCTTCGAGGCGCACCAGCAACTGGTCGCTGTCGAGCAGCATGCGCAGCGTCGTCCGCAGCTGCGCGGTCGACGGCAGCGCGCCCAGGATTTCGATCGCGCTCGTTTGGAAAGGGTGGTCCGGCGTCCGGGCCATGCGCGTGAGCGCTTCCTGTGCCCCAAGATCGCCCAGGAACGCCCCCGCCCGTGCGGCCGCGAACGACACCGCCGGCAGCGGGCTGGCGTAGAGCGTGCTCAGCGCCGGCACGGCCGGCTCGCCGAGTGCCTCCCAGCAGTAGCTGATGTCCAGCAGCGGCGCGTTCTCGCCGTCGCGCTGCGCGATGACCGCCAGGTTCTTGGCCTGCAGCGTGGCGTAGTCGGCGTTGGGGTTGAAGTACGTGTGCATCACCACGCCAATGAAGCGTTCCCAGTCGGTGCCGTACTTCTTAGGCACGTACAGCCAGATTTCGCCTTCGTCTTTGGCGATGGCAGTTTTGGAGCCGGCGAAGCGTTCGTTGGCGGATTCCTGGAAGCGTTCGTTGACGCGCGATTCGATTTGCCGGGCGAGACGGCGTTCCGGCTGGCGGAGCTTCAGCACCAGCGGCCGTTCTTCGGCGACGATCGCGCGGTTCATCACCGTGCCGTAGCGCATCGACAATTTCTGGTTGCTGGTCTTCGCGCCGTCACCGAGGGCATACGCCGGGTTGATGGCGATCGGGCCCGCTTGCACGCGGGCCCAGGGGTTAATGACGCCGCCGCCGGGGTTAAACGGGTCGGCCCCGCGCGGGGCGAGGTCGGCCTCGTACAGTTCGCCGTGGTGCAGGCTGGTCGTGTTGCTGTTTTCCAGGGCCGACACCTGCACGTCGAACAGCTGGCCGCTGTGTGCGCCGGCCGGGATGAAGCCGTCGACGCGGACGAGGGCGGTGCGTTTTTCCGGGTCGTTCAGCACCTGCTCCGGCCCGAGCGTGCGCAGGCCGGCGGTGCTGCTGCCGAAGCCGTGCTTCTGCATCTGCTTCATCATGTACTCGCGCACCGGGTTGGGCGCGCGGGTGTCGCCGGTGCCGTCGAGGTTGACGACCAGGCCGAAGCCGCTGACGCGCAGCGGGCTGGCGTTGGCCAAGTCGACCTGCTGCCAGACCGTTTGCTTGAGGAAGTCGGGCACTTCCTTCGGGCCGAGGTCGGAGTAATTGGATTTGGGCGGCTCGACCGGCTTGGTCGGCGCGCAGCCGGCGACGACGGACACCACAGCGACGGCCGCGATTCGGCGATACGACGACTTCATCAACATCCCTCTTCTCGCGCCGGGAGCCGGCGTTCGGGCAGTTATATCACAATCCGGCCCATACTTCGGCTCACTCTTCGGCCGGCCCGCGCTTGGGCCGGCGGCGCGGGGCGGGCGGTGCGGCGGGCGTCGGTTCGGCAGTTTTCCCGTTCGTGGCGGGGTCGAGAAACAGCTTGCCCTGGCTCGGGTCTTCGAAGCGACGGGCGTCGATCACGCTCTGGGCTGCTTCGATCAGTTCGTCCAGCGTGTTGAACTGCCGGTAAACGCTGGCGAACCGCACGTAGGCGACCTGATCGAGCCGGCGCAAACGGTCGGCCACCATTCGGCCGATCTCGGCGGTGGGCACTTCACGGTCGTGGCTGGCGAAACACTCTTCCTCGACCTCTTCCGCCAAACGCTGCAAGGCTTCGTCCGGCACCGGCCGCTTGAACGTCGCCCGCCCCAGGCCCGCCACGATCTTCTGCCGGTCCCATGGCACCCGCCGGCCGTCGCTTTTGATGACCGTCAGCTTGACCGACCCCTCGACGCGTTCGTACGTGGTGAACCGCTTTTTGCAATTCAAGCATTCCCGCCGACGGCGGATCGCGCGGTCGCCGTCGCAGGCCCGCGAATCGATCACCTTCAAGCTGTCTTTGTCGGCGTGGCAGAACGGACAGCGCATGCGACAGGAACGGTATCCCCGGGCGGGCGGAAACGCAATTTGTTATGATTCTGGCGATGGCGAAGCCGCTGGCCACGATTATGAGAGCTTTGGCCGAATCCGGCACCGACTTTGTCGTCGTCGGTGGAGTGGCCGTAAATGCTCACGGGTTTAATCGCGCGACGCTTGATTTGGATATCATCGTCCGATTCGATCGTTCGAACGTACATCGATTGGTCACGTGCCTCCGCGGAGAAGGCTACACTCCGCGCACGCCGGTCGATCCTGAGCAACTTTCGGTGGCCGGCGCACGTGCCGAGTGGCGAAACAAAAACATGGTCGCGTTGGCTTTTTTCGATAGCCAACCGCCGTATACGGCGGTAGACGTCTTCATAGACCATCCGATCGATTACGACGAAATGCTAACAGAGGCCGTTCAGGTGGAGTACGACGGGGCACTCATTCGGATCTGCAGCGTTCGACATTTGATCGATTTGAAAGAGCGTGCCCGTCGGCCTAAGGATCTGGAAGACCTCAAGTTCTTGTATCGAATCTTTGACGAAGTGGAGCGAAAACACGATGGGCCGACTCCAAGTTGAACCCCTGACGGACGATGAGCTCTGGCGGCTTCGTCGTGTTTTGAGCGGCTCGACGCCCGCCGACCGTTTGGATTGGCTGGAAGATTTACGCCTCATGTTCGGCCCCGATCACCTTAAAAAGTGCCAGGACTTGAAATGGCGGCTTGAGGAAGCGTGGAAGCCGCTCAACTCCTCGCCCCCTCTCGACCGATAACCTGTTCATGCCCCGACTGCTGCTCCGCAAGCTGGCCGCCGCGATCCGTCCGTCGCGGCAGGCGAAGGTTATCCGCCGGAGCATCACCACGACCGACCTGCTCGGCCGAACGCCTGTCAACCTCGATACGCCCGAATTGCAGCGCTTCCTGGCGGGCAAACGGGTGGTGGTGACCGGGGCGGGCGGGTCGATCGGCTCGGAAATCTGCCGGCAGGCGATGAAGTTCTGCCCCGCCAGCCTCGTCCTCATCGACCGTTGCGAGAATGCCCTGTTCGAAATCGACCAGCAGCTGCGCGAACAATGGCTCGGCTCGGACATCCGCCCCGTCGTGGCCGACGTCGGCGACGCCACCCGCATCGCGCAAGTCTTCGCCGAACAAAGGCCGCAGGTCGTTTTCCACGCCGCGGCGCACAAGCACGTGCCGATGATGGAGGCCAACCCCGGCGAGGCGATCAAAAACAACGTCCTCGGCACCAAAACCGTCGCCGACGCCAGCCTCGCCGCCGGCGTCACCGCCTTCGTCCTCATCAGCACTGACAAGGCCGTCAACCCGTCCAGCGTGATGGGCGCGACCAAGCGCGTGGCCGAGTTGTACATCCAGTCGCTGAACGACGGCCCGGCGTCCACCCGCTTCGTCGCCGTACGCTTCGGCAACGTGCTCGGCTCGTCGGGCAGTGTGGTGCCGATCTTCGCCCGCCAGATCGCCGCCGGCGGGCCCGTTACCGTGACCGACGCACGCATGCGCCGCTATTTCATGACCATTCCCGAAGCGTCGCAGCTGGTCATGCAGGCCGGCGCGATCGGGCGCGGCGGGGAAATCTTCGTGCTCGATATGGGCGAGCCAGTGAAAATTCTCGACTTGGCCGAAGAGATGATCCGCCGCGAAGGCCTCGAAGTCGGCCGCGACATCCGCATCAAAATCACCGGCACCCGGCCGGGCGAAAAGCTGTTCGAAGAACTCGCCAACGACTCCGACGGCACCGCCCCCACCAGTCATCCGAAGATCCACGTCTGGAACCTGCCGCGCTACGCCGGCGACCACATCGACGGCGTCATCCGCAACCTGGCCGCCGCCGTGACGAAGCCGCCGGAAGCCGTACTGGCCGCCCTGGCTGAAGCCGTGCCGGAATACACGCCGCCCGTGGCAAAGCTAGCGCTTAACGCTGCGGCGTAGACGTGTCGCCGTATTCGCTCGTTTTGTCGTAGGGCCGCGAAGGTCGTCACAATGGACCCGATCCTTACGCATTAAATAAAGATCATCACGCCAATCGGCCGATTCAACGACTGACTCACGTCATTCGGCACAGGCGGCCATGGAAGGTTGCCAGCCCACCACGGAAGGTTTCGCTATGCGAACGATCGCGATCATCAATCAAAAAGGCGGCTGCGGGAAGACGACCACGTCGATCAACCTCGCCGCCTGCCTCGCCCGCCTCGGCCACAAAACGCTACTGCTCGACCTCGACCCGCAAGGCCATTGCGCCGTCGGCCTCGCGGTGCCGGACGAGCAGGTCGAGAAGACCGTGTACGACTGCCTCGTCGACGGCCCGAACGGCCGGCCGCTGAAGCTCAGCGAAGTGGTCTGGCAGATCGCCAGCGACTTCGACCTGGCCCCGTCGAACATCAAGCTGGCCGCGTTCGAGCAGATCTTCGCCGGCCAGCCGGGCCGCGAGAATCGGCTGACCGAGGCGCTGGAGAGCGTTCAGTCGACGTACCAATGGTGCGTGATCGACTGCCCGCCGGGCGTCGGCCTGATTACGTTCAACGCCCTGCGTGCCTGCGACGAAGTCATCGTCCCGGTCGAGACCGGCTACTTCAGCCTGCACGGTTTGACGAAGATGATGGAGACGCTGGAAGAGCTGCGCGAAAAGGCCGGCAAGCAGATCCGTATCCGCGTGCTGCCGACGCTGTACGACACGCGCACCAAGCTCGCCCGCGAAGTGCTCGGCGAACTGCGGGCCAAGTACAAAGACTACCTGATGGAGTCGGCCGTCAACTTCAACACGAAGCTGAAAGAGGCCGCCAGCTTCGGCCAGCCGATCACCGAATACGACCCCGGCAGTCGCGGCTACAAAGACTTCGTCAATCTGGCCCGCGAACTCATGGGCCACCGCCCCGCAGAGATCGAGCCGCCGGTGACCGAAAAGCTCAGCCGCCCCGCCGAGCTGGTGCAGCGGGCCAAGCAGTTGGCGCAGCTGACCAACTTCCAGTTCGGCAAGAACACCGTCAACTTCAACGCCGACATGCCGATCGAGCGCAAGGGCGACATCCCAACGATCCAGGAAAAGATCGACGCCGTGTACGGCATTCGCCTGATCGACGGCGACGTGCATTTCGCCGCCCAGTTCGCCGAAGCCCGCCGCGTGCAGGTGGCCGGCGACTTCAACAACTGGTCCCCGGTCAGCACGCCGCTGATGACTGCCGGGCCGGGCCGCTGGGTCGCCAAGCTGCCGCTGACGCCGGGCCGGTACAAATACCGCTTCGTCGTCGACGGCGCCTGGACGAACGACCCGCACAACCCGATGACCGAAGCCAACGAGTACGGCGAGCTGAACAGCGTCGTTGAGGTCGCTTAAGGACCGTTGATCTGTTGATCGGTTGATGAGTTGATCAGTGGCAACTCAACGATCGCAAGCCGCCACTGATCAACGCATCAACAGATCAACCGGTATTCCCATGGACTACACGCCCAACTCACGCCGCCTGTCCGAAATTTCTCACCTGTTTCTCAGCGACGTGCGCAAGAAGCAGACCGGCAGCGACGCGCGTCCGCAGCGCCAGCCGCCCGGCCACACGGCCGGCGCTGCCGAGAGGGACAACAGCGTCGACCTGACGCCCGAAGAGTTCGCCAGCGTGATGCGTCCGCTATCGACCGAGCCGGTCTTCAAGCCGGTGCGGGCGGTGATCGCTCACCACCTCGGCCAGCAGATGCAGGCCCGTGTGGTCGACTTGGCCGTGGCGCTCGGCGGCGGCGAGCCGGTCGGCGTCATCTATGCCGACGACGCCAACGTCCGCGTCTGCCGCGTTGATGCGGCCGGCGAAGGCGAAACGACCGAAATCGAGCCCGAAGCCTTCGACGCGCAACGCCTGCGGGAAGTGCTGGTCGAACTCGATCAGGACGTCTGCCAATGGCTGCTGGTGCTGCCGGATCATCGCGCGGCGGAAACGAAGGCGCTGCTGAACAAGGTCGCCGCCTGGACGCTGCTTAGTGGCACAGACCACGACGGCGTTGTCAGCGCTTACCGCACGCTCAAGGGCGTCTGCGGCGACAGCCGGCCGCGGCTTTCCGTTAGCGTCCTCGGCGACGCCAGCGCGGAAGAGGTCGAGAAAACCTGCCAGAAGCTGGCCGGCGTTTGCCAGCAATTCCTGAAAGTCGATTTAGCCACCGGCCCCACCGCCCGGCCGCGGCCTGACGCGGCCGAGTCTTGCCTGCACGAAGCCTTTTCGGAATGCGCCTCGAACTCGCACTGGCCGGTGCTGGCCGCCCTGGCCGACGGCGCGGCAGCCGAGACGGTCCCGACTGCCGCCATCGCCGAATCCGTCGTCCGGTCTACACCTATGGCCGCGGCGGCCGACAGCATGCCGTTCATGCGGATGACGCCGCCGCCCGCTCGTTCGGCCGCCGTCGCCGACGGCGCGGAGACGATCATCGACCTGCCCGACGCCGACGCGTCGCCGACCGGCATATTGCGGGCCGTCGTGCTCGGCGGCAGCGAATGGGCCGAGTCGCCCGTGAGGCCGCCGATGATGCCCGAGGCCGTCGTCGCCGTCGCCCGTGACCGCCGCCTGACGCTGCTGGCCGTCGCCCGGCCGGGCCTGTCGGACTTGCGTGCCATCGCCGCGGCGTTCCGCTGGATGGACGAGAACCGCACGCTGATCGCGATGGCCTTGCCGCAGTTCAATGTCGACTCGCACGCGGCCCCGCGGCTGCACGTGCTGATCGACCACGTCGACGCCGCCGCCGACGCCCTGCACCCGCTGCTGGCCGCCGGTTCGGTCAGCGTCGCCGCCTACCGCCGCGTCCATTGGGCGGGCAAGACGGGCCTGCTGTTGGAAGCGGCGTAATTGGCCCCGGGGCTCAAGCCCGGTGCGACAAAGGGATTCACGCTCTGCGTAGGGTGGGCACTGCCCACCAGTTCGTCGGTCGAAGCGTGTCCGATCCTTCACGGCCGCGGCTAGCGTGTCCGTCGTAGCGAGGTGGGCGGTGCCCACCCTACACAAGCGTTCACGTTCTGCGCCCAAGGCTCAAGGGCCCATTCCCGACGGCCTATACTGCGTTCATGAATCAACGCACGCTCGGCCGGACCGGATTTCAGGTGTCGGAACTCGGCTTCGGCGCGGCCCCGGCCGCCTTTCTCAAAGCCGACGCCGCCGAGGCGGCCGCGATGCTGAATGGCCTGCTGGATCAAGGCCTTTCACTCATCGACACCGCCACCAGCTACCCCGGCAGCCAGGCCTTCATCGGCCAGCATTTGTCCGCACGGCGTGGCGAGTTCACCCTGGTCAGCAAGGTCGGCGGCAAGTTCCGCGGCGTCGATGCGCCCGACTGGAGCGCCGCCGTCGTGACGGCGGCCGTCGATAACGCGCTGAAAGAACTGAAAACCGACCACGTCGACGTGATGCTGCTGCACTCGTGCGACCTCGACACGCTGAAGAAAGGCGAAGCCCTGGCGGCCCTGGCCGAGGCGCGGGAGGCGGGCAAGATCCGCTTCGCCGGCTACAGCGGCGACAACGAGGCGGCTGCGTATGCCGCTGGCCTGCCGGACGTGGCGGTGGTCGAGACGTCCATCAACATTGTCGACCAGCTCAACATCGACCTGGTGCTGCCGGTCGCCGTGGAAAAGAACGTCGGCGTCCTCGTCAAACGCCCGATCGCCAACGCGGCCTGGAAAGACCTGGCCGAGCAAAAGGGCATGTACCAGAAATACGCGTCGGTCTACACGGACCGGCTGAAGCAGATGAATCTCACGCCGGCCGACCTTGGTTTGAGCGGCGATCCGGCCGAAGTGTGGCCGGGCATCGCGCTGCGGTTCACGCTGGGCCTGCCGGGCGTTACGTGTGCCCTCGTCGGCACCACGAAAGTGGCCAACGCGCAGAAGAACATCGACGCGATCGACCAAGGTCCGCTGGCGGCGGACGTGGTTCAAAAGATTCGCGACGCCTTCAAGCGCGCCGATCCGCAAGGCACCTGGACCGGTCAGACCTAAGGCCGGCTTGTTATGGCGTGTAGCATGCGGCGGCGCTACCAGCCGCACTTAATCCGCGTCGACCCGTAAAGCCGCGGCGTATCGTTCGGCGTAAGCGCGTTCGGCATCGGCCTGAGCCTGATGGATCAGGTTCGTGAGCATTAGGTAATGCTGTTCGTACTGTTCCTCTTCGCCAGCGCCGCCGGGGGTGGGCCTGGCGTCGAGCGTGACGGGGACGTCGAACGTTCGACCGGCGCGTTGCACGACGGCGGTAATGATTTCGCCGGGCTTGAACTGGTTGATGACGTTCATCAACTCGTCGCGGGTGCGCACCCATTCGACGCGGTCGCGGAGGGAAAAGCCGAGGATCACGTCGCCCTCTTCGAAAAAACGCTGGCCGGCGAAACCGGGCAGGCGGTAGAGCACCGGGATGCCGACGGGAATGGTTGATTCGTCGGCCGTGTAGGCAAAGACGCTCGGCAGGCGGACGCCGAGGAACGTTTTGTTGTCGCGCGTAGGGGTCTGCCGGAGGGCGTCGCGCGTGAGCACGTAAAGGATGATCTCGCGCAGCGCGACGCCCTGCGCCGGCCGCAGGGGCCGGGCGGCGGCCGCTTCGACCAGCCGCGGCAGTTCGGCGGGTTGCAGGCCCATCAGCCAAAGCCGGCCGCTGTCGCGGGCGGCCGGTTCTGGGTCGGCCAAGCGGGCCAGGGCGTCGTCGATCAGCCGGCGGTCCACCGGTCGGGTCGCGGGCTCGGCGGCCGTCGTGAACGACGCCAGCAACAGCAACAACATCGATGCGCGCCACGCCACCACGTCGGACCTCCAGAATGCGTCCGTCGTCAGGACGCGAGTTTGACCAGCCGTTCCGAGTTCTGCTGCAGCCAGCTGACTTTGCGGACGACCATCGACAGGAACGCCGCCCCGTCCATGCGGGCGAACTGGCCGGTGGCGGCGATGGGGAAAGTCGCCTCGGCGATCAGGGCTTCGATCATCAGCCACGGAATCGCGTGCAGTTCGGCCTCGCTGAGCAGCACGACTTCATCGTAGCCTTTGAGGAAGCGGGTGAAGCGGACTTCGTCGACATTGTCGGGCCATTTGCGCACGTCGTCGTCGCCGCCGAGGATGCTGAACTGCAGGGCCCCGTTGGCGATGTCGAGCACGCGCGGCAGCTGCCGGGCCGAGTCATAATCAATGACGGCCACCACGCGGTTGTCGCGGTAAAGCATGTTGCCCGGGTGCCAGTCGCCGTGGATCACCTGCTTGGGCCAGTGGTCGAGGCCCAGATGGTCGACGGTGCTGGCGGCATGGTTGTAGCTTTTGAGCAGGTAGTCGCAGACTTCCGTCATGTTCGCCGCTTTGGCGAGCGTTTTGGGGATTTGCCGCAAGCCGTTCTCCACTGACGGGGCCAAGTGATAACTGGCCTGCGGCGACTGGTAATGCGATTCAAAACCTTCCAGCAGCTTGTGATATAGCGCCAGAATCCGCCCGGAATCGGCGGTCGATTCGAGTGATTGCGAATAATTCTGGCCGGGAATGTATTCGAACAATTCGTACGTCGCGTTCTTCCACTGGAACAGCGAGTTGTTGTCACCCTTCGTCCCGATCAGGTGCGGCAGCGGGAATTGCTTGGCCATCAGGTAAAGCTGAATCTGATGGCAGAAGGCGACCTTGAACGCGTCGTCCTTGCCGCGGGCGCGGCGTTTCATCAGGTACTTGCCGTGCTCGGCGACGATCACCAGCTTGGGTGCCTTGCGGCTGCCGCGCGGGAATTCTACACACGACTCGATGAACCCCGTGTCGAAGTGCGACAGCACCACGGCGAGTTCCTCGGCGCCAAACTTCTCGCGGTCGCTGCCGACGCGCGGTTCGGCGGTCGGAACGGCGGCGAGGGTGGGCAACACGTCAGTCATGATCGCCCCGCCGTGGCCGCTGCTGAACAAGTTGATGTCATCCGCAGGTCCTCCCGAAGCCCCTGTATACCGTAGCGAGCCGTCGCTGTCGGCGGAAATATGCCGGAAAAACACCTAGGTGGAATCGGACATAAGGCAAGGTCAGTCGCCGAACGAATCGTCCGACTTCTGCAGGAACGTGAAAAAGCACATCCGTTCCACGCCGTCGCTGACGCCGCGGAGCAGAAAAAGCTTGAAAAACCAAGCCAAATCCTGTTCCGAAGGCTCTTCCGGCGGCGCTGACGCCGCGCCGACCACGTCGGCCGCGGGCACACTCATGACGAAGTCGCAGAGATACGCAATGTTCATTTCATCCGCAGTCTGCGTGGACAACACGGCCAGGCCATGCTGGCGGATCGGGTCGCGCAGGAAGCGGTCCGCCAGTCGGACGTCCACGGCGTCCAGCGTGTCGAGGTACTTCAGCATCGCCGCGTCCTGCTTCCACTCCTGCGCCTGGCGTTCCTCGGCCCGGTAGCCGTTGAGGGCGGCGTCAAAATGTGCCTGCAGGCGCGTGTAAAATGTTTCGACTTCGTCGCCGCCGATCCAGCGAACGATCATCGTCTCCCCCGGCCGGCGGTGGATGTGGTAATCATTGGTCGACAACTCGCGCGTGTCCGACAGTGTTAGCAATCCGACCGCCTCGGCCAGTGATGTTTCGGGCAAAATCGGGTTGTTCTCCGTTCTCGCCTTGTCCAGACGGGCCATGCCGCGCTGCACCTCGCGCGCGACGTCGGCGTCCAGCCCCGGCTTCAGCCGCGCGTCGAACTTCGTACAGCCCTCAAAAATCGCTGCCAGTTCCGCATGGCTGCGGCATTCGTTCGTCTTCTCGATGGCCCGCTGTACCGGATCAAACGCCCGCTCCGCCGGCTGTTCTTCGTTTTCGTCAAACATGGGGAACACGATACCCTCGCGCGCCGCTTTTTGCCGTCCGCAAAGAACAGCCGTCGCATCTGTGAAAACGATCGACAAGTGGAAAACGCCGCGGCCGACGCACAAGAAGGCGTCGGCCGGTGGGGAATGATTGGGTAGTCCCGGGCTCGAACCGGGGACACCGGCATTTTCAGGGCAAACCGGGCGAAAAGTGCAATCTCACTTTCGTCCTGAATCTACCGCACGATAGCGACCGCCCCGCCGTTTCTCAAGCCTTTTCAGGTGAGTGCGGAGTTTCTTAGGGAACTTCGGTATACTCGGCCGCGATACCGGTATCTACCGGCCAGCGGGGTAGTCCGTGGCGATCGCTGCGGGCTGTTGGAACGGAAGCCGACTCGCATGTTCGGTGCGTCTTTTGAAGCCCCTAGTTGGGTCACAGGAGCGATTGGTGGCGAAGCGGCGACGTATCGGATTTAGCGTATACCAACTTCAGATGAAGACGCGGCACACCTCGGACTGGTGGACCTTTCAGAGGGACACGGCGACCGATGGTTACTCCGAACTGCTCAACTACGGGCGCAACCGCAAAGATAAACTAATCCGCCTCGGCAACCGCGACCCAGACACGGGCGAGTACGCCGACGATCGGGCTTTGAAACTTGTGAGGCTCGTCAGGAGCGACGAGGCCCGCAGCGTGACCGGCTTGATGCTAAAGGGCGAGGCGGGAGTCGTACAGGAAGTTCACGATTTTGACGATGCGGATCCGGAGGCCGCTCCTGTCTACAAGATCGAAAGGTCGCAGGGGGCTCTGACCCCGCTGTTCTTTCAGCTTCACGTCAGAGACGGGCTGAACTTCGCGATCGCGATTCTTCAGACATTCGGTAATGACGGCATGAAAGGGTATCTGGAGGATGACTTGAACAAGTTTTTCGCTCAACAGGCAGAGCGGAAAACGGTGCGACTAACACAGTTTGTAGACGCGAACGTTCTGCAGAGTTTCGCTCAATCGGGCCAGATGCAAGACATCGTCCTGGTGAACAGCGGCAAGACGCCCACCAGCCGCCGGCAAATGGAGGCTGCCACAGTCGATAGCGCTCCGCTCGACGAGGAAGGCGACAAGCTCGAGGTAAAGGTGCACCGCCGCGGCGGGTGGCCCTCGCGGGTTCTCCAGAATTTGTTGCGGCGTATCCAACGACAAGAAAAAGTGACTGACATCGTCAAGCTTCCCGGTCTTACCGAGGTCGATGATTTGTTGGTCGACATAGAACGTGGCCACCAGACCCAGCGCTTTAGCTTGCTCAATCCGGACGACAGCCCCCTGCGTTATGACTACACTGCACAGTTGATCCCTCAGGCTGACGGGCTTCCGTCTTGGGCATCGCTGCAGCTTGCGGCGGATGAGGTCTGGCTCGATGTCCAACAACTCCTCTGATCGGGGTCCACGATGAGTCGCCCGACCGGCTTACGCGGCATTCTGTTTTGCCATTTTTCGGCATACCTCAAGACAGGCGGCCGCCAAGTACGCCCGTGGAGAGTTGGCCTGCTCGGCGTTCTGCCCTGCGCTATTGGCGCCACCCTTGGCATTAAGGTGGGTCCGCCTAGAGAGTCCGATCTCTCATTGCTCGTCGCGGTTCTGTCAGTCCTAGGCGCGGTGCTCATTGGTTTGCTGCCGCTGATTTACAGCGTTATTAGCCAGTCTGACAGCAAACGACGTTACGCAGTCGGCGAATCGCCCCTTGCGATGAACGAGATCGCCCGGATTCAGGCGCTTCAGGACCTCCACGCGGCCGTAGCGTGGTCCGTGATCTTGCTTGTCGGTGCGCTGGCGCTTTGCGTGTGCCTGATCTTTTTCACATCCGGCTGGTACGTGATCGTGGTGGCGAGCATCATATACGCAATTTGCTGCTCGACTGCATTGGCCTTCTTTGACATTGCCCGAGGCATATTCGAGGCAATCGAAAATCATGCAGAGATGTTAAAGCGGCAGATCAACAACAACGTCGCATTGACATCAAGCGACCACGTCGAAGAGTGATTTTGTCACGCGTTCCGATCGCCACGGGCCTTGCGCCTGGCGTACCGGTCACGGTTGGCCTGGCGGTGAGCCTGCAGCATCGCGGCGTTCTCCGGCGTGTGCGGGCCGGCCGCCGCGGCTTCCAGCTGCTCGCGCAGGCGGCGGTAGCGTGCGGCCTGGCGTGAGAGCTGGTCGGCCGGCAGACGCGGCCGGCTCGGGTGAAATACCTTCACTGCAGTGCCGGTGGTGCGACCGGTGTCGGCTTGGCCAGTTGCTTGATTGCCCACGTGAGCGCGTCCCGCTCGCCGCGGTAGAAGTCGAGCGTCGCCGGGCTGGCGGTGCGGGCCCGGATCTGCGCGTCGAGGTACGCCAGGCGCCCGCGAAGTACCTTCAGGTGTTTCGACGGGCCGATCGTCTTCTGGCCGCGTTCGAGGCGGTCCAGTGCCGCGAGCGTACGCAAATTGTTCGTCGATCCGCTCGTTAGGTCAGCCACCGAAGCCGCCTTCGTCGTCGCCGGGTTCGGGCGGCACGTAGCCGCCGGTGCCGATGCCGTTGATCAAGGCTTCCAGCAACGCGAACGACCGACGCGGATACACCTGCTCGACGTACGTAGCGACGGGTTCCTGGTACAGGTACGAGATCCCGTCTGTTCCTGTTGAGGCACGAACCGCCGGCCGCCGGTATGTCCAAACGAAGTCTTGCCCTGGCTTGGTCACCTCCGGGATCTCATCTTTGCTCGGGATCTTTTCATTCGGGGCTGCAGCGAACAACAGCGTGATCGACGTGTTCTGCCCGTTCGTGGCATTCGACCGGCAGCCACAGAACCGGCATTCGCCGACGTCGAAGTACAAAAACGGTGCGGAGTTTACTTTCCCGGTGAGCGCGAACAGCTGGCCCTTTAGCGTGGTCGTCACGTTTTGCGGCTTCAGATAAAAGGTAATTTCCTCTTGCCAGATGCCGACGTCGATGTCGCACCCCTCGACGTTCTCTCCTTTGACGAGGATCGCGCCCGCGAAGTCCGGCACGGTCTTTCCTTCGGGCTTGTAGACCGTCGTGGCCAAGCTCTGAGTAATGCGGGCCGACGCAGTTTGCGAAGACCAGCTGTAGTCAAAGACACTGCCCCCTTCGCCCTGTTCGGCCGAAGCCTTTGCGGCGTTGGGCAGTTCGTATCGGGCGACGAAGCCGATCGTGTCTTTGCCCGGCTCGTCGACTTTCTCGATCGACGTCAACGGAACGGTGCCGAGTATTGCCGGTGTCGTCGCACGCACGGCCTCCTCGGCCGCGTCCTCATCGACCTTGCCTTCGCCGTTAACGTAGCCACGCGCGAGCCAGTGCCGCTCACGTGTGGCAGCGCCCGAGGATTGCCCCATGGGCGAGGAACGACCGCGCACGCCGTGGCGTTCAATAACTGATGGCATGGTGGACCTTTCGTGGTTTGGCGTCGGCCGAATGGCGGACGCAGGCTCTGATAAATCGCCTGCCGGAAGTCAACCCGGCGGGCGAGGATTAAGCACGCTGCATCGAACAGCGTGTGCCGGTGGTTTTTGGCGACTCCCGGTACGCCCCTTCGAACTTCGTTTAGGCCGCGCCTTTGGCCTTGTAGGCCGCAAGCGGCTCACTCAAGCTGAATCCATAATCGTGATAACCGCGGAACTGAATGCCGAGCGTGTTGAACGCGGTGTCGGCGTTTTCAATAACGGGCTCGGTGCGGCCGTTCAGCAGGGCTAGGTTGATCGCGCTATCGCCCGGCGAACTGAACAGATACCAGCTGGTGACGGAATTGCCGGTGTAGCCGGCGCTCGACAGACGCGGCTCGACAACAATTTCGAGCGCGTCCTGCTGCGGATTTCCGGTCGGCTGGTTGTCCTTCGAAGCGCTCGTGTAGCGCATCACCTCGGCCGACGTGATGATCTGGCGGGCCGTGTATTCGAGTTCCGGGGGCACAAGCAAGAACTTGGCGCGTACGTCGATCAGATGGCCGGCGGCGTTTTGCCGCTTGCTCATGCTGGTCATTCCCGCCTGTAGGGAGGCCGCCGACAAAGCTGTGTCCACACCCTCGGCATAATTGCCGTGGTCGGAGCTGAAAAAGCTGCCGGCGTTCCGCAGAATCAGGTTGGCGAAATCGTCGTTCATCCGGCGCTTGGCGGCGCGACCAAGCGCGTTCGACACGTCGTTGAACACGCCCAGGTCGTCGTTGATGATGTCCTGGCGGGTCAGGCCGAGCATCAGCGCCTTCGTGCCCAGCTGAATACCGTTGCTGCTTTCGCTCAACGTGGTGTGTTTGATTTCACCATCGGGGGCGAGGTCTTCGAAGCTGCCCGTCAGCAGCACTCGGATAATCTTCTGCTCTTTGAAATTGGCGACGTTCCGCACCCGCGCAATCCGGCCGTACACACCAGGGGTTTCGTTGAACGCGTCGGCAGTGGTTTTCTCCGCCAGGTTGCCAAGCGCCATCGGAAGCGACAATGTGCTGAAAGCTGCCCGGATCATTGCGCCGCTGTCGTAGGGCACGTCTTCGCAGTCCAGCCGCAGGGCCGCGGCGCACAGATCCATCATCGAGCGGCACCGCATGTCCTCGGCCCGCTGCGTCGTCTGCTCGCCGAAAGTCTTTACCGCGTCGTCCGGACGGCCAGCGTGCAGCATCAGGGCCGCGGTGAGCATCGCCGTCGGAGTCGCAATGGGCGTCGAACGCCCCCGGCGACCCGAAGTCGTGCCACCATTGCCGGCATTGATGTGCGGGCCCGACAAACTCGCCTGCAGGTCCGCCGCCTTCACTTCGGCTTTTACTTTGGCCTGCGACCAGTCGTCGGCCATGGCTTTTGTGAGGATGTTGGGGTGGTTCGCGCAGAGGGTCGCCAGCACAGTAAGCCGCCCGCGCTCGGCCTCAACGGCCGCCAGAACGGCATCGTTGCCGACGCCCTCGGCTTCGGGCTCCGGCGTTTCAACTTCGGCGACGGCGACGTGTTTGATCTTCTTGGCCATGGCAACTTTCCGTGCGGCGATGCGCACTGAGCTAGAACCGTCCGCACCGAACGGCGTAATGCTGATTTCCTTCAGCTTGGATTTTCTGACGATGTAAACAGGTCCGGCGGCCTTGGCGCCGTTAACCGTCCCGGCCTTGCCGGCCGGAATAAAGTCGAGTTCATCGATCGTGGTGCCGATCGACGCCTGAAAAGTTATGCCCGACCGGTGCAGACCGACGACGCGTTCATACCCTGTGGCGGCACGACTGAGCGTTCCGGCCGCGTGAACCTCTTTACCCCGGACTTCGACGCGGGCCACGCCGACGACGCCGTTGGTGGTGGTGTCGTGGTCCGTTAACAGCAGGGTCTGCGGTGAGGTTTGAAGCCCCGCGAGGTCGACGATGACAGGGAACATCAGCGGCGGGTTCGTATTGGGCCGCATCGGTCCGCCGCGGTAGGCGACGATTTGAATTGTGGGGTCCACGTCCGGCGTCGGCATCGCCTGAATGGTGGCGCTGCCGGTTATCTGCATCTCGGTCGGGCGGGGCTTCCTCATCTGGGGGAAGTTTCGCAGGCGGCCGGCGGTGTTTTCCAAAATCTGGAATCACTCTAAAACGAGAATGAATTTATGCCCGCAGCTTCGGCAGCGGACGTAGCGGCTAGTGGTGCCGTCGCCCGGGTCCGGCATCGTGCGGTAAGCCTCTAGGTCGATCGAACGACAACGCGAGAGCGGGCACCGCGGGCGTTCGACGTAGACATATCGAAGAGCTTCGGCGGGCGGCGATGTTGGGTCCTGATGATTAGTCACGGCGCGAAAGAAAGGCAGTTGAGGGTTGGTGCTGTTCGTTGTGGAGTCAACACCGGCGAGCGGCCGGGGGAGAACCTAAGACCCCGGGGGCCCTCACTGTCCACCGTGGACAGTGAGGCGACGCGGCGACCGTCCCAGGCCGCACGCGCGTACGGCAGGCCCTGACGCCTGGCCATCACGACCAGCTCACGCCTGTTGTCGGCGCTCAGGGCGAAGAACCAGACGCGGATGACTTCCACCGCCGGCGACCATCCTGCGCCCCGCAGCTCGTGGTATCGCGGCTCGGCCGCTTCGGTGTCCGGCAAGTGCTTCATCCGCACGCGGTTGACGATCGACTTGGCCTGACGCTGCAGGTAGTAACGCCGCGTGGCGGCCGTTGGCGTCTTGGCGTTGGCCCAATCGATCGGGGCTACCAGGTCCGCCGCCAGCGAGAAGCCGGCCGGTTCCAGCCCGCCGCGAAGTCTTTCGCCTCGGTGGTCGATGATCATGCCTGCACCGCCCGACTCGGCCAGAATCGCTTGATCAGGGCTTCAGGCGGGTATCGCCAGTAACCGGCCTGCATCCAGTCCGTGCACGACGGAATGGCGACGTCTGAGCCGCGGCGGCCACCATGCGTCTGATACATTTCTGAAAAACCGTCCACCTGCAGGAGCAGCCATTCGGCCGCGGCGTCGATCGTCGCGAAGCCTTCCTCTTCGTGCTTTGCCTCAGCAGCTTGGCCGGCGGCACGCATGGCCCAGATGAGCGTCTGGCGGCCGACCGTCCGAATGGGGTAGCGATCGACGACTGGCCGGAATGCCGCGTACTTCGCTTCGTTATCTCGAAGGGTCAGCTCGCACTTTTCGCGGTGAGTCAGTTCCTGCCAAGGCTTCACCGTCGAGCGATGAGCATCATCGGCAACCCTCACACCAGCGGCCGCGACTGCGGGTCGCGGCCGTTGCAAAGCGACGGAACGATGATGATTTTGCGAAGCGGAATCATCATCAATCTCTTTATTGGTTTCTTCTATGGTCTCTTTGGAGGCCAGATTCTGGCCGGGTTCGCGACTAGATTCTGGCCGGGTTCGCGACCCTTTTCTGGCCGGGTTTGATTCAAGCCGGCTAGATTCAAGCCGGCTAGATTCTGGCCGGGTACGAATATCGCTGAGCAGCACTCTTCGAAGTGCCGAAATCCCCTTGCCGGATCGGCTGACACCGCCTACGCCTGTCGACTCGATGAGGGCCGGCCGAGACGCCGATGCGGTTTTGAGCTTGCGGATCGCGGCCCGTACATTTCCTTCGGTCATCCCCCAGGGCTTCCCAATGATCTCGTTCGACGGATAGCACGCCCCATGCTCGTCGGCGCGAATGACCAACGACAGCATCACCCGCAACTCATGCAGCGTCAGGTCGCGGCCATTGGCCACCAGAGCCTTTAATTGAACCATCGTGTACGGCAGGTTCGCCGCATTCTGCGCGTCGTCGCTCACGTCGGACCTCCGGCGTATGCCCGCCAGCGTTCGAAGACTTGCACGGCATGGTCCAGCTCGGCAGCGTCGCGGCAGACGACGGAGAAGCGCAAACGGGCTTGCGCCGTGGACACCCGCGCGTCGACGGCGTGGTTGATGATCTGCGGGACGCCGCGGGCGAATGGCCGGCGGGCCCGCGGCCGCTGCTGCGGCGTGGCCTGGCGTGGCATGGGCGATCCCTGGTCAGCGAATGCCGGCGGCGGCCAGCTCGGCCATTGCGTCGGCGGCGGGCGTGCTGGCGGAGTCGTTGCTCGACGAAACGTGGACGCCGTTCAGGCGGTCCAGGAACCGGCCGATGGCCTCACGCGTGGTGCACTTGCCCATCGGCGTTTGAACCGTTTCCAGCAGCACGCGGACGCCGGCGGCGTCGCGAGCGCCGAACGTAATCCAGCGGTAGTAGGTGGCGAGGGACATTGCCCGGCCGTCACGGCGCACGCGTGGATCGGCGCAGGCGGATTTCGGGCTAATACGGGCTTCGGTTTGCGGGATCATTCTTGCCTCGTTTCGCATCGCGTCGTGCGATGACGAGGCATTTCTAACACTGTTTTTCTAGGGCGGGAACGTCACTAACTACTTCGTGTCATCGTCACAAACTACTTCATGTCGGATGACCATGCTTCCCGCCAGCGTTCAGCCGTGCGGGGCGAAATCTGACGGCTCTCGGCGAGCTGCTCATCGGCCCGGGTGACCTTTTGATGCTCATCGTAGAACCGTTGCCATTCTTCTTTAGCTCCATGCTGCCGGGAGCGACGCGTCGTCACGCTGTTTTTGCCGCCTCTCGATTGTGCGGCCCGATTCGCGGCTAATCGGGCCACAAGAACGCCGTGCGTTCCGTCGTTGGCGACGCTGGCGAATGCTTCTGAGATTGCCCCCAGCTCCAGCGCAGCAAACGCCATTGCGGGGGCCGCGTGTGGTAAGCCTTCGGCCCACGCGTTCACCGCGTCGATCATTTTTGGGACGACCACGTCGAGCCGCTGCATAATTGCCGGCGGAAACACATCACGCTCGGCCGAGTCGACCGCTAGGACACCGCGCAGGCAGTCACGCAAGTGTTCTATTTCAGATCTGCGACGGCCGGGCGGCAGCGGCTCGTTGTCGATGAACCACGCGAGGCGGCTCCAAATCTCGGGCAACGATTCCCGCGCTAAAAACGGGTCGGGGACGGGGTTGGGCATGCTATCACCTTTCAGCGGGCCGGCCGGCCGCGTCGCGCGAAGGTGAA
>DASVSC010000006.1:0-17523 GCA_036388295.1 Tepidisphaeraceae bacterium | reverse complement strand
TCAGCGGGCCTGCCGTTGTGCACGCCTCCCGTTCACAGGCCCGCTGAAGCGGACCCGCCGCACAATTCGTCATTTGAAAAATTGCGTCGCCGCGGGCGGTTGGTTCAAAGGCTTGGAATTCCCCGCCCCAGCACAGCCGCAGGTTCCGATAAGTCGCGCTTGCCGGAAATCCGTGGGTTTTCCTTGACCGGTCTCTGAATGAATCCGATTTAACTGGTGTAACGATCGGTGTGCTTAAACGAGCAAGCCGGTTGCGGCGGATGAACGATGGTCGTTCTCGTCGGCGTCACAAACGCTTGCTCTCGAGCTGATCGGGCATGTCGCCCGAATCTCCAATGGGGTTTTGCCCCGACTCGGGAACTGCTTAGGTCGACAGATCGAAAAAGGAGATCCCATGTCGAAGGTGAAGAAGATTGTTGCGAAGTTGATCAAAGATGAACAGGGTGGCGAAGTGTTGGAATACGCCCTGATCGCCGGCCTGATCGTTGTGGCCGCGGTCGCCGTCGTCGGCGCGGTCGGCACCAAAGTGGTTGCCCGCTGGACGTCGCTCAGCACCTCACTGTAAATCAAAATGCACGGCGCAGCCGCGTCTAACGACGTGGCTGCGCCTTTTTCCTCCTCCGCTCTACCTGGAGTCTGACTTGAACAAAGTAAAAGCCAAACTGAGGTCACTCGTCCATGACGAGCACGGCGCGGAAGTCATCGAATACGCCCTGATTGCCGGCCTGATTGTCGTCGCGGCGATCGTCGTCGTCCGCGCGTTCGGCGTTAAAGTGCTGGCGCGCTGGACCTCGGTTAACAGCTCCCTCTAGCCGCCCGTCGGCCGTCCACCGTACACCACGCCCCACTGCGTCCGCGGCTTTGATTGTCGCGACGCAGGGGGCGTTTCCGTTTGATGCGCGTGCGATGGTTTGCATTCTGGTCGCCGCATTCGCAGTGGCAGATGATCATACGTTTGCGCCGGTCATCTCCCCCGCCGTCTTTTGCGCGGATGGTTGTCGGACACGCTCGTCTTGAAGTTGCGCGTCGGCGACTGCTTGACGATCCACCGCATAAAGGGGGCCAGCAGCGGGTGCTGGCGTAAGGCCGTGATGTCGGCGAGCGAACGCTCCAGCGTGCGGTTATCGAACGTGGCGTGAATCTGCTTGTGGCACGGCTTGCACAGCGGCACGCGGTCCTCGGCGGTGCCGCCGCGGGATTTGGGCGTCAGGTGATGCAGCGTGATCAGCCGCTTCGGGACTGTCCGCTCGCACAACGCGCAGATGTCTACGGACGGCTGAAGCACGTCTAATGATACGCGAGGTGTAGCACCGTAATCGCCCTGCTCACGCATCCGTTCGCACATGCGACGCGTCCGTAGGAGCGGGTCGACGTGACAGCACGACTTCAAAAGCACCATCGGGAGATGGCAGGGACATGCTCGCACGAGCTACTCGCTCTACAAACGCAGTGAAGGCTCCACAGTTGGGAAAGGCATCGACTGGAACCCAAATCACGTTGGAAGGATCGACCCTCGCAACCCACAGGCACCGGTCCGCTGAAACGGCGATACTGTGCAAATCATTCCAACAAAAAGTGCGTGCGTAGTTTGTGCCGGAGAAATGTAAACCGACCGGAAGCCAATAAAGCTCCAGCGGCGTTGGCACACCGCTGTATCTTGGCCATTGCCTCGAGGCAAGCTTGCGCTGGCTTCGTCGGCCTGCCCGCGAAAGGGCAACCACTGCGCGAATCCGGCTTATGCCATACAGCCAGCCGAGCATTCTACGGAGAGTGCATTCATGCCGAAAAACGGTCCACCACGCCTTTGCTGCGTCGCCCGATCGTAGGTGAACGACCGCAATCGGCTGACTTGTGTCTTCGGGTGGGGGCACTTCCGCAGCTTAATGCGTTGGAGCCGCTTGTCGACTGGCTTCCTCTAATGCCGTTCGGTAGCGGTGCAGCGCGTCGCGCCAGCCGGGCATGGGCAGGTGTGTGAACGCCTCGTACGGGGTCACGTCCAGCACGCTGTACGCAGGCCGGTGGGCCGAGTCGGGCTTGAGTTTCTTCCACTCCGCCGACGTGGTGCGCGACAGATCGGTTTTCAGCCCGAACTCATCGAGGATGGCGGCAGTGAAGTCGTGCCATGTGGTTTGGCCGCTGTTGGTCAGGTGCCAGATGCCGCTGGCCCCGAGGTGGACCAGATTAAGCGTGGCCTCGACGAGGTCGTAGGTGAAGGTCGGCGTGCCGTGCTGGTCGTCGATGACCTTCAGCGACTTACCGGCCTTGGCGGCGTTGACCATGGTGGCCGGAAAGCACGGCCCGCCGGGGCCGTAAAGCCAAGCGGTGCGCAGGATCAGCCAGCGGGCGGGCGCGTTTTCCTGCAGCAGCGTTTCGCCGAGCAATTTCGACCGGCCGTACGCCCCCAATGGCCCGAGCGGGTCGCCCGGCTGCAGCGGGCGATCGACCGTGCCGTCGAAGACGTAGTCGGTGCTGTAGTGCACCAGCATCGCGTTGTGGTCGCGGCACAGCCCCGCCAGATGGCCGACGCCGTAGCCGTTGCACTGGTCCGCACTGGCCGATTCTTTCTCGGCTAAGTCGACTTTGGTGTACGCGGCGCAGTTGATGACGAGCGTCGGCTGCAAATCATGGAAGGCGCGCGTGACCGAGTCCTCGTCGCAGACGTCGCAAATGCTGCGGTCGGCGAATGTGACCTTGAGCGGACTGCCGGCGAACCGCTGCTTGAAGGCGTAGGCGAGCATGCCTTTGCCGCCGGTGATGAGGATGCGGTCGTAGGTGTTGGTCATGCGCTAATCGTCCCACTCAATATCCGGCTCCGCATGCCACAGAAAATAACGGATGTACGCGTGCTGCACTCGGCCAGTCCGATTCTTGATCGTGACATAGTGTTCATTGCTACGTAAGGAGTCTCCCATAATCAACCACTTGAGCGGCCGGGTTTCAATGTCTTCAATTGTGTAACCGTTTGTACGCGCCCAGGCGTTTACACGCTCACGGCCGAGCCGCTGGCGCCATAAAGCGATTTGGCGAGCCACTATGTATAGGCTCGCGAACCACACCGGAATGAACATCCAAGCCCAGGTAGTCAATTACCGTCCCGCGTACTGCGTGTCGTAATACTTCAGATAGTCCCCGCTCTTAATATCCCGCCACCACGTCTCGTTGTCGCGGTACCACTGGATGGTGGTCTTGATGGCCGAGTCGAAGCGGAACTTCGGTTCCCAGCCGAGGTCGCGTTTGATCTTTGTCGCGTCGATCGCGTAGCGGCGGTCGTGGCCGGGGCGGTCTTTGACGTACTTGACGAACTGGTCCCACGGCTTGTCCATCGCCTGGAGGATGGTTTCCGTAATCTGGCGGTTGGTCATCTCGTTGTTGCCGCCGACGTTGTACGCCTCGCCGAAGGTGCCCTTTTGCAGCACGGTGTAGATGGCGTCGCAGTGGTCTTCGACGTACAGCCAGTCGCGGACGTTTTTGCCATCGCCGTACAGCGGGACCTGCTTGCCTTCCATCAGGTTCGTGACGAACAGCGGGATGAGCTTTTCGGGGAAGTGGTACGGGCCGTAGTTGTTGCTGCAGCGCGTGGTCAGCACCGGCATGTGGAACGTGTGGAAGTAGCTGCGCACCAGGCAGTCGCCGCCGGCCTTGCTGGCGCTATACGGGCTGTTGGGCTGCAGCGGGGTTTCTTCGGTGAACTTCACGTCCGGCTGGTCTTCGGGCAGTGTGCCGTAGACCTCGTCGGTGCTGACGTACAGGAACTTTTCGATCGCTTTGGCCTTGGCAACGTCCAGCAGCACCTGCGTGCCGACGACGTTCGCGAGCACGAACGGCCCGCTGCCCAGGATGGAGCGGTCGACATGGCTTTCGGCGGCGAAGTGGACGATTTGGGTGACGCCGTGTTCATCAATGGCTTTCGTCACCGCGTCCGCATCGCAGATGTCGCCTTTCACGAAGACGACCTGCTCGCCGAGCAGGTCAGTCAAGTTAGCCAGGTTGCCGGCGTACGTGAGCTTGTCGAACGCGACGACCTTCACCGGCTCGCGGCGTTTGACGAGCATGCGGACGAAATTAGACCCGATAAAGCCGGCCGCGCCGGTGACGAGCAGTGTAGTCATGATCTATGCACCCCATCGGCCATGCCGACGGGGGTACGTTAGCGTGGATCGGAACTGAAGCCCAAACGGGTTCCAGCCGCGGGTGTGAACCCGCGCGTTCTCTGCGTGGACGAAGGACGCGCGGGTTTACACCCGCGGCTCAACTCCTCAAGCCTTTTGCGCGTCCGCCAGCACGCGGCGAAGGTACGCGCCGTATTCGCTTTTGCCCGCCTTTTCAGCCAATTTCGCCATGCCCGCTTCGTCGATAAAGCCCTTCGCGAAGGCGATTTCTTCGATGCACGCCACCTTCAGCCCCTGCCGCTCTTCCAGCGTCTGGACGAACAGGGAGCTGCTCAGCAGCGAGTCGTACGTGCCGGTGTCGAGCCAGGCGACGCCGCGGCCCATCGGCTGAATCATCAGGTCGCCGCGTTCAAGGTAGGCCTTGTTGACGTCGGTGATTTCCAGCTCGCCGCGGGCGCTGGGCTTGAGATTCTGGGCGATGCCGACGACGTCCTTGTCGTAAAAATACAGGCCGGTGATGGCGTAATTACTCTTTGGGTGTTTCGGCTTTTCTTCAACGCTAAGGGCCCGGCCGTCGCGGCCGAACTCGACGACGCCGTAGCGCTCGGGGTCTTTGACTTTGTACGCAAAGACGTGTGCGCCGCTGGTCAGTTGGGCGGACTTTTCGAGCAGGCTGGTGACTTCCGCGCCGTAGAAGATGTTGTCGCCGAGGATCAGGCAGACGCTGTCGCCGCCGATGAAGTCTGCCCCCAGCGTGAACGCCTGGGCGATGCCCTTCGGCTCCGGCTGCACTTTGTACGACAGCTTCAGGCCGAGGTCCGCGCCGGTGCCGAGCAGGGACTCGATCATCGGCAGATCGCGTGGCGTGCTGATGATCAGGATCTCACGAATGCCCGCCAGCATCAGCACGCTGAGCGGGTAATAAATCGTAGGTTTGTCGTAGACCGGCAGCAACTGCTTGCTGATGCAGCAAGTGAGCGGATACAGCCGCGTGCCGGCGCCGCCGGCGAGAACAATGCCCTTCATGCGCGAACCTCTTTCGTACGTCTGATCCTTATCGTGCAGATGCAGGGCCGACTGACAAGGTAAACGGTTATCGGACGCGTTACGGTCCTCTCGCCCGGGATACCGGGAGAGAAGATAAGGCCGGCACGTCTTTCGATCGCCACAGGTACCACGTCGCGATCGACCGGTACGGGCGGAACTTGTCGCCGAAGTCGATGATCTCCTTCGCCTTCGGCCGCGTCGGCCAGCCCCACTCACGGCGGACGCCTTCCTGCAGGCCCATGTCGTCGATCGGCCAGACGTCGGTGCGGTTCAGGCCGAAGATCAGCAGCATCTCGACGGTCCACCGGCCGATGCCTTTGATGGGGGTAAGCGTTTCGATGATCTGCTCGTCGGTCATGCGCGAAAAACGCCGCGACGGCACCTGGCCGGCATGAAACCGCTCGGCCAGATCGAGCACGTACGCCCGCTTCTGGCGGCTCAGGCCGCAAGAGCGGATGACGGCTTCGTCCCCTTCGCTGAGGAACCGCACCATGTCCGCCGGCGTGACGCGTTCGCCGGTGAACTGGCCGGCCAGCTTGCGGTACATCGACGCCGCCGCCGCCACGCTGACCTGCTGGCTGAGGATCGACTGCACGAGTTTGACGAAGGTGTCCCGCCGCGGCCGCAACGTGCAGGGGCCGACCCGGGCGATGACGCCGCGCATTACCTTGTCCTGCCGCAGGTGCGCGATGGCGTCGGCCCAGCGGTCGTTCGGCTCGACGTCGAACCACATCGGGCGGGATTTGCCGACGACCTTTTTCATGGCGAAATCAAGCTCGTCGATAGCGATCCGGTTCCCTCTCCCGGCGTACCGGGAGAGGGAGAGGCTTTCTCACGTTCGAAGCGATTGCGTCAGCCGCCCGTCGCCGGGTCGGCCACGGTATCGCCGGCGGCCACCGCGACGGCGGCGTCGGCGGTCGACGCCGGCTTCGGCGGGACACGCTTGGCCTTCGGCGGGGCCGGCGTCCATTCGGGAATCGCCGACCATTGCCGCAATTGATCGAGCTCGATTCGGTCAATGAAGTCGCGGAACGTCTCGGCGTCGTCGTCGGTGTCCGGATTCACGCGATGGTCGAGATAGGCATTCACCACCTGCTGAATCTGCCGGTGCAGGATCGGGGCCGGCACTTTGTCGAACAGCGGGCGGACGAATTCCGGGTTCTCGCCGAAGCGGCCGCCGACGCACAAATCGAACGCGTCGACCTTCTCGCCCTGCCACTGGCTTTTCGTACCCGTCAGCCCGATGTCGGCCACCTGGTACTGCGCGCAGCTGTTCGGGCAGCCGCTCATGCTGAGCATGATCGGGCTGTCGATCTGCGTGGTTTCTTCGAGGTATTTCAGCAGATCAAAGGCCCGCTGCTTCGTTTCCGTGACGGCCAGGTTGCAGAACTGCGTGCCGGTGCAGCTGATCAGGTTTTGCCGCCAGAGCGGGGCTTCCGGGTTCAGGCCGACGGATTGCAGTTCTTTGACGAGCGCGGCGACGTTCGCCTCGGGCACGTCGGTGATGATGACGTTCTGCTTCTGGCTGAGGCGAATTTCGCTTTCTTCATTCGTGCCGAAGCGTTCGGTCAGTTCGGCGACGGCGGTCATCTGGTCGGCGGTCCAGCGGCCGCGCTCGATCGGGATGCCGACGTAGAACCGGCCGTTGTTCTGCTCGCCGATGCCGACGTGGTCGGTGTGCAGCGCGCCGCGGGGGTAGACGATGTTCTCGTCGTGTTCCAGCGTGAAGCCGATGCGGCGTTCCAGTTCGTCGCGAATCCATTCCCAGCCCTTGTCGGCCACCAGGAACTTCAGGCGGGCGCGGATGCGCTTGTAGCGCAATTCGTCGCTATCGCGGAACAGTTCGCACATACCGCGCCAGATGGCGGGAATCTGCTCGGCCATCTTGTCTTCGGGGACGAACACGCGCAGCGACTGGCCGAAGTGCGGCGTGCTGCTCAGGCCGCCGCCGACGAGGATGCCGACGCCCTTCTGCACTTGTCCGTCGACGATGCGACGGACGCCGAAGGCGCTGACGTCGTTGATCTGCGGCTGGTTGCAGTGCAGCGGGCAGCCGCTGATGGTCGTCTTGAACTTGCGCGGCAGGTTGGACAGATCCTTGCCCGCCGCCTTGAACATGTCGGCGAGCTCTTTCGGCAGGTTGCCGATCGCGACGTATTCATTCTTCAGCAAACCCGCCATCGGGCAGGAGCAGACGTTACGCGGCGTGTCGCCGCAGGCGAACTGCGTGTACAGGCCGGCCTTGTTGCCGATGCGGTCGAGGGCGTCGGGGAAGTTTTCGATCGTCATCCAGTGCAGCTGAATGCACTGACGCGTGGTGACGTCGCCGAAGCCGTGGCCGTAGTCGCGGCTGACCTGGGCGATCTCTTTCAGCTGCCACGGCTTAAGCCGGCCGCCGCTGATGCGGATGCGCCACATGAAGTGGCCGTCGTTGGGCTTCTGCTGATAGATGCCGAACCAGCGCATGCGCGCGAAATCGTCCGGCTCGATGGCCGCAAAACCTTCTTTGGCGTAGCGGTGGATGTCGTTCCACACGTCCAGGCCGTCTTTGGCCTGCTTGACGTGTTCGTTCTTCGTCATTTTCGGGTCGAAATTCATAGGATTCCGGCATGCAATGCCGAACGTGACACAATAGGGCGAAAAGAGGCCGTTGCAAAGCATTTTTGCCATCTGTCGGCTGCTTTTGACAATGCGGCTTCGACACCGATCTTGCAGTACATTCACCCGCGCGGCGATTGCTCGGGGCCGTGTCTGCGACTCGTGGCACGGGTTAGAAACCTGCGTCACGGCAGATTTTGTAAGTCGCGACACACGGCTTTGTGGGCAACTTTCGATGCTAAAATCCGATCGCTCACGACCGCTGATCGACTCGCTCGAGCCGCGTCGCCTGATGGCGTTCGCCGACCCAATCCGCGGTTTCGGCCAAGACGGTTATGCCGGACTCGGGTCGAAGCTCAACGGCGAGCCGCTGCTCGAACAAACCGACGGCAAGCTCGTCGCCGGCGTCGGTCGCATCGATGCTTATCGCGAGAACCGCACCCTGCTTCGCTTCCGTGCCGACGGCTCCATCGACCGCACCTTCGGCCAGAACGGCTACGCGGACCCGGGCGTCTCGACCCGGCGGCTCTTCCAGGTCGCCGGCGGCAAACTGCTGGGCGTCTACGACTACGCAGAAGGCGAAGGCGAACAAACCCGCTACGGCGTCGGCCTGTTCCGCCTGAACGCGAACGGCTCGCTCGACCGCACCTACGGCGAGAAGGGCCGGTCGGTCTACCGCCTGGGCCGCGCGCCGTTCCGTCAAAGCGGCAGCGTCATCCGCCAAGCGGCGGTCGGGGCGGACGGGGCGGTTTATGTCGGCTCCGACAGCGACTCCGCGCGATATCGTCAAGCGAGGGGAACGATGTTTTCTGTCTCGCTGCTGAAGTTCACGCCCGACGGACGGCCGGACACGACCTGGGCCGGCGACGGCGAGGCGGACCTGCCGATTGTGCTCGGTGGTCCGGGCGAGGCGTCGGTCACGCGCACGATCCGCGGCCTGGTCGTCCGCGACGACGGCTCACTGCTACTGGCCGGCACCGAAGACCGTCGCGGCCCCGACCTGACTTACCCTGACAACCGGCCGGTCCTAACCGCGCGTTCCACGTACCTCACGCGCCTCACGCCCGACGGCCGCACCGACACGACCTTCGGTCGAGGCGGCGAAGTGCTCGTCCAAGACCCGCAGGCCGATCTCTACGACTATGCCCTTCCGGTATCGCTGGTCGCTAACCCCGACACCACAGTTGTACTCGGCTTCCGCGCGAACGGCCGCACGCAGCTCTTCAACTTCCGGAACAACGGCGTCACCCGCTCACGCCTCCGCTCCGACGGCGTGCGGGAACCGCAAGCAACGACCTTCGACGCGGTGACACGTCTCAAGGACGGCCGGCTGCTCCTGCACAGCTTTCGCGGGTATGCAGAGGCCCGCCGACAGGACGACGGCCGGTGGGACGTCCAGCCCTACCGGCGGCCGGTCGCCCCGGCGGCCACCGGCGAAATCGACATCAGTCAGGCGCCGCTAGTCCTGCGCGACGGCACGCTGTTGACCGCGGCCGACCCAGGGCCGGGGAGCCCAAACCGTGAGGCCGCACTCGTCAAACTGTCGCCCGGCGACGGCTCGGAGCCACGCGACGATTTCATCCGCAACGCCCAGCAGCATTCGATCACTAACTTCGATTCGAACGGCCGCAGCGGATTGCGCGTCTTCTACTACGATGCCGTCGACCGCCGCCTGGAAGCCGTCGACCGCAACGGCGACGGCCGTTGGCAAGCGCCCGAAGTCATCGACGACGGCTTGGACACTGGGCTTTACCTCAGTGGCGACGGGGACGGCGTCGCCTACTTCGACGGCAACCACGGCGACCTGAAGTTCGCCTACAAAAATCCGGACGGCGCGTGGGCAATCGAGACCGTCGACAGCGTCGGCTCCGTCGGCTTGTACCCGTCGCTCGTGCGGTACGGCGATGATTACGCGATTGCTTACTACCACCGCACCAAGGGCGATTTGCGGCTCGCCCGGCGCAACGGCTCAGGGGTCTGGACGATCGAAACGGTCGACCGCCGCGGCGACGCCGGCCGACTGGCCAAGCTGCGAATCAAGGAACACAACGGCAAGTTCGCCATCGCTTACGCCGCCGACGGCGACCGATCGATCCGATTGGCCGAGGCCCAGACGAACGGCCGCCGTTGGGCGATCCAGGACGTGGCCACCACGTCCGGCGGCGTCGGCGGCCTGGACTTCAACTACAGCGGCTTCGACGCCGAGTTCGGCCCGTTCGATGACGAGGCCATCGACATGGTCGTCGCCTACTACGACAGCGGTCCGGCCGATTTGGTGATCGCCCGGCGAGAAGGCCTAGGCAAGCCCTTCAACGCGGTGCGCGTGGCGACGAAGGGTGCCGTGGGATTGCGGCCTTACGTCGGGCCGTCGTATCTCGACGTGCTGTTCTACGACCGCACGCGTGACCGCGTGCTCCGTGGAGGCGTCGTCCCCGGCGTCGACGGCGTCTTGAGCGGATACGTGGACGACAGAGTGATCGCTCAGAATGCCGGCCGGTCCCTTACCGTCGTCAACGGCGGCCGTTTAGTCGACGGCCTGATCATCGGCTGGTACGACGCCGCGGCAGGCGGCGTGCAGATCCGCGACGCGGAATAGTTGCGGTCGTGGCACGATTCGATGCCGGCGCGGGCGGCCGAGTTCAGGTCGGGAACGGGTTCCGCTCCGCGAACCCGGCCTGGTGCCAGTAAGGATAAACCTTCCGCTGTTCGCTGGCGGCGTCGAGGGTTTTCACCTGCTCGGCCGTCAGTTGCCAGCCGACCGCGCCGAGGTTCTGGCGGAGTTGTTCTTCATTGCGCGCCCCGATCACCACTGTTGCCACCGTCGGCCGGCGCAGCAGCCAGTTCAGGGCCACCTGCGGCACCGTTTTGCCCGTCTCGGCCGCCACCGCGTCGAGGGCGTCGACCACTTTGTAAAGGTACTCCTCCGCCACCTGCGGGCCGGCCTCTTTGACGTTCTGGTGCTTCAAGCGGCTGTTCTCAGGAATGGGTTGTCCGCGGCGGATTTTGCCGGTGAGCCGGCCCCAGCCGAGCGGGCTCCAGACCACCGCGCCGACGCCCTGGTCGACGCCGAGCGGCATCAGCTCCCACTCGTAATCGCGGCCGACGAGGCTGTAGTACGCCTGATGCGCCGCGTACCGCGTCCAGCCATATTTTTCGCTCACGGCCAGCGACTTCATCAGGTGCCAGCCGGAAAAATTCGAGCATCCGGTGTAGCGAATCTTTCCGGCCTTGACGAGGTCGTCGAGCGTGCCGACGACTTCCTCGATCGGCGTCTTGGCGTCGAAGCCGTGCAACTGGAACAAGTCGATGTAGTCGGTCTGCAAACGCTTGAGCGAGCCGTTCACGCTGTCAATCAGATGAGCGCGGGACGACCCGACATTGTTCGGCCCCGGCCCGAAGCGGAACGTGGCCTTGGTGGAGATCAGCACCTTATCGCGCCGGCCCTTGATCGCTTCGCCGAGAACGGATTCGGCGCTGCCGCCGGAATAAATGTCGGCCGAGTCGAACATGGTCAGGCCGGCTTCCAGGCAGATGTCGATCAGGCGGCTCGCCTCGCTGACGTCGCTGGCGCCCCAGTTCTTGAAGAACTCGTTGTCGTGGCCGCCGAAGGTGCCGGTGCCGAGGGTCAGTTCGGGGACGAAAAAGCCGCTGCGGCCGAGTTGGCGGTATTCCATAGCGGCATCGTAGGCACGGCGGCCGGACGCGCGACAGTTGGGCCGGGCGGGGTTTGGCTTATACTGCGGGTTCGGTTTCACGGAAGGAAACGAAGTGGCGAAGAAGACGCTGTTGGCGGAGCGATTGGAAGCAGTTCGGGAGCGGATCGCGCAGGCGGCCGCCCGCGCCAAGCGCGACGCGCGGGAGGTGACCCTGATTGCCGTCACCAAGACGGCCACGCCGGAAGCGATCCGCGAAGCAGTGGCCCTGGGCGTAACCGATCTCGGCGAAGGCCGAGTGCAGCAATTGATCCAGCGGGCCGGGCAGATGAACGAGGTCCAGAGCCGTCGACGCATCCACGCCAGTGAATCGACGGCGGCCAAAGCGCCGAACTGGCACATGATCGGGCATTTGCAGCGCAACAAGGTCAAGCCGCTGCTACCGCTGGTGGCGTGCATTCACACGATCGATTCGCTGCGACTGGCCGAGGAAATCGACGCGGCCGGCGCGAAGGTGGATCGTAAAGTCAACGTCATGATGCAACTCAACGCCAGCGAGGAATCGCAGAAGTTCGGCGTCGCCATCGGGGCGGCCACGCACCTGGGCGAGCAGATCGCCACAATGGACAATCTGCAACTCGTCGGCCTGATGACGATGGCGGAGTTGACCGACGACGAAAAGACGATCCGCAACGCCTTCCGCCGCACGCGCGAGGTGTTCGAGGAAATGAAGTGGCAGAAAACCGGCGGCGCGGCGTTCCGACATCTGTCGATGGGCATGAGCCACGACTTTGAAATCGCGGTCGAAGAAGGTTCAACGATGGTCCGCGTCGGCTCGGCGATCTTCGGGAGCGAAACGCCGACGGAGAACGAAGGCGAATAACGCTTGCCCGACATCGACCCGTTCAACTTCTTCCGCTGGGGCCTGTTCATCGTGGTCAGTGTGTATTGCACGATCGTGACGGTGCAGCAGACGTGGAGCTGGTACGTGTGGCTGATGACCGACGACCGCTACATTTCCATCCTGCGGCAGTACGTCCTCGTGCACGGGTTGCGGCTGCGGTTTAAGACCTTTTGGGGCGACGTGCTGATTTGTGCCCTGCTGGGCATCGTGTTCCTGATTCTGTTCTGGGCGCATACGATTTTGCTGAAAATAGACCGCGTTCTCTCATGACCGAACTGACGCCGCCAACGCAAGCCGCCTCGCAACTGCCCGTTCCACTGGCGGTCCATACGCCGCCCCGGCAACAGCTGGGCGACCTGCCGATCGAAGAGCTGCGTACGATCGCCGAAGAGTTCGGCCTGGACGCCAGGACCGTCACGGACAAGAACGAACTGATCTCGTCCATTCACAAGCGCCGCCAGCTGATCGCCTCGCTGGACCGGGCGGCATTGATCGATGCGATCCACTGGACCGGAAAAACGCCGCCCGTCGGCGCGGCCAACGAACAGCTGGCGATCGAGATCGTGCAGAACCGCTCGATGCGCTTCAGCGGCCTGAGCGACCGCGGCCTGCTGGCGCTGGCGCTGCTGCGCGGCTGCGAACTCGACGGCGTCAAAAGCCGCGAGGAGCTGGTCAAGCAACTGAAAAGCCAGGAAGGCTTGTACAGCAAGCTCAAGCGCAAAACCCGCGGCTGGGTCGGCAAGCGCATTCAACGCATCATCGGCGACGAAACCACCGCGCCCGCCGCCGGCGCTACTGCCACCGCCCTGCCACCGCCAGGTCAAACCACAACGGGCCCCCGCCCTGTTGACGCCGGGCCGCGCCAGCAGGCGCTGCGCGAAGAAATCGAAGAGGCCGGCTTCTTCAGCGGCATCGCCAACCGCGTGAAGCGCCAGGCGGACACGTACGTCAATCAGAAGCTGGACGAGATCGAAGCCCGCATCGACCGCAAGCTCGACGAAATCGACCGCCGCCTGGCCGAATGGCGCGACAAGGAAATCGCCAACCGCATCCGCATTCTGAAGATCACGCTGTGGGTCAGCGTCGTCGTGGCCGTTATTTCGTTGCTTTATTCCTACGTTCAGGTGATGACCAAGCAATGGAAAAACCCGCTTCCATCCACGACGCCTACGTCGATCACGGCACCCGCGGGTACTACCAGCAGTTCGGCACCGAATATCGTAACCCGCATGAAGCCATCGTTTCCGACCTTCTCCAAGCCGTCGCCCGCGAGTGGCCGGTCGACCTGACGAACGTGCTGGATTTGGCGGCGGGCAGTGGCGAGGTGACACTGGCGCTGCATTCTTCCGCACAAGCCATCGCGGCCATCGACCCGTTCACCGCCGTCGCCTACGAAGGGCGCACGGGGCGGGCGTGCGAGAAGATGACGTTCGAAGCCATCGCCGCCGGCGGCCTGCAGGGCAGGCGGTATTCGCTGATCGTTTGCAGCTTCGCGATGCACCTGGTGGAACCGTCCCGGCTGCCGACGCTGTGTTGGGCGCTCGCGGAGGTGACAGGCCAATTATTGATCCTGACGCCGCACAAACGGCCCGACCTGGAGCCGGCGTGGGGCTGGGGCCTGACGCACGAACGGCTGCTCGACCGCGTTCGCGCCCGCTTGTACGCCGTGCAACCGGCGGCGAAAGGCTTATCCTAACGGCATGAACGCACGCCCCGCCCTGCTGCTGTTCGCGTTGTCGACGCTGGCCCTTGGCCGGACCGCGGTCGCGCAAAGCAGCAGCGCGTTGATCAACGAAGCCTTGGACAAGCTGATCGACCTGAACCTCGACACGACGCTGCCGCAGGCGCTGCAGACGATCGAAGAAAAAACGGCCGTCCCGATCCGTGCGTCGTCAACGGTCTACGACATCCTTCCCTGGGGCGACCAAACGAAGCTGACGGCCAAGATCAGCAACCAGACGCTGCGCCAGGCCCTGACGGCAATCACCGCCAAACTCGGCCTGCGGTTCATCGTCGGCGATCAAGCCGTCGAACTGCACCCGATGCCGGCCCTCACGCGGCTGGCCCGGCGCTGCACGGTGGATGAGCTCACAGCGCTGGACGTACTGGCGTCGCTCCCGTACCCGGACACCAAGGCCCTGGTGACGATGGAAAAACTGTCGACCGATATCGACAGCGGCTTAGCGGCCGCGAAGACGAACTACGTCATCGACGGCCGCGTGACGGAAGACGTCGGCAAGCAGACCGTGCGCCTGCCGCGCGGCGCGTCGTACCTGTCGGCCCTCGAGGAAATGCACCGCCAGACCCGAGCGACGTGGTACCCGTCCGGCCGAACCGTCGTGGTCGTTCAGAAAGAACAACTCGTCCAGAACCTGCTCAGCCGGCCGATCACCGTCCGCTTCAACGGCGTCGACGTGGCGCAAGTGCTGACCGAACTGGCCCGGCTCAGCGGCGTCGAGTTCTCCATCGAACCGGGCGCGGTGCAGCGCGTCGCGCCGGAATCCCGCGTCATCAAGCTGGAATTGGAAAACGCGTCCACACGCCAGGCGATGGAAAGCATCGCCGCCTTCACCGGCCTGCACTACGTGCAGAGTGACGGCGGCGTGTACGTTTGGAACCCCGCGTCCAACCCCGTCGCCCGGCGGCCCGAACGCGTCGCGGGCATCGTGATGCTCGACAACGGCCTGCAGATCCTGCTGCCGGAGAATGAACTGCCGCCGGACGTGTTGCAGTACCTGCAGGCGAAAAAAGCGAAAACGATCAACGGCCTGCGCGAGCAGATGAAAAAAGAAGGCTTCAAGCCGACCACGCAAGCCTCGGACGGGTGACGCTTACGCCGTGCGGAACAGCGTCCACCAGAGGACCAGCAGCAGCAGGCTGAACACGCCGACCACGATCGCGGACAGCGTCAGGCTGAAGAAGCTGCCGCGGTCTTCCAGCGGCATGGCGTATTCCGGCTCAAGGTGCGTCCGCTCGCCCATCACGCGCGTCTTGTGCAAGCCGGGCTCCGTCGGATCGACGTGCGGGCGGACGTGGGCGTGCGGCTGTACGAGTGGGTTGCGCGGGATGTGGCCCGAATCCGGGGCCGTCGGGTCGATCGCACGGGTGACCTCGTCCGGACGAATGGACGGCGACGGCCCGACGCCGTTCAACACGCCCGGAATGTCACCGCTCGGCGGCACGGCGGCCGGCGGCGGCCCGCCTGCCGGACCGGCGGCATTCGGGTCGGCGGGCTGGGGCGGCGGCGTCTTGATGTCGTTGAGCATGATCGGCCTTTCCTGTAGGCCGATCGTAGCACTCGCCGGCGCGCCCGCTCAAGGCGTTTGGGCGCACCAGTACACATCGGCACTTAACGGGCCTACAGTCGCTAGAGCGACGGGCGTCCGTCGCGAACGAATTTTCAGTCGAAGGAGACTAAAATGAAGAACGCAATCCGTGGCCTCTCGGCCGCCCTGCTGGTGTCGATCGTCGGTGTCGGTTGTGCCTCACGCTCGCAGGAAGGCGTGACCAGCACCTACCGCACACAGTCGGTAAGCATCTCGGCCGACGTCGAGACCACCACCGCCGCCGCCAGGTCGGTGTTCGAAGAGGACAAGCTGACCGACGTCAGCGCCGAATCGACCAAGCTCGACGGCATGGCCTCGGGCCTGACTGCCGACAAGACCAAGATCCAGGCCAAGATCACCAAGACCAACAACGGCAGCGACCTGTACGTGACCGTCGGCAAGGTCGGCAGCCCCGAAGTGGGCGCGAACTATGCCGCCAAGATCAAGCAGATGGCAGAGAAGAAGTAAGGCGTGAGGGTAAAGGCGTAAGGCGTAAGTAAGACCGCTGAACGCTTCATCCCTCTCGCAATTCTTCAATCAGCTAGCAACAAAGAGCCGCGGCCGCGTGAGTCAATCACGCGGCCGCGGCTTTCTGCGTTTCCTTACGCCTTACACCTCTCCCCTTTACCCTCTTAGATATCGAAATACATGCAGAACTCGTACGGGTGCGGCCGGACGCGGATGGCGTCGACCTCGTTCTCGCGCTTGTACTTGATCCAGTAATGGATCACGTCGGCGGTGAAGACGCCGCCTTCCAGCAGGAAGTCGTGGTCCTGCTCGAGCGTGTTGAGCGCTTCTTCCAGCGACGTCGGGGCCGTCGCAATTTTTGCCAGCTCGTCGGGGGGCAGCTCGTAGAGATTGCGATCGACGGGCTCGCCGGGATCGATCTTGTTCTTGATGCCGTCTATGGCGGCCATCGTGATCGCGCTGAACGCCAGATACGGATTGCAGCTGCTGTCAGGCGAGCGGAACTCCAGGCGCTTGGTTTTCGGCTTTTCGCTGTACATCGGAATGCGCACGGCGGCCGACCGGTTTCGGCTGCTGTAGACGAGGTTGACCGGCGCCTCATAGCCGGGCACCAGGCGCTTGTAGCTGTTGGTCGTCGGGTTGCACAAGGCGCACAGGGCCGGGGCGTGCCGCAGGATGCCGCCGATGGCGTGCAAGCCCATTTCGCTCATGCCCGCGTAGCGATTGCCGGCGAAGAGCGGCTTGCCGTCTTTCCACAAACTGAAGTGCACGTGCATGCCGCTGCCGTTGTCTTCGAACAACGGCTTAGGCATAAACGTGGCCACCTTCCCGTGCCGCGCGGCCACGTTCTTGGCCACGTATTTGTACATCATGACGTTGTCGGCCATCGTCACGAGGTCCTGGTAGCGCATGTCGATTTCGCACTGCCCGCCGGTGGCCACTTCGTGGTGGTGGGCCTCGACCGGCACGCCCATGTCTACCAGCACCTTCACCATCTCCGACCGCAAATCCTGCAGCGTGTCCATCGGCGGGCAGGGGAAATAGCCCTCTTTCAGCCGGACGTGATAGCCGCGGTTGTCCTTAGATTCCTCGCCGCGGCCCCAGATGCCTTCGCGGCTGCCGACGTAATACTTGGCGAAGTTCGTCCCCTGGTCGTACCAGGCGTGGTCGAAGACGAAGAACTCCAACTCCGGCCCGAAGTTCGCGCAGTCAGCGATGCCCGACTTCTGCAGGTGCGCCACGCACTTGCGCGCGATCGAGCGCGGGTCGCGGCTGTATTCCTTTTTGGTAATCGGGTCGCGCACGTCGCAGATCAGCACGAGCGTCGGGTGGGCGAAGAACGGGTCGACGCGGGCCGTGTGGGCCACGGGGATCAGCAGCATGTCCGACTCATTGATCGCCTGCCAGCCGCGGATGCT
>DASVSC010000005.1:0-4339 GCA_036388295.1 Tepidisphaeraceae bacterium | reverse complement strand
GCCTCACGCGATCGTGACCGAAAAACCGTCGCGCACGTCCCGCACGGCCGCGGCGCAGTTCTCCGTGAGGTCGTCCGCCGTCATCGCGTGGCGGTCGAGGACCAGCCAGCCGGACCAACCCGCGGCGTCGGCCCGCTGGCGCAGCGCGGCTAAGTCGGGCGCGCCGTGCTGAACCCGAATTTGCGCGACCCGTTCACCGCCGAGCAGGGCGAACGCACCGGCCGCGTCGAGAGACGGGCCGGCCGTCACGCAGGCCGTGATGGCGGGGGAGCCAATGTCGTCCAGAATCGTCCGCATCAGCCGCGCGTCGACCGGCGCGTCGACCGGCGCGTCGAGCGCCAGCACCGCGCCGGACGATTCGATTTGCGACGCCAGTGATTTGAGCCGTGCGGCGCACTGCTGGCGGGTAAAGCCGTCGTTCAAATCCGCGGCCTGCCCGAAGGGCAACACGCCGACGCGCACGTCGAATTGTTTCATCACGTAAAGCAGGTCGCCTACGTACGCCTCGGCATTGGGGTGCGAGGCGAACGATTGATGCGTGAACGCGCCCAGGGCGAACGAGCAGATCGTCATGTTCGCCTCGGCGGCCGCTTCGGCGAACTGCCGGCGGACGGCCGGGTCGAGCAGGCGATTTTCCATGGCAGGCCCGCTGCCGAGCCGGCCGAGGTCGACTTCTAACCCCGTCGCCCCCGCCCGCGCGGCCACCGCAAAATGCCCGGCCTGCTGCCGTGCGCCCAAGACCCGGTCGCCCAGCGCGATCGGGTAAGTCGTATAAGCCGTGCCTGTTCCGACGGCCGGCGCGATCGCGCCAGCGGCCATCACGCCGCCCACGCCACGAAGGAAGTCGCGGCGGGTGGAATGCTGGGGGTGATCCGGTGAAGTCATGACAATACTCCTTGGCGACGGCCCGTGTCCGGCGTCGGGGCAGTGTACGGGGACGGCAGCGCGAACAACAAAGCGGGCGCTACTCCTGCGGCTTTTGCCCGCTTTGCATAATGATGAGACGCGTCCCGCCGCCGGCATCAACCAGCGGCTTTTCCAAAGTGCGGTCGATGCGGCTCTTGGCCTCGACCAAGTGGCCGCGACTGGCGAAGTCGATGGCGGCGGTGCCGTCGGTCGTCTTTTTGATCCGCTCACTCAGTTCCCGCAGCGCGAAGCGGGCCTGGTTCTTCAGGTCGGGCGACAGCCCCAGTTCTGACCCGCTTTCGGCGGTGGCGAGCAGGTACTGCAGGTGCGTGTTCTGCATGCCGCGGCGTTCGGAGGAAATCATCGGGGCCGCATCGCTGGCGGACTGCGTGGCGGGCTTGCTGGCGTCCAGTTCCGACCAGACCGTGTCGCGCACGGTGCGGATCAGTTCGGCGGCCGTCATTTTGTCGTCGCCGGTCGTTTTGGCCTCGGCGTCGTAGACGCGCTGCAGCGTCTGCGGGCTGGCCAGGGCCATCAGCGTTATTTCGTACTGGCTTTGCACGAAGCGGCTGTAGGGGAAGTCGACGCGGGCGGTCGGGAATCCGTCGTCGCCGTCCCACCAGCGCGACGGCGTGAGCCGGTTCAGCAGGTCGGCGTTCGTGCGGTGGAACGCGGTGCTGAGCACCGTGTCGGCGATCAGCTTGAGCGCTTCCCGCTGCTGGCGAACGGGCACGAACGTCAGCGGGGCCGGCGCACCGGTGTCGCCGCGGCGCGATCGCGTGAAGTATTGCCCGCCGACCAGCCGGCTGACGTACGTCAGGTTGCGGCTGCGCTCGCTCATCAATTGAAGGAACGTCTGACGCAGGTAATGGTTCGGGTCGTCCGGCTTGGCGGCCCAATCCGTGAACGTGGCCAGCAGCTTGTCCGTGAGCGCGATCTGGCTCTTGGCCCAGGTCATCGGGTCGTCGGACAAGTCGTAGCGGTTCGTCAGCGGGTCGGTGCTGACCAGGCCCATCGTGTCTTCGTCGGTGGCGTAAGCGTGCTCGCGCTGGCTGCTCTGGGCGGTGATGTCCTTGAGCATCTTCGGCAGCGCTTCGCCCTCCTTCGGAATGCCGTAGCCGTATTGGACGGCCCAGAAATCGTACGGGCCGATGGCATCGGAACTGAAGGTTTTGATCTTGCCCAGATCATCGTCGGCGAAGAAGGCGAGCGGCACGTAGTCCATGACGCTGCTGACGAACGCTTCGCCGGCGTCACGTTTCTTACGCACTTCGGTCAGCGGCAGCCAACTGCTGGCCTTGAAGTTGTGACGGAGGCCGAGCGTGTGTCCGACTTCGTGCATCACGACCCACTTGAGCGCGTGGCCGATGATGTCGTCGCTGATCTTCGGCAGGCCGGCGATTTTCGCCTGCGCGATCACGCCCTGCGCGATCGCCAACTGCTGCACCAGGCCGCCGGCCAGTTCGCACTGGTCGCGGCCGCGGGCGTAGCGCAGCGGCGTCTGCGGCGCGTCGGCCGATGCCGTGGCGTCCTGCATCAGGTCCGCGCCCGCTTCGTTTTTCAGTTGCTCCGCCGTCACGCCGGGCGGCAGGAACTCGGGGTGCTTTTCCAGAAACGCCACCGTGCCCGGCCCCAGTAGGCTGGCGACGGCTTTCGGGCTGAACGTCTCGGCGTTCTGGTTGTAAACGCGAATCCACGCGTCATCGATCACGATGTCCGCGTCCAGAATCTGCCCCGTGCGCGGGTCGGCCCGGCTCGGCCCGACGGCCAGCGCCTGGTTGCGCACGGTCCACTGGATGAAGTTGTAGCGCGCGTCGGCCGGGTCGACGTCGGCGAACTCGTTGTCCTCGGTCTGCTGCTGCACGACCACCGCCCCGACAATGCCGCACTTTTCGAACGCCTTGTTCCATTCCAGGATGCCGTCGGCCACGTACCTGCGCCACTGGTACGGCACGCCTTTTTCGATCACGAAGGTGATCGGCTTTTCCGGCGGCGACAGGTCCAGCGTCGGGTCTTTCTTCTTCAGGCTCCAGCGGTTCACGAAGCGGTCGACGAACTCCCGGCGGTCGTACTTCGTCGTCCAGTCCTGGCGCGTCGTCTGGAAATACCCGACCCGCTCATCGGCCGGACGCGGCTGGTACCCTTCGCTGAGCGACGGCAAGCGGCGGAAGGCGTAACTCAGGCCGACCGTCGACCCGCCGCTGACGCCGGCGATGGCGTAGTCGACGTCGATGAGAGTGTTGTCGGCAAAGCTCTTGGTCGAATCGATCCGGCTGATGTCGCGCCGCACGCGCCCGCCGCCGGGGAACGGCACCACGCCGCCGGGGCTGAACAGGGCGTCGCTCAGGTCGACGACCGGGTCGCCGTTCGGCGTGGTCGTGACGATCGGCACGGCGAAGACGTAAGACGGCCGATAGGTGCGGCGCACGGCCTCATTGATCGGGCTGCCGGGCTTGTCGACGAAGCGCGTGTCGGGCGCGACCAGCGTCAGTTGCCGGCCGACCTGTTCCCAGCGGACCAGGCCGTCGACGTACTGGAAGCCGGCCATGTTGCCGCGCGAAAAATTGACGGCGAACAGCAGGTCCTGCTTCAGCAGCGACCGCGGCACGGCGCACAGCAGGCGCGTCTGGTCTTTCGTCACGTCCGCGGCCTTGTAGCGGTAAAAGGTCATCAGGCCCGGCTGAACGTCCATGTCGCGCGTCACGTCCTCGAACGGCGGCAACGCCCCGATCGGCCGACTGGTCTGGGCGAACACGGGAAGGGCCACGGCAAGCGCGGCCAAAGCGACAGCGGCGGGGCGAATCATGTTGTGTCTCCGAAGATTAAGGCGAAGCCGAAGGATGCGGCAGTGTAATTTCGACAAGGCGGGGCGGCAATGTCTTGTTCCCTCTCCTGCATTACCGGGAGTCGGACGCCGATCCGCGCACCAGCGTCAGTTCGATCGCCTCCGCCGGGCAGAACGTGCGGACGCGGTGGGTGGAAAACCCCAGCCCGCGGCCGATCACCAGCCAGCGGTCGCCCAGCCAGTGCACGCCGCGGGCGAAGCGGCGGGGCAGGGTTTCGTGCGTCACCGGCGGCCAGCCGCCCGGCAAACAGACCTGCCCGCCGTGCGTGTGGCCGGTCAGCACCACGTCCGCCACGCCCGGCGCGAGCCACGTCGCCTGGCTCGGGTAATGCGCCATCAGCACACGCAGCGCCAGCGGCCCGCGCGGCGGCAGCGCCTGCAGCACGCGCGGCGAGGCGTCCGTCGGCTCCACGCCGTGCAGGCCGATCAGTTCCAGCGTCGTCTCGCCGTCGCGCAAACAGAGCGTTTCGTTGCACAGCACCCGCACCGGCCAGTCGCCGGCGAAGACCGGCAGCACGTCGCCGTCGTGATTGCCGAGCGTGCCGTAAATGCCGAGCCGTGCCGGCAGCCGGTCCAGCAGCCGCCGCA
>DASVSC010000004.1:0-26395 GCA_036388295.1 Tepidisphaeraceae bacterium | reverse complement strand
GCGGCGCGTTCTACCCGCAGTCGCTGCGGCCGTCGGATTATCTGGCGTTCTACGCGCGGCAGTTCGATACGGTGGAACTCGACACCACGTTCCACGCCGTCCCGCCGCCCGAACGCGTGGCGGGGTGGGCCAACGCCGTTCCCGACGATTTCCGGTTCACGGCCAAGGTGCCCAAGGCCATCACGCACGAGCCGGGGCTGGACGAGAAGTCGGAGGCATTCGTTGACTTCGCCCGCTGCCTGAAGCCACTTGGTGACAAACTGGGCCGGGTGCTGCTGCAGTTCCCGCCGACCACGGGCGTGGAAATCGCCCGGCCGCTGAACCGTTTGCTGGACGACGTCGGCCATCTGCTGCCGCTGGCGGTGGAAATACGG
The DNA here is from genome assembly GCA_036388295.1 of Tepidisphaeraceae bacterium. Lineage (GTDB taxonomy): Bacteria > Planctomycetota > Phycisphaerae > Tepidisphaerales > Tepidisphaeraceae > RYN-431. Next base: position 26,021 of record DASVSC010000004.1, on the reverse strand, counting down.
CACCCGAGCTGGTTTACGGGCCAAGCGCTTCCGGCCTTGCACGAACGCGGCGTGACGGTGGTGGCCAACGATTACCTTGACCGCGCGCAGCCGCTGCTGGGGCCGAGCGGGTGCGTCTACGTCCGCCTGATCGGCGAGCACGACCGCTTTCCGACGAAAGACCAGGAACGTTACGACGTGCAGGACCGGTTGGCGTGGTGGGTCGACCAGATCATGGCCCGGGCCACGCCTAAGGGGACGGTCTATGTGACGGTGAACAACGACTACGCCGGCCATTCGCCCGCGACGATCCGCAGGCTGCGGCAACTGGTCGGCCTGCCCGACACCACGCCCGAAGCCGGCTCGCCCGAGGCGGCAACGCTGTTCGGGTGATGGACGGCGGATTGATTTAAGCCGCGGGTGTAAACCCGCGCGTGACCGTTTAAAGACGCGCGGGTTTACACCCGCGGCTCAAACCCGTGTGTCCGGTCGCGCAACGAGTCGTCGCGCAATGAGTCCGAAACTAGTCAACGAGTTTTAGTGCCGGCGATCCAGCACGAAGTCGGCCATCTGTTCCAAGGCCCGCCGCGCGTCGCTTGAGGCCAGGTCGCTCAGGCTCCCCTTGGCCCGTTCCACCAACCGCTGGGCCCGGCCGCGGGCGTAGGCGATGCTGTCGCTGGGGGCGATCAGATTGCGGATGCGTTCGACGGCGTTGTGTTCGCCGCTGGTCAGCAGGCTGCGGCACAGCTCGCGGTGCTCGGCGGGGGCGGATTGCAGGAAGTGGATGATCGGCAGCGTCAGCTTGCACTTCTGCACATCAATGCCGAGCGTTTTGCCCGCTTCGCCGGTCGTGCCGGTCAGGTCGAGAATGTCGTCCTGAATCTGGAAGGCGATGCCGAGGCTCAGGCCGAACTTTTCAAGGCGTTTGGACATTGCTTCGTCGGCACCGGCGAAGTGAGCCCCGAGCAGGCAGCTGGCGGCGATCAGGCTGCCGGTCTTGCGGCTGATGATCGTGACGTACGTTTCCTCGTCCAGTTGCAGGTTGTTGCGGTTGCTCAGCTGCAGCAGTTCGCCTTCGCAGACCTGGTTCGTGGTGCGGGCAATGACGCGGGCGGCGTATTGGTCGTCGAGGCTGCTGCACAGGTGATAGCTGTGGCTGATGAGGTAATCGCCGAGCATGACGGCCGCTTCGTTGCCCCGCAGCCGGTTGACAGTGACGCCGCGGCGGCGGAGGTCGGCTTCGTCCAGCACGTCGTCGTGCACGAGCGTCGCCATGTGGACCATTTCGACGACGGTGGCGACCGTGGTGTGGGCGTCGCTCAGTTCGCCGACGGCCTGGCCGCACAAGAGCGTGAGCATCGGCCGGAGCATTTTGCCCCGGTAACGGGCGACGTGCCCGGCCAGTTCGTTGACGACGGCTAGGTCGGAATGCAGCTCGTCGTTGAACCTCGCCTCAACGGCGGCGAGTCGGGCGGTCAACGGTCCGGTCATCGCAAGGGTGTCACTCGCCTGCATCCAACGTGCTCCTGAAAGGCCTGCTGCACGATATCACCGTCGGCCCGCCCCGCACGCGAGCTTCGGCCGATTTCGGAACTAATGAAATAGTTGGAAGATAGCGGACAGAATACCTTTGTGCGAATGGACGAAATACAGTAGAATTACCCGACACAACCCGCCCGCGGCTATTCGGCCCGGGCCCCGCGATGCCTCCCCTTTGTTCATCATTGGCGATTTCGCACCCGGTTGTAGCGCACTGACCAGCCTTATCTCGGCGTTCGCCGTGGCTTTTGGGTTCTGGTGCGCACTCGCACCGCCCGACACAAGTCAGGCGAAAGTGTATTCATGCATTTTGATAAGCTCGGCCTCCATGAGGCCGTCGTCCGCGCCGCTTCGTCCGAAGGTTACGTCACCGCCACGCCGATTCAGGCCCAGGCCATTCCCGAAGTGCTCAAAAAGCACGACGTGCTCGGCTGCGCCCAGACCGGCACCGGCAAGACGGCCGCCTTCGCGATGCCCATTCTCACCCACCTCGCCGCCGGCGAGCCCAGCCGCCGTCCGCGCTGTTTGGTCCTGACGCCGACGCGTGAACTGGCCGCCCAGATTCAGGTCAGCTTCCGCACCTACGGCCAGCACCTGCCGCTCAAGCACGGCACCATTTTCGGCGGCGTCAGCCAGGGCCCGCAGGTGGAAATGCTCCGCCGCGGCTTGGACGTCGTCATCGCCACGCCCGGCCGGCTGATGGACCTGGTCCAGCAGCGCCACATTGACCTCGGCGGCGTCGAAATCCTGGTGCTGGACGAAGCCGACCGCATGCTGGACATGGGCTTCATCGCCGATATCCGCCGCATCGTCGGGTTGATCCCGAAGAAGCGGCAGACGCTGTTGTTCAGCGCCACGATGCCGCAGGAAATCCGCCGCCTGGCCGACAGCATTCTGAACAAGCCGGTCAGCATCGCCGTCACGCCGGTGGCCAGCACGGTCGACAAGATCGAGCAGAGCGTTTACATGGTCGAAAAGGCCCGCAAAACGCAGCTCTTGTCGCACCTGATCAAAGAACTGCCGATGTACCGCACGATCGTCTTCACGCGCACGAAGCACGGGGCCGACAAGGTCGTGAAGGGCCTGAAGGCGTTCGGTATTGAAAGTGAAGCCATTCACGGCAACAAGACGCAGAACAACCGCAAGCGCGCCCTCGACCGCTTCGCCACGAACAAGATTCCGGTGCTGGTCGCGACCGACATCGCCAGCCGCGGCATCGACATCGAAGGCATCACGCACGTCGTGAACTACGACCTGACGCACGAGCCGGAAAGTTACGTCCACCGCATCGGCCGCACCGGCCGGGCGGGGGCGGAAGGGGCGGCCATCAGCTTCTGCGACCGCGAAGAACGCGGCAATCTGCGGGGCATCGAAAAGCTGATCCGCCGGGTCATCACCGTGAAGGACAACCCGATCGAAGGCACGCCGATGCCCCCGCGCGAAACGCAGGGCCACGACGACCGCGGCCCGCGTCCGCAAGGCCATCGGAACAACAGCCGCGGCGGCGGCCGGCCGGCGGCCCCGCACGACCCGCGCCGCGGGAGCCATGCCGCCCCCCGTGAGATGAACCCGAACGCCCCGCGCGAAAACTTCGCCCCCGCCGCCCAACCCCGCGACGGCCAACGCAGCGATCGCCCGGCCCGCCCGGGCGTGCAGCGTCCGCCGCACCCGACCGCCGGCCGCCCCGGCCGCGGCAGCCCGTTCGGCAGCACCAGTCAAAAGAAGGGCAACAGCCGCGGCCGCCGATAACCGACCCCGCGCTGCCTGCTTAGAAAACCACACGCCCGCTGACGATTCATCGTCAGCGGGCGTGTGGCGTTGTGCAGTCGATTTTGGCGAGATCTAAGCAGTATCGCATCATAGAGCGACGAATCTCCTGCGGAGCGAGGTAGCCGGCAGGCTTGCCCGCCGCGTCGGGTCACCGTTCCCACGGCGGCCAAGTCCGCCGGCTAACTCGCTCCGCTAAAATTAAAATGCGCGGAAAACATTCACTGTCCGGAACGACGGCCGGCGGCGCAACTGGCGAAGCATCGAAGGGAACGCTGCTCGCCCGCCGTTCCGTGTCGATACGGGCGTGACACTGCTCATCAGCCGCGTCATCGCTAGTTCGCGACTGCCGTGGGCGGGGGTTTAAAAGTTTCTGTCCGCATTCGCGCCCCGGTCGCTACACTTTTCCGCATGACTGACGCCTGTCGTCCCACCAGCGGACTGTCCCGCTGGATCAAAGACCCGTACTGCGGCCTCAGCCACGCCGGCGGGGCGGTCGCTTCGCTGATCGGCGTAGTTGTTCTGCTTGTGCTCACGCGCGGCGGGCCGATGCTGTACGTCGGCCTGGTGGTTTATGGCATTTCCCTCGTCCTGCTCTTCACCGCCAGCGCGCTCGCCCATTCGCTGCACGTCGGGGAGCGCCTGGGCGACCGGCTCGACCGTTTCGACCACGCCGCCATTTTCCTGCTCATTGCAGGCACGTACACGCCGGTCTGCCTGACCGCCCTGCGCGGGCCGTGGGGTTACACGATGCTGTCGATCGAAGGGGCGTTGGCCGTGATCGGCGTGGTGACGGTGTTGTTCACGCGGGTGCCGCTCACGTGGGTGTCGCCGCTGTACGTGCCGATGGCGTGGCTGGTGACGATCGCGTTCGTGCCGATGGTGCGGTCGATGACAACGGCCACGCTGCTGTGGCTGGTCGTCGGCGGGGTGATCTACAGCGTCGGCGCGGTCGTCTACATCACCAAGCGCCCGCGGCTCTGGCCCGGCCGGTTCGGGTATCACGATTTGTGGCACACGATGGTGCTGGCGGGCGCGGCGTGCCATTTCGTGGCGGTGGCGACGCTGGTGCTGTAACGCGCCCGGGCCGCGAGGCTATGATCGCCGCATGACTTCCGGCCAACACGCCCCGCGCCTGTTCCTGATCCGCCACGGCGAAACCGAATGGTCCGCCAGCGGCCAGCACACCGGTTTGGCGGACATCCCGCTCACCGCCGTCGGCGAAGCCGCGGCCGGCACGCTGCGCGACCGGCTCGGCAACCTCACGTTTGCCCGCGTGTTCACCAGTCCGCTGCAGCGCGCCAGCCGCACTTGCGCGCTGGCCGGCTTCGGCGACCGGGCGGAAATCGACGCCGACTTGGTCGAATGGGACTACGGCCAGTACGAAGGCCTGACCAGCCGGCAGATCAAAGAGAAGCGGCCCGACTGGAGCCTGTTCGACCAAGGCGCCCCCGGCGGCGAAACGCCGGCCGCCGTCGCCGCCCGGGCCGAGCGGTTTTTGGAAAAGTTCCGCACGATCGAGGGTGACGTCGCCGCCTTTTCCAGCGGCCATTTCATCCGCATGCTCGCCGCCCAGTGGCTCGGCCTTCCGCCCGCCGAGGGCAAACACTTCTACACCGCCACCGCCAGCGTCAGCGTCCTCGGCTACGAACACGGCCGGGCCGACCGCGTCGTTTTGCTGTGGAACGACACCCGTGCGTGACTGTTTCGGCCGATTCGCGGAGCGGTCCGCGGCTGCCGTCAACGCTTTCGCGTCGCGCGGGTATTGTTTTCGTGACGGGTGACAGAATGTCGCATCAATGTTGGCCGCGCGCGTCGCTTCGCGATACGCTCGGCACCACGTCCGGGTTGAACGCGGATGACGCGTCGGTCGGCCAGGGGTTCGCGGATTGAGGAGTCGATCATGAGCAAATTCACTAAGCCGTGCCGCGCGTCGAAATATCTCGGGCTGGTCGCGGTTCTGGCCGCGAGCGTGTGTCAGGCCCAGGTCGGCCCGACGTCGGTGCGGCAGTACCTCTCGGGCACCGACAAAGACAACACCGTCGACTGGGAGTTCATGTGCACCACCGGCGCGAAGTCCGGCCAGTGGGCCACGCTTCCTGTGCCGTCGTGCTGGGACGTGAAGGGCTTCGGCTCGCTGAACTACTACACCGATAAAGAAGACGTCGAACAGGGAAAGTACCGCCACAAGTTCACCGTGCCCGCGAACTGGTCCGGCCGCCGCACCATTCTGACGTTCGACGGCGTCATGACCGACACCGATGCGCGCATTAACGGCAAGTCCGTCGGCCCCGTCCACCAGGGCGGCTTCTACCAGTTCAAATACGACGTCACCGATCTGGTCAAGCCGGGCGAGGAAAACCTGATCGAAGTCGACGTGAAGAAGAAGTCGGACAACGAGTCGATCAACCGCGCCGAGCGGCAGGCCGATTTCTGGATCTTCGGTGGCATCTTCCGGCCCGTCTATCTGGAATCGGTCCCGCAGCAGTACATCGAGCGCGTCGCGATCGACGCCAAGGCGGACGGCACCTTCGCGGCCGACGTAATCACGCCGACGGGGCAGAACGCCGACGCCGTGGACGTCGAGATTCTGGACGCCGGCGGCAACGTGGTCGCCACCGGCACCGGCCGCGCCGGGCGTGTGACGGCGAAGGCGCCGGGCGTCAAAACCTGGACCGCCGAAACGCCGAACCTGTACACCGCGCGCTTCCGCCTGAAAGCGGACGGCAATGTCGTGCACGAGACGACCAAGCGCTTCGGCTTCCGCACCATCCAGGTGCGGCCCGGCGACGGCGTTTACATCAACGGCACGAAGGTCGTCTTCAAGGGCGTCAACCGTCATGCCGCCTGGCCCGATTCCGGCCGGACGCTCTCGCCGAAGATCGACGCGTGGGACATTCAGATCATCAAGTCGATGAACATGAACGCCGTTCGCATGTCCCACTACCCGCCGGACGAATCGTTCCTCGACTTGTGTGACGAAATGGGCCTGTATGTCGAGGATGAGCTGTGCAGCTGGCAAAAGAAGCTCGACGCCCCGACCGCGATCCGGCTAGCGAAAGAAACGGTCATCCGTGACGTGAATCACCCCAGCATTATTTTTTGGGCCAACGGCAACGAAGGCGGCTGGAACACCGCCGCCGACGGCGAGTACGACAAGTGGGACCCGCAGAAGCGCCCCGTGCTCCACCCGTGGGAACTGCACGACAACATTCAGACCAAGCATTACCCGACGTACCAGGCATACCAGGCCTTGCTGAACGGCAAGGACATCGTGATGCCGACCGAAATCATCCACGGCCTGTACGACGGCGGTCATGGCGCGGGCATGCGAGATTTCTGGGACCTGTCCAAAGCCACGCCCAAGAGCGCTGGCTTCTGGATGTGGGTCTACGCCGACGAGGGCGTCGTCCGGCCCGACGGCAAGATGGACATGGTCGGCAATGGCGCCCCGGACGGCATCGTCGGGCCGTGGCGTGAGAAAGAGGGGTCGTACTACACGATCCGGCAGATCTGGTCGCCGGTGGTCCTGCCCAAGACGCTGCCGAGCAGTTTCGACGGGCAGCTGGACTTGATGAACGACTACGACTTCCTCTCGCTCGACGCCGTGAAGTTCGAATGGGCGCTGCTCAAATACAAAGGCCTCGGCGACAGCGGGGCCGGCCACGACGTCGTTAGCAAGGGCACGGCCACCGCCCCGGGCGTGGCGGCGAAGAGGCGTGGCAAGTTGAAGCTGGACCTGCCCGCCGACTGGAACACCGCTGACGCGCTGATGATCACCGGGTACGACGCCAACAGCCTGGACGTGGTCCAGAAGGTCTACCCGATGGATGCCAAGCGCGCGTACGCCCCGACGGTGGCGGCGAAGCCATCGGCCGACAAGGGTTTGCTGACGTCCGGCGACGTGAAACTGGAGGTCGACCCGGCGACCGGGGCGATCAAGTCCGTCACCAAAGGCACGCAAGTCATCCCGCTGACGGCCGGCCCGCGTGTGGCGGCCGCCACGCCGCTCATGCCGCGCCCACGCCGCAATAACAACAACGGCGGCAACAATAACAATGCCGAGCGCCCTGCGCCCGCCGCGCCGCAGACGAAGATGACTCGGGCGCAATGGTCGGCCGGGACGGACGGGTGGTTCTGCCTCGACTACACCTTCCAGGCGACCGGCCTGTGCGACTTCCTCGGCGTTACCTTCGATTTCCCGCCGAAGGAAGTGAAGTCCGCCCGCTGGCTCGGCATGGGGCCGTACCGCGTTTACAAAAACCGCATGGAAGGCGGCAACGTGGACGTCTGGGAAAAGCCGTACAACGAAACCGTGACCGGCTGGACCGGCTTCGTCTACCCGGAGTTCAAGGGCTACCACGCCGACGTCCGCTGGGCCACGATCGATACCAACGCCGGCAAGATCACTATCGTGCCGGAAACCCGCGGCCTGGCGCTGCACATGCTGACGCCGGACATCCCGTCGGTCGAACTGGTCCGTACGTCCACCGCCGGCTACCCGGACGGACAGATTTCGCTAATGCACGCCATTAGCGCCATCGGCACCAAAACGACCATCCCGTCCGACCTCGGCCCGCAGGCCGCGCCGCTTCAGGCCAATGGGTCATACAGCGGTAAGGTCTGGTTCCGGTTTCAATGAGTAAGGCCGCCGCACACGCGACGCCGCCCGCCGACGCGAGACCCGGACATTTTGTTCCGCGGCCTTGCGTTGGCGGGCGGGGGCCGGCTATATTGCGTGGCTCACTTCGGCGAGAGGTCTCGTCGGCGTGTCCTATTTGAAGGTGTGCAATGCCGACGATCAATCAGCTGATTAAGAACCCGCGCAAGCCGCTGGCGCCGATCAAGAAGAACAAGGACCTGGAGCAGAGCCCCGCCCGCCGCGGCGTCTGCGTACAGGTCAAGACGATGACCCCGAAGAAGCCGAACTCGGCTCTGCGGAAAATCGCCCGCGTTCGCTTGTCCAACGGCAAGGAAGTGACCGCCTACATCCCCGGCGAAGAACACAACCTGCAGGAACACTCGATCGTCCTCGTGCGCGGCGGCCGCGTCCGCGACCTGCCCGGCGTGCGTTACCACATCGTCCGCGGTGCCCTCGATACCCTGGGCGTCGACGGCCGCAAACGCAGCCGCAGCAAGTACGGCGCGAAGAAGCCGAAGTAAATCAATCGACTGGCCGTCGCCAGTCACTCATCCGGAGTATTCCCGCACGGGCCAAACCCTGGTGCGGGGAGAAACACATCAGGAAAACGGAGCAATCCCATGGCCTACAAGAAGTTCACTGCCTCTGAAGAAATGCTGAAGCCGGACGCCCGCTTCAACAGCAAGCTCGTCAGCAAGTTCATCAACTGCCTGATGTGGGACGGCAAGAAGGCCGTCAGCCAGCGCATTATGTACGACGCGATGGACACGATCGCCAAGAAGAACAAGGACGTCCAGCCGCTGGAAGTGTTCGAAGGGGCGATCAACAACGTCAAGCCGTACGTCGAAGTGCGTTCCAAGCGCGTCGGCGGGGCGAACTATCAGGTTCCGATGCAGGTGAATAAGCGTCGCCAGCAGAGCCTGGCGATCCGCTGGATCCTCAACGCCGTCCGCAACGAAGGCGGCCGCGCCACCAGCGACAAGCTCGCGGACGAGCTCTTGAATGCCTACCGCAAGGAAGGCAAAGCCATGACCACCCGCGAACAGACGCACCGCATGGCCGACGCCAACAAGGCGTTCGCCCACTTCGCCTGGTAAATCCAGGCTGATATCAGACTTAATACACACGGCCGACGCGATACCGCGTCGGCCGTGTGCGTTTGGCTTTACGCTGCGGTCTGCTCGAATGATTCTCGGCACATTGTGCTATGTGCTATTTTGTGTGGCGTCGGGACGTGTGTCGACTTCGTTGGGGTGGCCACTTAAGTGGCCACCCCGGACGTTGGTGACGCCATGCGTCCAAGTTCTTGATTTCGGAATCGCCTACGCCTTCTTCCTCGGCTTCTGCAGCTGCATGTTCACCACGAAGTCGCGACCGGCGACCACCGTCGCGTTGCCGCGTGCCCGGCCGACGTCGGTGCTGGTGGCGTTGACCTGATAAGTGCCGGGCGGGACATCGGCGATTCTGAAGCGACCTTGCTCGTCGGTGGTGCCGGTGTAGCTGGGGACCTTTTTCTTCTTCTCGCCCGGAGCCGGGGCGGGGGCGTCGCCGCGGACGCCTTTTTCGACCGCGACGACCTTCACCGTTACGCCGGCCAGCGGCTGGCCATTGGGGCCGTTCACTTTGCCGCTGACGGAGCCGGTGGCTTCCGACGATTCGGCATACGCGATCGACGCGACGGCAAACAGGGCGACGGCGGCAAGACGTTTCAGTTTCATTTCGATCTCCTTCGGAACAGGCCTGCCCGCAGAAACGAGCCAAGCACGGATATTCTTTTGCAGGAAGCGCAGAAACCCGCAAGCGGCGGGTCCGTCCGCTATAATCGACTGTAGGACCGTTATGCCGCTTACGACGGAGAACACGCTGTGGGTAAAGCATTTGTCGATCCCGCCGAACTGCGGCGGTTCGCTCAGGACCTGAATCGTTTCAACAATGACCTGCACGGTCTGGTCGTCGGCCTGCACAACAAGATGCGGGCCCTCGAACAGACCTGGCGCGACCAGGAACAGCGGAAGTTCAGCGAATCGTTCGAACAGACCGCCAAAGCCCTTGGCGGCTTCCTGGAACAGTCGGCCGAACACGTCTCGTTCCTGGGCAAAAAGGCGGCCCTGGTCGAGGAATACCTGAAACAACGCTGACCGGAACGGTGTTCGCATGGCCGACGGCGCAAAAGTTCAGGACATCGACGCCATCCGTTCCTTCCGGGCGGCGATGGTGAAGTTCATCGAATCTTCCAACGCGGCCTTGGGTGACGCGGAGGCCGAGATCACGCGCCGGTTGTCCTGGTGCGAGGGTGAGCAGAGCACGTTCTGGCAGGGCCAGATCCGGAAGCTGACCGACATCATTAGTCAGCTGAAGGAAGCGATCCGGATGAAGAAGCTGTTCAAGGATTCCAGCGGCCGAACGCAGTCGGCATTCGACGAAGAAAAAAAGCTCCGCGCCGCCCAAGCCCGCATGGAACAGGCCGAGCAGAAGCTGGCCAACTGCCGGCGCTGGGCCAAGCAGTTGCAGCGCGAGCACCTGATGTACCGCGGCGGCGTGCAGCGGCTGCAGACCCTGCTGTCGAGCGACCTCGTGAACAGCGTCGCCACGCTGGACGCGGTGGTGGTTCAGCTGGACGCTTACCTGTCCGGCGGCGCGCCGTCGCTGGCGACCAGCGAAGCGGCTCCGCTCGGCCAATCTGCGGGCGAAGGCGTCGGTGCTGGCACCATGAACCGGTCCGCCGACGAAGCGCCGGCCACGCCGCCGCCCGAGTCGGAACAACCGGCCGAGCCGTCCGTTCTTCAACCGGAGAAGCCGTAATGGGCATGTACGAAGGCCGCGGCAACTTGGCAAAAGGGTTCAAGGACCTGATGTTGCGTTGGCAAACGACGCGTCAGGACTGGGACGACGGCGTGGCCGAGGCGTACGAGAAGAAGTACCTCGAACCGCTGGAGCAGGCGCTGCGCCAGGCGATCAGCGCCATGGACCAGGGGGCCGCGAGCCTCAGCCGTGTACGCAGCGACTGCGAGCCGTAATCGTTAAGATTGGGAACAGATGACGCAAACCGATTCCATTGCACCACTGGCCGATGAGCCGACCGGTGCCACACCGACCGTGCGCGACACGCAGCGCACCGCCCTTGCCGACCTGCTGCAGCTGTCGCGCGAATGCTCCGCCAGTGAGGCCGAACTGGAGGCCAAGCATCGGCAAATGCTGATCGACAGCCGCGCGAAGCTGGAGTCGTCTATCCTGTCGGCCGACCACCGGCTGGAAACGCTCAAGAAGCAGGCCGACACGCAGACCGCCGAAGCGTCCACGCGCGTGGAACTGGAGTACGGGCAGGAGAGCCGGCGTCTCAGCGAGCAGGCCGCCCACCGCCGGACGGTCGCCAATGCCGCCTTCGAGGCCACCAAGGGCGACGTCAAAAAGAAGTTCGACCACGCCACCTGGCTGGCCGACAGCGTGCTGGAAGCCGCGGAATTGAAAGCCAACGGCGAATACCGCGCCGAACTCGAACGCCACGCCGACCAAGCCGACGGCCTGGGTGGCATCGAATCCGAGGCGGCCAGTCTCGTCCAACGGTACGGCCAACAGCCCGAACCCGTCGAAGAGCGCCCGCCGACCGCCGAGCCGGCCGACGAGGCGATGTATACCGACGCCCGCCTGTCGGCCGACAAACACTTGCAGGCGCTGCGCCGCCTCGGCATCGCCCGGCTGTTCACGGGCGTTTGGCCGTTCCTGATCGCCGTGCTGATCTGTGCCGCCGTTGCAGGCCTCGTTCAGTCGCGCGTCGGCCTGACCGCGCCGCCCGACTGGCAGACGCTCGCCTACGCCGTCGGCGGCACGTTCGTCGGCCTGTTGATCGTCGGCATCGTCCTGAAGGTCCTCATTACGACCAGGATCAAAAAGACGTACGCGCCGCTGCGCGAGTCGATCGCCGAAAGCCGCCGCCTGCTCGCCACGCTCGGCCGCCAGGCGAAGGCGCAGCGCGACGAAGCCGTTCGTGAGGCCACCGCGCACCGCAACGCCGACGTCGACGCCATGCGACAGCGGCTCGCCCCGGTGCAGCAGAAGGCCGTTCAAATCCGCGATAACGCGATCAGAACCGCCGACGCCGAACTGCAGCACGCGATGGCCGACCTGAACGCCCGGGCGGCCCGGCACCGCGAGGAATTGTCGCGCCGCCTCAGCACGCACCTGACGGACGCCATCGCCCGCGCCGAGGCCGAGCGAGGGCGTCTGAACGAGCGCTTCAAGGCCGATACGACCGAAGTCGACGCCCGCTACCGCGAACGCCGCGCGGACCTGCAGCGCCGCTGGCGCGAAGGTTTGGCCGACATTCAAGCGCCGATCGGGCAGGACGACGCGAGCCCCGTCGCCGGCCAGGACTGGCGCACGTTCGAACGCAACTGGCAGCCGCCGCAGCAGTTCCCGGCAACGATCGCGCTTGGTACGCTCGCCATCGATCTCGAACGCATCAGCCGCGGCATCCCGCGTGACGGCGACGGCGAACTGGCGCTGCCCGATCGCTTCAACGGTCCGGCGCTGCTGGCGTTCCCGAGCCAGGGGTCGCTGCTCATTGAGACCGACCCCGACGGCCGCGAGGCCGCGCTGGGCGCGTTGCAGATGGCGATGACACGGCTCCTGACGCAGCTGCCCGCCGGCCGCGCCCGCTTCACCATCATCGACGCCGTCGGCCTCGGCCAGAGCTTCGCCGGCTTCATGCACCTGGCCGACCACGACGAGCAGCTGGTGAACAGCCGCATCTGGACCACGCCCGAGCAGATCGACCAGCGCCTGACGGACCTCACCGAGCACATGGAAACGGTGATCCAGAAATACCTGCGCAATGAGTTCAGTACGATCGACGAATACAACGCCCAGGCCGGCGAACTGGCCGAGCCGTACCGCATTCTGGTGGTGGCCGATTTCCCGAGCGGCTTCGAGGGCGAGTCGTGGCGGCGGCTGCTGTCGATTGCGCGCAGCGGCGCGCGCTGCGGCGTTTACACCCTGATCCTCCGCGACGTCCGCCAGCCGCTGCCAGCGGAGTTGATGATCGAAGACTTGGAATCGGCCAGCACGGTCATCGAGCGCAAGGGCGGAAAGTTCACGTGGAAAGACGAAGTGTTCGGCCAGTTCCCGCTGACGCTGGACCCGCCGCCGGACGAGGATTCACTGACCAAAATCGCCCACCGTGTCGGTAAAGCCGCCAAGGCCGCCGCGCACGTGGAAGTGAATTTCGAGACGATCGCGCCGCAGCCGAAGGATTTCTGGACCCAAAGCGCCGCCAGCGAGTTAGCCGTCCCCATCGGCCGCATGGGCGCGACGCGGCTTCAGTATTTCCGTTGCGGCAAGGGCGTCGCGCAGCATTCGCTGGTGGCCGGCAAAACGGGCTCGGGCAAGTCGACGCTGCTGCACGCGATGGTGACGAATTTGGCGATGTGGTATTCGCCGGACGAAGTCGAGTTCTACCTGATCGACTTCAAGAAGGGCGTGGAGTTCAAGACCTACGCCGACTACGGCCTGCCGCACGCGCGGGCGATCGCGGTCGAAAGTGACCGTGAGTTCGGCCTGAGCGTGCTGCAGCGCATCGACGCCGAACTCGGCCGCCGCGGCGACCTGTTCCGCCGCGCCGGCGTGCAGGATCTGGCCGCCTACCGTCGCGGCGGCGGGGGGCAGGTGTTGCCGCGCGTGATGCTGATAATCGACGAGTTCCAGGAGTTCTTCACCGAAGACGACAAGCTTTCGCAGGAAGCGCAGCTGCTGCTGGACCGCCTCGTGCGGCAGGGCCGTGCGTTCGGCGTGCACGTGTTCTTGGGCAGCCAAACCATCGGCGGCAGCGGCGGCCTGGCGCGCACGACGATCGGCCAGATGGGCATTCGCATCGCGCTGCAAACGAGCGAAGCCGACAGCCAGCTGATCCTCGGTGACAGCAATTCCGCCGCCCGCCTGCTCAGCCGGCCCGGCGAAGCGATCTACAACGACGCCGGCGGCGCGGTCGAGAACAACAGCCCGTTCCAGGTCGCCTGGCTGAGCGACGAACGGCGAGAAAAGTACCTGCAGGCGATCAATGATAAGCTTGAAAAGGAAGGCACTAAACGGCCCGTCGTGCGGCCACTGGTGTTCGAGGGCAACGCGCCGGCGGACCTGACGCTGAACCCGCGCCTGCTGGCCGCGGTCGAATCGAAGACGCCGGCGAATCCGCCGATCGCCTGGATCGGCGACCCGGTGGCCATCAAAGACCCGACCGGCGTGCCGCTGCGTCGCCAGAGCGGGGCGAACCTGCTGATCATCGGGCAGGCGGACGAGCAGGCGCTCGGCACGCTCGTAGCCAGCGCGATCTCGCTGGCCACGCAGCTGCCGCCGGACCGCGCGGAGTTCGTGCTGTTCGACGGGACGCCGAGCGACTCGCACCTGGCCGGCCTGCTGGCGGACGGCTTGTCGCCGCTGCCGCACAAGACTACAAGCGTCGACTACCGCGACGCCGACGGCGCCATCGGTCGCCTGGCCGATGAACTGGCCAGTCGGCAGGCGGACGCGAATGCCGACCACCCGGCCACGTTCGTCCTCATCAACGGACTGCAGCGCTACCGGGCGCTGCGCAAAGGCGACGACGACGGCTTCAGCTTCAGCATGAGCGACGAGCCGAAGAAGGCCTCGCCGTCGAAGCAGCTCGTCGATTTGATCCGAGAAGGCCCGAACTACGGCATCCACGTCATCGTCTGGTGCGACACGCTGGCGTCGATCGAGCGCACGTTCGAGCGCGGGCTGATGCGAGAGTTCGACAGCCGTGTGCTGTTCCAGATGAGCGCGAACGACAGCAGCAACCTGATCGATTCACCGGCGGCGAACAAGCTGGGATTCTTCCGCGCGTTGGCCTACAGCGAAGAGCAAGGCGTGATGGAAAAGTTCCGCCCGTACGGTTTGCCGAAGCGGGAGTGGACGGCCAAAATTGCCGAGAAACTCACATGAGTTCCCTCTCCCGGTACGCCGGGAGAGGGTAGGGTGAGGGCCGAGCGTCAATAGGGTAGACTGGCCCAAAAGATTTCACCACGGAGACACGGAGGTACGGAGAAGAAAAAGAAGAACCACTTTCTTGTTCTTTCTTCTCTGTGCCCCCGTGTCTCCGTGGTGAATCCGCTTCGCTTTTGAGCGTCACTCGACGTTCGGCCCTCACCCTAACCCTCTCCCGTGAGTACACGGGAGAGGGAACCAGAGGTCATGCGGACTTCTCGCCTGGGCCGAGCGTGACCACCGTCATTGGCTCGAACGGGTACTCGTCCAAAAGCTGCTTCAGCGACTGCGGCGTGACCGCCAGCAGTGTCGCCATGTCTTCGTCGAGCGAGCGGTAGGTACCGGTGTAGACCCACTGGTTGCCGATCGCGCGCATCCGGCCCAGCGGGCTTTCACCGCCGAGGACCAGGCTGCTGGCGATCTTGTTGCGGGCCCGTTCCACCTCGGCTTCGTTCAGGTCGTTCCGCGCCCGCTTCAATTCGGCCAGCGCAATATCGAGCGCTTTTTGGCTCTTATCCGGGTCGGTGACGAGCGACAGGTAGAAGCTGCCGCAGCCGTCGTGGGGGTAGAAGCCGAAATCGGCCTCTTCGGCGATGGCCGGGTCGACCAGGGCCCAGTACAGGCGCGAGCCCTCGCTGTCGCCGAGCACGTCGGCCAGCACGCGGGCGGCGAAGCGGCGGTCGTCCTGCGCGCTGGGGCCGGGCATCAGCGTCATCGTGTAATGGCGGTTCAGCTTCGCGTCGGTCAGGTCGTGGCGTGACGACGTCAGCGTCGGCTGCACGATCTTCCGCTCGGCCGACTTTGGTTCCCACGCGCCGCAGTATTTCTCGGCCAGTTTCACGATGCGGTCGAAATCCATCGAACCCGTGCAGGCCAGGATGGTGTTGCCCGGGCCGTAACGGTCCTGGAAATACTGCACCATCTGTTCGCGCTTCAGCGCGCGAATCGTGTCGGCCGGCCCGAGAATGCTCATGCCGAGCGGGTGATTACCGAAGTGCAGTTCCATCAGCTTTTCGTAGACCACATGGCCCGGGTCGTCGAGGTACATCGCGATCTCTTCCGTGATCACGTTCTTTTCCGTATCGAAGTCGGCCTGCCGGATGGCGGGGCGGAGCAGGTGCGACAAGTGCTCGATCGCGCGCTCCGTGAACTCCGGGATCACGTTCGCGTAATAGGCCGTCGTTTCCTGGCTGGTGAACGCGTTATAGCGGGCGCCGATCTCGTCGAAGATGCGGTTGACGTCCTCCCAGCCGTACTTGTCGCTCCCTTTGAACATCATGTGTTCGAGGAAGTGCGAGACGCCGTTGATGGCAGGCGTCTCGTCGCACGAGCCGGTCTTGACGAAGAAGCCCGCGGCGAACGAATGCGCGTTCGGATTGATTTCGGCCGACACGGTCAGGCCATTAGCGAGCGTGGTGGTTTGGTACTTCAGGGCCATGTTCAGTGAATCGGTTCGAGGGTAAGGGTGTGGGTGACGGGCACAACGCTCCGGGCGACGCCGTCGGCCAGCTTCGTGTGCGCGGCAGGAATCGCGCGGACGACGGCGTTCAACTCATCGCCGTGATCGGGCATGAAGTCACGTGAAGCGTTCAAGCTGTGCAACAACTGCTTGAGCAGCAACACTTCGTCCACTTGCTTTTGCATGACCTTCGCATGAACGGCCATGAACGGCGCGACGAACGGGTTGTCCAGAAACTCCGCCGCCAGGTTCACGCCGGCCTTCAGTTGCTCGGCGGTGAAGTCCTTGGAGGCCTTTCCCCACGTCACGCGATACTTCGGTGCGGGGCCGGTGGCGGTCAGGGTGAAGCGATTCAGGTCGGCGTTGAACGGGACGAAATCCAGCAGGCCGGTGGTAGCGCCGGTGTCTTTGGGGTCGCCGGTGAAGCAGAACGGGTACGCGCTGCTTTCGAACGTGTACGCGTTGGCCTCGGCCTTGACGAAGCGGTGATTGCCGAAGGTTTTTGCGCTGCGCTCGGCGAGGTCGATGTAGAGCGTGCCGACGTTGCCGTCGAAGCCGAGGCCTTTCAGGAACGCGTACGCCATCACCAGGCCGCCATTGGCCCGCGGGTGAAAGCCGTCGCCGCCGGCGATGGAATAGTCGCGGCCGTACCGCTGCTTCGCGGGGGCCATGGCGTTGTGCATGGGCGTAAAGACGTCGGCGAAAGTGGAACCGGTCTGCCGGGCGACGCCGGCGGATTCGTCCTTGAGCGCGCTCAGCGTGTTGTTGTACTGGTCCGGCGTGGCGGTGGGGCGGGCGAAGAAGTCGGTATCCACGCAACCCGGCGAACCGACCACCACCGCCGCCCCCGCCTGCTGCAAGGTCTGCACGGCCTTGAGCAGCCCGGCGCGGTAAGCGCCCTTGATCTCGTCCGTCACCGGCACGTACCGGCCGTCGTTCATGCCGTAGCAGAGCGTGACGACCGTCGGCTTCAGGTTCAGCACCTCGGCGACCCGCGCGTTCAGGCCGTTGACGGTCTCGCCGCTCCAGCCGAACTGCATGGCCCGCACCTTCGCGGGTTGGCACATCAGCAGGTAGTCCTCGACGAATGCACTGTATTGGCGGCCTTCGGTGATGGAATCGCCGACGATCGCCACGACGTCGCCGTCTTTCAAACCCCCAGCATTCGCGCACGCCGTCAGGGCGACGGCGACGACGGAACAAACGGCGGCCCGCAGGCGGTTCGACTTCATGGCAGGTTCAGCTCCTTCGGCCCCACGATCACGATCGTGAAATCCTTCGGCCGATTCGCGGCCAGGTAATCGTTCACGCGATCGACGGTCACCGCGTCGATCGCCGCGATGATCTCGTCCATCGTCCGCAGCCGCCCGCGGACGAAGCAATCGTGGGCGATGGCCCCCGAGCGCGACCCGGTGCTTTCGCCGCTCATGATCGTGCTGCTTTTCAGCCCGGTCTTGGCCCGCTTGAGTTCCTGGTCGGTAATGCCGTCGCTCAGGCGGTGGAGCTCGACCAGGAACGCGTCGAGCGTCTGCTGGGCCCGCTCATTGCTCGTGCCGGCGTAGCCCATGATGGCCCCGCGGCCGGGTAAGCTGCTGTAGCCGGCGTTGACGGAGTAGACGAGGGCCTTTTTCTCACGGATTTCGGTAAAGAGTCGGCCGCTCATGCCGCCGGAGAGGACTTCGGTCGCCAGCCGCACCGCGTAATAGTCCGCGTGCGTCTCGTCGATCGCGTCGTACGCCAGGCCGATGTGCGTCTGCTCGCTTTTTTGCTCTTCGAAGTGCAGGCGCTTGCGCGTGTCGCGGGCGGGCACGGGGGCGGCGGGGGCGGCGGTCCAGTCGCCGAACAGGGATTCGGCCTTGTCTTTCAGGAAGCCGAAATCGACGTCGCCGGCGACGGCCAGGATCGTCTGTTCCGGCCGGTAGCGGGTCCGGTAAGCGGTGCGCAGGTCGTCGAGCGTCAGTTTTTCGACGTGCGCCGGGTCCCCCAGCGTGTTGCGGCCGAGCGGCCAGGGCCAATGGCATTCGCGGAGCTTGATCGACAGCTTCTGCCGCGGGTCGTCGTCGATGCCGTCCAGGCCCTGCAGCGTCAGATCGATCGCCGGGGCGAAGCCGTCTTCCGGCAGGCGGGCGCGGCGGAGAATGTCGGCGTAAACGTCCAGGCCCGCCATCACGTTCGCCGCCATCGCCGAAGCCCCGAAGCGGGTGTGCAGCACCGACGCCGAGCCCGACCGCTGCAGGCCGAGCCGGTCCAGGTGGTCGGTGAGCTGGCGGCTGTCACGTTCGCCGGCGCCGCGCAGAACGAGTTCCGATAGCACATTCGCGGTGCCCAGCCCGTCGACCGGATCGGTGCTGGCGCCGGCGGGGGTGAGCAGGCTCATCGCCGCCGACCGCACGCCGGGCATCTTCTCGGCCACCAGCTTCATGCCGTTGCCGAGCGTGTGGGACAGAAAATCCTGTGACAAATCCACTCCTTTAGGTGCGACGGTATCGATGCTTATAAGTTTGTGCAATCGCCGCCGTGTCTGGTATGTTGGACGGGTAGCGTTGTACCACGTCATCCGTCTTGGGGTCGAAAACGTATGTCCATTTCTTTCAAATGTGCCGGTTGCGCCAAGGCGTATACAGTCAAAGATGAGTTGGCCGGCAAGCGCGCCCAGTGCAAGCAGTGCGGGCAGGTGATGGTCATCCCGGCGCTCGCGCCCATGCGGGAGCCGGACCTGGCCGCCGAAGGGTTTGATAACCCCGGCACGAATGCCGAGACGGTGGCCGGGTCGATCATTAGTACGCCCCTGGACACCGTGGCCGGACGCGGTGCCAGCGCTGCGGGTCGGTCGGCGATGGGCCGTTCCGCCGTGGGGCGGTCGGGCCAGAATCTATACGCCGCGCCGCCCGAACCGGACTACGGTCAGCCGCCGTTGTCGGCCCTGAAACACGTGCCGGCGACCGAACACGAAGCCTTCGAAGTCACCGGCGGCACCGCACAGCCGCTGCGCCGCGAACGCGGGCCTGCATCCAAGAACCGGGCCCCGATGGAGCCGTTCTCCTTTCTTTTAATCGCACTGATGTTAGGCACGCTGGCGTACGCGGCCTACTCCGCGGCGTCCGCGCCGCACGCGACTTATCCCCCCGACGTCGTCGCCGAAGCCGGTAAGGCCTGGGGCCCGGCGGCCGCCCGGTACGGCATTTACGCGATCATGGCCTTTGCCGTTCTCGGGCCGCTGGTGCTCGCGGCGTGGGTCGTGGCCCTGAAGATCATCAACGTCCGCCTGCCGGACGGGCTTTACCTCCGTTCGGTCGGCATTGCGGCCGTCACCGTGGCGCTGCTCGCGCTGTCGACCCATAAACTGCTGGCGTCCGTCGACAGCATCGGCCTGCTGGTCGGCGCGGTCGGCCTCGCCGCCTGCTACGCGCTGCTGCACTTCATTCACGCGCAAAAGCCCGTCGTCGCCGGCATTACGACCGGCATCGCGGCTCTGCTGGGTGCCGCCGGCGTCCTCGCCACCCAATCGGCGGCCGAAGCGGTGGCGTCGCCGATGCGGCAGACGTACGAAACGCGTCTGGCCTCGATCGCGCAGAAGCGTAAGGACGACGCGAAACTCGCGGCTGCCGCGCCGAAAACCGACAACGTCGTCGCCGTCGACCCGGCCGTCACCGCCGCCGCCGATAACGCGATCAGAGAATTGCAGTCGAAAGTCGCCGCATTCAAAACGGCTTTAGCCGACAAGCGGCAGACGCGTGAAAAGGCGACGGCGTCGCTGGCCACGCTGACGAGCGCCCTGGACGCCGCGCGGGCCAAGTCGCCGGCCCGGCCCGAAGTCGGCTCGATGGCCGCTGAATTGGCCGAGGCGAAGACGCAAGTCGACCTGCTGCCGACCGCCGCCCCGCCCGCCGAACTGACGCAGGCGCCGCCGGCCGGTGCCGACTGGTCGATGCGCGCCGGCCGTCGTGAAATCAGCCTGTTCGCCTACAACCTGACGCCGCCCCTGGAAGGGACGCTCGATCTGGAATCCACTGACACGCCCGGCGGCGTGATGCGTTGGGTCGTCGGCGACTCGAAGATTCCGTTCACCATCGAACAGGCCGTCGCCCCTACGGCCGACCAGCAGCGGCCGTGGGTCGCGCCCGCGTTCGTGGTCAATGACGCCAAGGACGCCGCGTTCGCTGTCGCCGCGGACGGCGAAGCCGCCGTGGAGTACGGCAAGATCAACGGCCTGCCTGCCGCGAAGATCACCATCGCCGCGCCGGGCAATGCCGCGAATGCCACGTACGTCTACACGCTGCACAAAGGGGCCAACTGGCTCAAATGCACGATCGGCCCGGTTTCCTCCGGCGACGCAGCCCTGACGGCGGCGCAGCAGGCGGTCCGAAGCCTGCGTGAGCGGCCGGCGGGTGAGCCGGTTCTTGACCCAATGCCCGCCAGCGAACTGGTCGCACGGTTCCAGAACAGCCCGATCCAGGCGGACAAGATTGTTGCGATGCTCAAGTCCAAGCCGAACGCGGAGGACGCCGTTGCCAAAGCGATCGGCTTCGCGCCGGACGAACTAACGGTTCAGAAGTTCGGGCCGCTGCTGCTGCCGGTGGCGACGGCGAAGTCGTCGGGCCTGCTCTGGAAGATGGCCGCCGCCAGCACGCCGCTGGCCGATCAGGCCCGCGACGCCCTGCGGGCCATCGAGCCGAAGAATGCCGATGACATCTCCTTCGCGGTGCTGGACCTCAAAAGTGGTCGCCCCGAGCAGACGAAGAAGGGCCTGGCGGTTCTCGCCTACGCGGACGCCGACAAGGCCCGCCTGCCGATAGTCAGCAAGGCCCTCGGCTCTGCGGTCGAAAGCCCGTTCCTGACGACCGCTAACTATGGCCAAACGCTGGACGCGTCGCTGCAGAAGTGGATGGACGCAGATTTGGCCGCAAGACTGCTGACGCTGCTCAAGGAGAAGCAGAAATCGATGCCCACTCGCACGGTGGCAATGCGGGCACTGGCGTCGACGAACGACAAGAAGTACGTGACGCCCATCGTCAGCTGTCTGGTCGACGAACGTGGTATGGCGACACCGATGACGCCGGTGGTCATCGAATCCCTGACCGCAATGGGAACGGCTGGCGAGCCGGAAATCGCCCGTATCATCGTCGATCGGGAGGTCATGAGCCGGCCGGTGGCACTCAAATCGTTGCTGAGCGTTCTTAACGATATCGGGACGCAGCGGTCGCTATCGGCGCTGCAGACGGTTCAAACGCGCTCCGGCGACCCCGAAGCCCGCGAGACGGCCAAGGCGATCATCGCGCGAATCAAGGAGAAGTTGGCCGCCCCGAAGGCGGCCGGCTGATCACCTGCCGCAGGGCCTCGAACAGCACCACGCCGGCGGCGGTCGAGACGTTCAAGCACCGCTCGCCCGCGGCCTGCGGGATATGGACGGTTCGCCCCGCGTGCCGTGTCATGAAATCAGCCGGCAGTCCTGACGTTTCACTGCCGAAAACGAGGGCGTCTCCGTCTTGGAAATCGGCCTGCCAAATGGATTGCCCTTCGCCGTTCTCGCACAGCCACAGCCGCACGTGGGCCATGGCGGCTTCGAAGGTCGCCAGGTCATCGTGAACGGTCAACTTCAGCCGCGGCCAGTAATCCATCGCGCTGCGCCGCAGCTTGGCGTCGCTGAGCAGAAAACCCAGCGGCCGCACCAGGTGCAGGGTCGCACCGGTGGTCACGCACAGCCGGGCGATGTTGCCGACGTTGGGCGCGATCTTCGGCTCGACGAGGACGATCTGCAGGCGGTGGGCGGGTAATTCAGTTGGCATATGAAGTGTCTGCAAGGCCATCGCGTCAGAGCGACAAATCCCCGTCCCGTTCCGCCTGCACGAACCGTTCTTCTTCCACGCACCATGCCGTCAGGCGGCCGCCCGTGCTGACGGCCGCGCCGGTGTCGAGCAGGGTGATCTGCTGGCCGCGGAGCGGGACGATGGGGTCGCAGCGGCCGTAGGTGATCACCGGCGTGTGGCCGAAAAAGCCGGGGCGGTTCCACGACTTTTCGCCGTAGATTTCTTCCAGGGAGTAGCGGCCCCAGATGATGTCGTGCCGAAGCCGGAACGAACCGGCCAACTGCGTGGCGAAGTTCGGCACGCCCGGGTCTTCCGCGACGTCCCACTTCGCGTGCGCGACGAAGAAATGCTTCTCCGACTGCACGACCGGCAGCGTGTGGAAAAAATCCCGGTGTTCCGCCGGCACGGCTTCCAACAGCGCGGCAATGGCCTGCGGCGTGGCGGCCCGTCGCGCCTGGTCGATGCGGCGGTCGTCCAAGCCGTAACTGTGCAGCGTCTGGTCGAAGCCGAACCGCAGAAAGTGTTCGAACGTGGTGACCGCGCCGCTGATCTGGGCGGCAGGCGCGAAGCAGGTGCCCGACAGCAGCAAGTCGAACGCGTCGTCATGATTGCCACGGCAGAAGCGGGCGTTGTCGAGTGACAGCAGCAGGTCCACCCCGCGCCGGCTGTCGGGGCCGCGATTGACGTAATCGCCGCAGAAAATCAGCTTAGCATCGGCGTCGCGCTTGTGGATCTCGTCCAGGAGCGTAACGAGCGGCAGGTACATGCCGTGAATGTCGCCGATGACCCAATGCATGGTATCGCCGGATCATAGGGCGGATCGACGCGCGCACCAGAAGCGGTGAGTATCGGCGACCGGCCGATCCTACCGTCGCAGTTCGTGCACGAGGTGCTTCAGTTCCGGCAGAACGAGTTTCGTCATCGCCAGTTCGACGGCCTTGGGCGAGCCGGGCATGGCGAAGACGAGTCGGCCGCGGGCGACGCCGCCGACGGCGCGGCTGAGCATCGCGCCCGCGCCGATCTGTTCCCACGACAGCATGCGAAACAGTTCGCCGAAGCCGGGCAGCGGGACGTCGATGATTTGCTCGACGACAGCAATCGTCAGGTCGCGCCGGGCGATGCCGGTGCCGCCGTTGGTGAGGATGGCGTCGACGTCATCGCGGGCCAGCAGGTCTTCGAGCGCGTCGCGCAGGGCGGCCGGCTCGTCCGGCAGCAGGGCAGAGGCGGTGACGGCAAAACCGCTTTCGCCGATCAGCCGGCGGATCAGGTTGCCGCTGTCATCGGTGGCGGCGGTGCGCGTATCGCTGAGCGTGATAACGGCGCAGCGCGGCGCTTCGCCTGCCGCGGCTTTTTGATGGCCGGCGTAACTCATTGGCGGGCGGCCTTTCCGAGGCGGTCGATGAGGATCTCGTTATGGCCGGGGGCGAGCGGGATGTCGGTGCGGTTCGGCGACGACGGGCTGATGCCGAGCATTGATTCCAGGTTCTGTTCGCCGCGGTAGACGCGGAGCATCGCGCGGGTGCCGCCGTTGAACTTACCCTCGCGTGCCTGGTCGACGGTTTTGCCCGGCGGGATGACGATGCCGTTGACGCGCAGTTCCGCCGGCGCCTGGCGCATGGCGGCGAAGTCTTCGGGCGGAAGCCAGCGGGGTTCCATCGGCGGGCCGTCTTTGGTCAGCACTACGGTCATCGGCTCGGGACTGTCGTTGCGGACGACGACGTTGTACTGACGCGTGCTCGGGCCGCAGCCGACGAGGGCCAATAAGGCGAGGGCGAAAAGCGGGCGGTTCATCGCGCCGAGTGTAATGCGGGGGCGGGATCTTTTCCCGCAAGGCCGGCGTCTATCCGGCACGCAGCTCCGCGTGGGCCGTCTGGACGGGTGCGGCGTGGTAGGCGGCGCGGAAGCGCTCTTCGTCGGCGAACGCCAGGGCCGATACCGCCCGGTACGGCACGTCGACGCGCACCACGCCGTCGGCGAACGGCCACGGGCGGACGTGCAGCGCGTCGTCGGCGTGGCTGACGAGCAGCGTCACCTGCGCCGCGCCCGGACGCGGGTGCGGCTGTGGCACGATGCCGGCGGGCAGGCGGTCGCAGCAGACGTGCAGGCTGAGCGCGTCGACGGCCTGCAGCAGACGGAAGTCGAACTTCAGCTGCTCCTCGGCCGGCGTCGACCAACTGTCCGCCAAGCCCAGGCGCAGCGGCCGGTCGGTCGCCAGGCCGAGCGCGGCGCGCAGGCCTTCGGCGTGTTCGATGAGCCGGTGCTGGATCTTGTTGAGGTCGAACTGTCGACGCCGGTGTTCGTCGTCCGGCCGGTCGCTTTGCACCATCGACGCCGCCATCGCAGACAGGGATAGCCCGTGCAGACTGACGAGCAGGCCGGCGTACGGGTCGATGCGCGTCGCGCGCAGGGCCGACTCCAGCCAGACCGGGTGCTCGGTGGAGCGGGGCAGTTCGAATACGTCGGCGGGCAGGCCGGCGTCGTTGAGCGTCGGCGCGTCGTCGTGCAGCGGCCAGCCGTCGTCGTGGGCGTCGACCGCGGCGTAAACGACGTCGGGGTTCGCCGGATGGGCGAATTGCCGGTTGCCGACCGCGCGGGCCAGCACGCCGGCGACGCGGGCGTGGTCCTGTTGCGTGATGAGCCAGAACTGGTCGCCGACGCGCTTACGGATCATCGCGGCAGTATACGCATTGCCGTGGTCGTGCCGAACCGCCTGCCCAGTGCGATACAAAAGCCGTGCGTCTGGTAAGCGGCGCACGGTGCGACTACAACACGCGACCATGACCCCACACCTTCTGGGCATGCTCGTCGCAATCGTGCTCCTGATCCGCGTCGGCCAGACTTTTCTGCTGGCGGGGGTCGTGCGGAGCAAGAACGCCGCCGACGTGGGCATGCGCTGCGTGCTGGACTTAGCCGTCGCCGTGCTGGCCGTGTGGGCGTTCGCCGGCCCGTTCTTCCCGCGGCCGGTCGTCGGTGGCGCAACGTTGCCGCTGATTGCGTGGCGTCAACTCTTCGGCAACGACGCGGAAAAGGTGCTGTTCGCCATCCTGCCGCTGGTGCTGATCGCGACCGGCGCCCTGCACGGGGCGACAGCCGAGCGGACGCGGCTCGGGCCGGTCTTGGTGTTGACGGGCGTGCTGGCGGCGGTCGCCATGCCGATCGTTCCCTGGTTTTTCGTCAGCGTGTTCAGCAACCCGTCACGCGTGCAGACGGGTTTGATCGCCGCGACGATCGGCGGTGGGGCGGCGGCGTACGTGATGGCGGCTGTCAGTGGGGCGCGCAAGGGGAAGTTCAACCGCGATCTATCAGTCAACTTCGTTCCCGGGCACAGCGTGCCGATGCAGGTCGGCGGGTTGCTGCTGCTGGCTACGGGTTGGGCCGCGGCAACGCCGAATGCGTTGCACACGCTGCTCGGCTTCGCGGCGTCGCTGCTGACGGCCGCATTGTTCGCCCGTTGGAAGTTCGGGAAAATCGATGTCGGCCTGCTGATGACCAGCGGCGTCGGCGGTCTGGCGGCCGGCGGGCTGGCGGCCGTCGAGTTCCAAACCGGCTACAGTCCGCTCGCCCATTTCGGCGGCGACAGCGGCATTCTGTCCGTGCTCGCGGGCGCGATCGCCGGGCTGGCCGTGCCGCTTGCGGTCATTTGGGTCGAGACGCGGCTGCGCACCGACGACGTGGCCGGTTTTTCGGCCGCGTACGTCGTCGGCGGCACCGTCGGCATGTCCGTCGCCATGCTGAGCCGCTCCGCCGACGTCGGCACTTACTTCCGCGGTATAGGCGTCGCGGCCGGGGCGTGGGTGCTCTCGGTCCTGCTCTGCAGCGGGGCGGCTTATCT
>DASVSC010000003.1:0-18643 GCA_036388295.1 Tepidisphaeraceae bacterium | reverse complement strand
GCTGCCCGCCGCCTGCTCCTCACTCTGTGATCAGCTTCGCGTGCAGCTTGCTCGACTTGTGTAGCTCTTTGACGATGTCGATGCGGTCCTGCACCGGCACCTTCAGCTGATCCATGGCGTTGATCAGGTCCTGCAGCTTGGCGCCGCCGACGTTGCCAGGGTCGAGACCGACGACGTCCGTGGTCTTGATCACCGGCGTGCGCGCCGTCGGGACGGGCGTGGGCAGGATGGTGCTGATCGTCATGCCTTTGTGGCTGATGACGACTGGCGAGATTTCCACGTCGCCGGTGATGATGATCGTGCCGGTGCGTTCGTTGATGACCACGCGCGCCTCGGCCGACACCAGCGGCAGCGGCAGTTGCTGCAGGCGGCTGACGAAGCCGGCGGGGTATTGCTGCTCGCCGGGCGGGATGCGGACGACGATTTCCTTTTCCGATACCGCCGACGCCCACGGCTGGCCGTCTTCGCCGTCGTTGATGATTTTGGCGATGTTCGCCGCCATCGTCCACGAGGCGCTGGGGGTGTCGATGAAGAAGCTGAAGGTTTCGCCTTTGATTTCGCCGGCCGGGAAGTTTTCGTCGAGGACGCAGCCGCCCTTGATGACGCCGACGGTGGGCACGGTCGGGTCTTCCAGGTCGATCGCCCCGTTGGCGGTGCCGACGAGGATGCGCCGGTCTTTGCCGGCCAGGAACTGCATCGGCGAGACGAACAACCGGCCGCCCTTGAGCGTCGTGGCCGAGCCGATGCTGGCCACGTGCACGTCGATCGGGTCGCCCTCGCGGGCGCCGGTGGCGGGAATGGTGGCCGTCAGGCTGACGAGGGCGACGTTCTTGACGGATTTAAGGTCGATGACGCCGACGGGGTTGTCGAACTTCTGCAGGGCCGCCGCCATCATGCGGATGGCGGGCAGGAAGTCGCCGCCGTCGCCGGTGCCCTTCAGGCCGTATACCAAGCCCAGGCCGGTGACGACGTTCGTACGCTCGTTGCTGGGCGTGGTGACGTCGGCGATGCGGGCGGCCGACGCAGTGGGCAGAAGGCAGTGGGCAGTGGGCAGAAGGACCAACAGAATTGTTCGGATGATCTTCTGCATGGTTCGGTCCGCTTCTTACTGCCTACTGCTCACTGCTACCTGCCCACTGCCATCGTCAGAACGGGTTGACCCAGTCCAATAATCTCGGCACCCAGCCGCGTTTGGTGGCCTCGCGGACGGCACCGCGGTGGCTTTTGCGGACGTCCATGTCGAACAGCTGCGTGCTCAGCACGGTGTTGTCCGGGGTGATGTCCTGCACGCGGGCGATGCCGTTAAGGACGATCAGTTGCTCTTCCTCGTCGGTCTTGATGCGCTTGCGGGCCTGCAGGACGAGCGTGCCGTTAGGCTTCACATCCACGACTTCCGCCTGGATCCGGGCGGTAAAGGTGTCTTTGCGATCGACGGTGCCTTCGCCCTTGTAGTCGCGGCTGGCCGAGGCTTTGATTTGCGGCGTGATCGCGCCGATCGTGTTCTTGAGCGCGAAGTTCTCGAAGCTGAAGCTCGGGAACTGCTCCAGCTTGGCGTCGATGCCGGCTTCTTTTTGCGTGTCGACCGTGCCGTCGGAGCTGAACTGGCTCTGCTCGCTGACGATGATCGTGACTAAGTCGTGCTTGAGCAGCGTCTTAGGCTTCGGCTCGGGCACGGCGAAGTAGTTGACGTCGGCGGGCTTGATCGTGCGCGGGTCTTCGTTCATCTGCAACGCCGCCCGGCGGAGGCTGCCGCCGTTCTGACGCATCAACTCGCTGATGTTGGCGGGCGGGCCGGCGGGCACCGACGACTGCGGCGTGACCCGGCGGGCCTGCACGGTCGGGGCCGTCATCGGCGGCGCGGTCTGGGCCAGGGCCGTGGAGGCAATCAATCCGAACGAGACGGTGGTGACGACTGACTTCATCGCACACTCCCGGCCATGCCGCTGGTGGCCAGGCTGACGCGTTTGGGGCCGGTGACGACGGCCATGAAGATTTCACGGGTCTGCTCGTTGCGCAGCCGCACGGTTTGGCCCATCGTGCCGTCGCTGAGGGCGCGGGCGCCGGTCAGCAAACGCACGCCGCCGGAGGCGGTGTCCAGCATCACGTCCTGGCCGGCCCGCACCATCTGCTGGGGCTGAACGGTGCGGCTGGTGAAGACCATGCCGGGCTTCAGATCACGCGCCGCGGCCTGGCCGAGGACTTCGGCTTTCGTCAGCAGGCCGTCGGGCGGCAGGATGTCCAGCAACTGCCGGCGAACCGTGATGTCGCTCTCATTCACCGGCTGGCGCGACGCCAGCGGCTTGGCTACGGTCACCTGCTCGCGCCAGGCGCGGGCATTGGCGGTGACGAAGACGCGTTTTTCGCCGCTGATGCTGACGACCCACGACACTTCGCCGAGATTGCCGCTGCGTTGCGGACGGATGTCGAATGAATCGTGCGGCTCGGCCCGGCGAAGCACGGCTTCATCGACCGGGCGAAAGGCGACCTGCAAATCTTCGGCCGGCAGGTGCAGGCGGGTGGCGATGTCTTCAGTGAGGGCTTGGCGCAGCGTGCGGGTGCTGCCGTCGGGCGTGGCGGCCGGGGCGACCGTGGTCGCGGCGGGCGTGCCGGTGGCGGCTTCGGTCAGTTGCTCCAGGGCCGCGCCGGGGGCGAAGCTGGCGTCGCTACGCTGCACGCGGCAGGCCATCGGGCCGACGAAATTCACCGTCGCCAAGTTCACGCCGGCGTCGGACAGGAGCGACTTCAGCTCGTCTAATGCCAGCGTGCGGAAGCCTTTGCCGACTCCGAAGCGGGCGACGATGAGGTCGCCGATCGGTTCCAACGCGGTTTTGTCGGCGTCGGCCCAGCGGGCGATCTGGCGGAGGCGGATCTCGTCGCCGGTGACGGTGGCGTCCGTCCGGAGTGAGAGTTCGGCCGCCGTGCGCGGGTCGGCGAGGAAGCGCTCGCCGCCGTGCGCCAACTGGCGGCTGCAAATCGACGCGAGCATCGCCAGCACGAACACGAACAGGATCGTGCGAACGGCGGCGGGGTCTTGGCCGGGGGGCGTGAACATCTCGTAGTCCTCCGTGACTTAAGTTCCACACAGGCCCGCTGAAGCGGGGCCTGCCTTTGATGCTGCGGCGGGTCCGCTTCAGCGGACCCGGTTTGCGTCGGTTATCCGCGACGCAGGTTGCCGATCGTCTGCAGGGCCTGGTCGGCCGTTTGGATCGATTGGCTGTTCATTTCGAACGACCGCTGGGTCTTGATCAGCGTGACCAGTTCCTTCACCGGGTCGACGTTGCTGCCTTCCAGGAAGCTCTGCTGCAGCTCGCCGGCGGCGTTCTCCTTGGGCTTGGATTCCAAGGCCGTGCCGCTGGCGTCGGTTTCCTGATACATGCTGCCGCCGAGCAGATTCAGGCCCTGCGGGTTGACGAATTGGTGCAAGTTGATCTGCCCGACGATCTGTTTAGCAACCTGACCGGACCGCAGCACCTGCACCACGCCGTCCCGGCTGATGCTGGTGTCGACCGTGTCGCGCGGGATCGTGATCGGCGGGTCGAGGCGGTAGCCGTCGCCCATGCCCAGGACGAGCTGCTCGTCCTTGTTAATAAAGAAGTTACCGTTGCGGGTGTAAGCAAAGCCGTCGCCGAGGTTCGGGTCGACCTTCACGCGGAAAAAGCCGTTACCGCTGATGGCGACGTCGAGCGGGCGGTTGGTGTTTTCCATCGGCCCCTGTTCGAGGTCGAGCTGGGTGTTGCTGATCTTCACGCCGAGGCCGACGAACGTGCCGGCCGGCGACAGCTCGCCGGCGGCGTTTTGCGCGCCCGGCTGCTTGAGCGTCAGGTACATCAGGTCTTCGAAGTTCATCCGGCTGCGCTTGAACGCGGTCGTTTCGGCGTTCGCCAAATTGTTGGCGACAACGTCGATGCGGGTCGACAGGGCGCGAAGGCCGGTGGCGGCGGAGTTAAGTGCGGTAATCGCCATGGTTTAAATCTTTAAGCGGCTAGCCGATTTTGCCGAGGTCGTTGACGGCGCGGCCGAGGGTTTGGTCCTGCATCTTGATCATGTTGGCGTTCGCCTCGAGGAGGCGTTGCGTTTCCATGAGACGCGTCATTTCGGTGGCCGGGTCGACGTTGGACGTTTCGGTCATGCTGCTGCGGAGCAGGCCTTTGGCCGGCACGAGTTGCGTGCCGCCGGTCGGGGCGAACATGTTCCCGCCCACGGGCTTGACCGACTGCACGTCGGTCGGCTCGAACAGGCCGATGCGGGCGAGAACGGTCTCTTCGCCCTGCACGGCGATCGAGCCGTCGGTGCCGATCGTCAGGTCGGCCTGCTTTCGGCCGTTCATGTCGAGCCTGATCGGCTCTTTGTTCGCGTCCAGCACCTGCTGGCCGGCGCTGGTGATCAGGCGGCCATCTTTGTCGAGCGTCAGGGCCCCGTTGCGCGTCAGCCGCAACTGGCCCTTGTCCTGGACGGCCAAAAAGCCGGTGCCCTGCATGGCGGTGTCGAAGTTGTTCGACGACGTCGCCAGCGAGCCCTGTGTGTGGTCGAACCAGCTGGGGGCGAGCAGTTGGCCGCCGCCGATGTTGTCGAGCAGCGGGTTACGCCCGCCGCGGCCGGCGGCGTGCATAGCCTGGCTTTCGACGCGACGCTGTTCGGTCAGGGCCAATTCCCGCTTAAACCCGCCGGTTTCGGCGTTGGCGAGGTTGTTGGCGATGACGTCCTGCTGGTGACTGTTGGTGATAATGCCGGTGGCGGACAGGTATAAGCCGTAAATCATGCCGCCCCCCGCTGCCGGACCACTGGCCGCTTGGGCGAGGCGATTTTGGCCGCGCGGTTCGGGGTGTGAGCCTCGATCCGGGCGAAGACTTCCTTGAGCAAGTCGGGAACCGGCCGGGTGAACGCGACGAGTTCGGGGTCATCCGTGACCCCGACGAACCGGTCTCCGACCGGCTTGACGTCGCGCTTCGACGCCTCGCTAAGGGCGAGGGCGTCGAGTTCCTGCCGGACGTGCTCGATCGACGCCAGCCGGGCGGCCAGGACGATCTTCTCTCCGAGAGTCAGCACGCTGCTTTGCATACGCACCTCCATGTGCGAACGAATCGGAGGTCTCTAATCAATCGGCGTGCCAGAAGGAAAATCCATCAATCTGGCACAAGATTTGGGTAGGCTGCGGCACGGAGGCGCAACTCCTGCCAAGGTAGCGCAGGGTTTGCAGAACCGGATGCCTGGCACAGAATGGCCGGCCTCGGGCTCGTCGGGGGCATGAGCGACGACGGCTATGCCGACCCGAATCGTCCGACGGTTTACAACAGGCTCGGGCGGGATCGGTACCTGTTCTCGGAGATCGTTATGCGGAAGCATTCAAATCGGGCCGGATTTACGCTGGTGGAATTGCTGGTGGTCATCGGCATCATCGGCGTGTTGATC
Source organism: Tepidisphaeraceae bacterium (assembly GCA_036388295.1). Taxonomy (GTDB): domain Bacteria; phylum Planctomycetota; class Phycisphaerae; order Tepidisphaerales; family Tepidisphaeraceae; genus RYN-431. The sequence goes on along the minus strand of DASVSC010000003.1, from coordinate 13,234 downwards.
GCGATCCTGCTGCCGACGATGCGCCAGGCCCGACTCAAAGGCCAGCAGGTGGTCTGCCAGTCGAACCTGAGGCAGTTGTTCGGGTACATGGTCATGTACTGCAACGCCAATCAGGGCTACATGTTCCCGATCGGCGAGACCAGCGTCCTGACCGGCCACGCGACCACGCTCGGCACGGACCACATGCCACACCAGCGGTGGCCGGTGATTCTGTTCGACTTGCGGTACAAAACGCTCGCCTACCCGGACGACCTAGCCGTCTACCGCACCGCCGAAGTCGCCGCCCGCAGCAATCCGGTGACGCTGCAAGCGCTAATGCAGACGTACGACGCCCGTCCGTTCACGCCCAAGGTGCTGCTGTGCCCCGGCGACATCGAGCCGTACGAGGGCCACAGCTACGTCGTGAACCAGGAACTGGTGCAGAACAAGAACCCCGTCCGCTTCTCCGGCGGCAACCGCGGCGGGCGGTCGTCGTCCGACATCATCGTGGCCGGCGAGAAACGGACCGTCGTCCGCGACTACCACATGGAAAAGTCGACCCTGACCGGCGGCACGACCACGAAAGCGGATGAATACGGCGTCACCTACGCCAGCGATTACGACCGCGTCGTCGAGCCCTACCGCCACGGCCTGAGCTACGGCAGTAACTTCCTGTTCCTCGACGGCCACGTCGCCACCGCGTTGCCGGACATGGCCAAGACCCAGATTGACCCGTGGGATCCGCCGACGGGCCCGACGAATTAAGACGGCCGCACTTCGGGCGCGTCGGTGGGGTTTGCGTCGGTTTGACAACCTAGCGGCGTCAGCCGACCGTTGATCAGGTTTCGCCATGAACGCCTCCGCTCCGTACGACCCGGCCGCACCCGCTCCTGCCCGCCGCGCGGGCGTCCGGTTACCGGCATGGCTGGCGTGGCTGATTATCGTGCTGGCCGGCGCGGGCCTGCTGTACCTGGCCGTCGCCATGCTGCGGCCGCCGCCGCCGATTGACCTGAGCCAGTACGAACCGAACGACACCGGCCGCCGCCCGTTCCGGTTGAACCGAACGAACGGGCCGCAAGCTGGCCGCCCTGAAGGCGTGAACCTTGAACCGAACGGCAACGGAACCGCCTGGGCCAGCACGCTGACGATTCAGTTCCTCGTCAACGGCGCGAAACCCAACCTTCTCGCCACGTCGGCCGGCAACGCGAACGTGCCGGCCAGCGACCGGGCCGCACTCGCCGCCCGCACGACCGCCCTGAACCTAGCCGAAGCCCGCAAACAGGCCAGCGTGACCGACGACCAAACCAAACGACTGCGCGGGTTCACCCCGGTGCGCACCGACCCGCTCGACGCGACCTCCCGCACCCGATTGCTGGATCTCTGGGCCAAGTACCGCGCCGCCGACGGCAGCGCCCGGCCGGCGATGGAAAAGGATCTGCTTGATTCGGTCCGCAAGCTCGCCGCCGCCCACGCCGCCGCGCGGCAATCGGCGTCGCTCGCGCTGGCGGACCAGGTGCGGTCGGTGTTGAACACCGACCAGATCGCCAAGCTGAACGCCAAGCGATAAACGCTGCCGCCGAACGTCTTGCCTCACTCCATCGGCGGCGGTGTCAGCCGACTGGCCGGCACGGACTGGTCTTTTGTCAGCACTTTTACGATCGCGCGCAGCCGGTCACGGGCCTCTGGCGCTTGAGTCGGCAACGCGGCGTTCATCACGCCGACCATGTTCGGGCCCGCCGCCGTCAGCTCCGCTTCGGCCGCTTCGCGCGTCTTCCAGTCGTCGCTGTTCAGGCGGCCGATCGCGTCGGTGGCTTTGCTCACCAGCGCGGCCGCGGGGAGCGGGCTGGGGTTGTCGTAGTCCCGCACGGCCGCCACCGGCAGCGTCAGCTTCGGACCGCTACGCAGGGTGACGTTGAGCGTGCGGTCGCGCAACGCGCCGCGGAACGTGCTCCCGTCGGCAGTCGTGATCTGCACGTCCGTATCGTTCGCCCGGGCGCGGCTCATGGAACGGATTTCCGGCCCGTTGATCGTGAGCGTGTCGTACGGCGTGACGAGCGACAGCGTCCCGTCGATCCGCGCCGCGATGATGTCGTCGCCGAGCAGGCCGAGCGTGGCCGCCCCTGCCGTTGTCGATTCGGGCACTGTCTGCAACTGCACGCGTGCCAGCGCCGCCGTCGGAACGTTCACCGGTTGCGTCGCGGGCACGCCCGCGCGCCGCAGCGGCATCGTCGCTCCGGTCAGGACGCCGCTAAGCCGAGACCCGTCTGCCAGATAAACCTGATGCGCCGCGGCCGCCGGCGACAGCAGCACGGTCGCAATCTGTTCGACGGACAAAGTCAGCGGGCCGTAACGGGTGACGAAGTCGAATGAACCGGTCGGCGGATCGATGAGGAAGCGTTCGCCGGTCGCGAGGAAAGCCATCGGCCTATCGAACTTCCACTCCGTAATCTCCGCGGGCACATTGCGATAGCCGAGGCGGGCGACGCGTTCGAGCGGCACCTGCGCCGTCTGTCCGCCCGCCAGGGTGATCGGCACGGTCGCACGTCGCAGGCGGCCCGCCAATAGTTCTCCGGCGCGCGTCACGAGCCACTGCCGACTCTCGCCGATGCCCAGCAGTCCCGTCACTTCCGCGGCCGGCACGCTGACGTCACCGTAGTCGGTCGACAAATCGTAAGCGTCGATGCCGAGCGTGCCGCGCAGCACGTCGCCGCCGCGCAGTTCGACCACGTCCGTCGCCCCGCCGCTGAGCAGTTCCAGGCCTTCGGGCAACGCGCTCGTGCTCGCCACGGCATTGACCAGCACCCGCCGCAGTTCGATGGGCAAATCGGCCAAGGCTTTGGCTTCTTTCAACTGCCCCGCCCACTGCACACCGGCGTCGGCGTTGTCGAATGTGCCGTGCCAGTGAACGACGGCTTGACGCGATTTGCCCGGGATCTTTAGCGTCAGCGTCGCCGTCACGCTGTTGCTGTTCGGCTGGAACTGCACGGCCGGCACGGTCTTGCTCCCCTTGCCGCCGAACAGGCTCATTGCCGCACGCTCGGCCCCGGTATTGGCGGCCCAGCCGATCTGGCCCTCTTTGCGCTTCGGGTCGGTGATGGCTTGCGTGTCGTTCACGCCGAAGTTGGTGCTCGTCATCAGCAAGATGTTGATGGAGACTTCGCGGTCGAGCGGGTTGTCAAAGATGTCGATGACGCGGACGACGCCGCTTTCATCGAACCGAATCCGCCGCGACACCCGCACCGCACCGGCGGGCGCGGGGGGAAAGGTGAGTTCTTTGGTCTTCTCGTCGTAGTCGACCGTGTTCGTGGAGCGCTGCGGGTGCTGGCCGTTTACGGTCAGCATGCCCGCCTGGGAGAAGACGGGCTGATTGCCCTGCTGCTGCAGCACGCCCATTTGCTGAACGAACCACTGGCCCGATCCACCATCGGGCGATACGTAAGGCAGCGTCACCGGGTCGGCCGACGCCGACGCGGTGAGCAGCGCGACCAGCGGCAGCACTTTGAACGACGCGAATCCTGACTCCGGCGTCCGACGCATGAATGACCTCATTTAAGCTTCAGGCCCAGCACTTTGTTCGGGAAGTCGACGGTGAAGAAGCTGAACGCGCCGTCGTGGATGTCGTCCACGCCCGCGTTGATGCCGCCGGTGACGCTGGCGCTGGCGACCAGATAGTTCATGCCGAAAATGCCGTCGAGCGTGAACGATTCGCCGGTGGCTTCGTCGACGACGGTGATGTCTTTGACGAGCACCGGCGCTTTGACGTACCGCACCGGATCGCCGGCCGCGGCGGGCAGCGTGAGCGTGTCGACGAAACAGCCCGGCACGTCCGCCGAGCCGCCGATGCCGCCGATCGGCAGCGTGAAACTTTCCTTCGCCGGCACGTTCTTCAGCTTGCCGTCCTCGCCGACGAGCAGGCCGAGTTCTTTGGCCTTGACGGTGGAGATCATGGTGGCGGCCGCGCCGGTGTCGAGGAGCATCGTGAGCTTCGCCGATTTTCCGCGGTAGGTGATGACGACCGGCTTGGCCGCGTCGGTTTTTACGAACGGGTGCGGGCCGATCATCGGGTTGGGGGCGCTGGTGACTTTGGGCGCGTGTTTCGGCTCGGTTTGCGTGAAGCGGTCGAAGTCGACCATCGTCAGGGGCACGCGCACGTCGGGCTTCGGGATCTGCCGGTCGCCCGGCGGCAGCAACTGCGTGCGCAGCTTGTCGAATTGGGCCACGGGCCGACAGTCGACGCTCATGACGCGGCCGACCATCAGCGGCGTGCCCGCGATGTCGAGCGCGCCGCCGATCATTTCCAACAGCCCGCCGGCCGGGCGGATTTTCATCAGCTCGGGCGCGCCGGGTTTGGAATATTGGCCGAGATTGGTGCCGTCGGTCCGGCCGCTGTATTCGGCGTAGCGCAGCCGCAATGGCTCGGTCACGCCAAACGCTTCCTTGCCGGCGACGCCGACGTCGTAGAAGGTCATGGGCTTACCGTCCACGACTGTCGCCTTGATGCCCAGCGCGTCGGCCGTCGTTTTGCTGAGCATCGTGCCGCTAGCGCCGGTGTCGAGGAACGCTTCCACGGCGAACACCGCTGTCGGTTCGCGGTTCTTGTCCGGCTTCTCGCCCATCAGCGCCGCCAGGGCGTCGAGGCCGGCCTCTTTCTTCGCCGCCAGCGGCGGGCCGTTTATGTCGCGCGACAGGGCGAGGTAAATGCGTGGCTGATCCATCGAGGCGGGCAGCACGCCCTGCACGTCGATTGCCGTGGCCGGCGTCACGGCCGCCAGCAGCATCGAAAGTCCGAGCCTGAGTCTGAGCCAAGGTCGATTCATCGGTCCTCCGGTCGGGCGTGAGTGTATCAGCCGTCGGCGTTCGACGCGTGTATCATTTCGTATGACGCCCGCCCTGCCCCTTCTGAGTGTGCTAGACCAATCGCCCGTCGCCGACGGCAGCCGGCCCGGGGACGCGTTGCGGAACAGCATCGACCTGGCGCGCCTGGCCGACGCACTGGGCTACCACCGCTACTGGCTGGCCGAGCACCACGGCAGCCCGGCGCTGGCGTGCAACAGCCCGGAAGTATTGATCGGCCCGATCGCACAGGCGACGCGGCGCATCCGCGTCGGCAGCGGCGGGATCATGCTGCCGCACTACAGCCCACTGAAGGTGGCCGAAAGCTTCGGCATGTTGGCCGGGCTGTTCCCGGGGCGCATCGATCTGGGCATCGGCCGCGCCGCCGGCACCGACCGCAGCACGGCGTTCGCGCTACAGCGCGACCGCCTGCACGTCTCGCCGGACGATTTCACAGAACAACTGGACGAACTGCTCGGCTACCTGGCCGGCGAACTGCCGGCCGATCATTCCTTCGCGCGGCTGGCCCGTGCGACGAAATCGGACGCACAGCCGTGGCTGCTGGGCAGTTCGCCTCAAAGCGCGATCTGGGCGGGTGAACGTGGGCTGCCGTACGTGTTCGCCGACTTCATCAACCGCAGCGGCGCGGAGAACGCCGATCTATACCGCGCCCAGTTCCTGCCGACGGCGGACCGGCCGCGGCCGTACGTGGGTGTGGCGGTCTGGGCGGTGGTGGCCGAGACGGACGAGGCGGCGCAAGACCTGACCGCCAGTTCGCGCATGATGCTCGATTTACTCCACCGCGGGCGGCTGATTGCGGTGCCCAGCGTCGCCGCAGCGAAGGCCTTCCTGGCCGAGCAGCCGGACGGCCGGTTCGCGATGGCGCAAAGCCGCCGCATCGTCGCCGGCAGGCCCGACACCGTCCGGCCGGCGCTCGAAGCCGTCGCGGCGGAATACGGGGCGGACGAGGTGCTTGTGGTGAACATCCTTCACGACCACGCCGCCCGGCGGCGGTCGTACGAACTACTGGCCGAAGCGTGGACTCTTGCGGCGGTGTAGGGCGGGCACTGCCCGCCGTTTTCCGCCCGGCGGCGGGCAGTGCCCGCCCTACGGCTGCGGCGCTGCTTCGTCGGACGCGATTCGACGCCCTCCCGCGCGGACACAAGCAAGGGAACGGCAGTCGTCTGACTGTCGCCGATCGTCCCGCGCCTTTCGCAAGTCTTAACCAAACCGTAACATCGGCCCGTTGCGCCCGGATTAGCTTTAGACCAGGACTTTGCGTTGCCACTCGACCCGACGGTGATGGATTCCACGCATGAATATCAGGCGCTTGCCTACCAGGCGGCCCTCGCGACCGGCATCGGCCTTCTGGTCGGGCTGGAACGCGAGTGGGCCCAGAAGGAAGTCGGCGTCCGCACGTTCGCGTTGACCGGCCTGCTGGGCCTGATCACGTTTCTCATCGCCCCGTCGTTCACCCTGGCGGGATTGGCCGGCGTGCTGCTGCTGATGGTGTTCCTGAACCTGCATAGCCTGACGCGCGACCAATCCTTGGAACTGACGACGTCGCTCTGCCTGATCGTCGTCTATTTCCTGGGTGCGATGGTCGGCAAAGGACAGGAGAGCACGAAGTGGTACTTCATCGCGGCCACCAGCGGCATCGTCGTGGTGCTGCTGCTGGCGTGGAAGCTGGAGCTGCGCAAGTTCGCCGGTGCGCTGCGCCCGGAGGAAATCCGCTCGGCCGTGCTGCTGGGGCTGTTAAGTGTCGTCGTGTCGCCGATGCTGCGCGACGCGCCCGTCGGGCCGTACGGGCTGTTTAACCCGCACAAGTTCTGGATGACGGTGGTCATCATTGCCGGCATCGGGTTTCTCAACTACGTGCTGCTGCGGCTCTATAGCGACCGCGGTTTGTATTACGCCGCGGTGTTGGGCGGGTTGGTGAACTCCACCGCCGCTGTGGCCGAACTGGCCGGGCAGCTGCGGCAGCGGGGGACGCCGTTGGCCAAGGCGGTTTCCATTCTGATGCTGACGAACATGTCGATGTTCGTGCGCAACGGCGTGATCCTGGCGATCTTCGCGCCGGTGGCCATCTATCACGCGGCCGCCCCGCTGGCGGCCATGGCGGTTTCGACGGCCATCATCGCCCGGCTGAAAAGCGAGACCGACGAAACTCCGGCCGAGCCGCTGAAGCTGACCAGCCCCGTGTCGCTGATCCGCGTCACGAAGTTCGGCCTGCTATTCCTGGTGCTGGCCGTCAGCGGCACGCTGGCACAGCGGTTCCTCGGCGACGTCGGCTTCCTGGCCGTCAGTATTGCCGGCGGTCTGGTCAGCAGCGCCAGCACCACGGCGACGGCCGCCCAACTCGTCGGCGACGGCAAGATCGATCCCGGGACGGCCGCGATCGCAACGATCCTGACGTCGATCGCCAGCGCCGTGGTGAACATGCCGCTCGTGCAGCAGCAGACGAAGAACAGCGAACTGACGCGCCGCCTGACGATCGCCACGGCCGCCACGATTGCCGTCGGGCTTGTGGCGCTGGGCATTTCAGAGTTCGCTCAATACCGGTCGACGCCGCAGTCGCCGACGACGGCGCCGATATCTATCGGCTAAGCCGCCGACCTTACTGCTTCGGCTGCTCGCTCATCGCCTTCTGGGCGGCCACCGGGTCGAACCACATCAGTTCCGAGACATGCCCGTCCAGGTCTTGGCTGCGGTGCGATTCGAGTTTTCGGTTTTGTCAGATGTCGTCGTAGGCGGTACGCATTACGCGTTCACGCGCGGCGCAGCGGCAGCAGTTCGCGCAAGCGCCGGTCGCGCAGCAACAGGCCGAGCCAGAGCGGGACGGCGAAGTAGACGGGCATCATCGTCATGCTGAAAAACGGGTCGCCGAGGCGAACGTGCGTGGCGACTGCCCCGCCGAGGTAAGCCGTCAGCAGCAGCCCGCCGAGCACGGCCGTCTGCGGGATCAGGTACAGCAGCACGCTGACAATCACCGTGATGCCCAGCGGCACGAGCACGCTCTCCGCGTATCCCGCGCGGGCCAGGCCATCGACGACGAACGGCGGCTTGAGCAGGTCCATCACGCCGCCCATGCCGAGCAATACGGCCATCAAGCCGCTGATGCCGCGGCCGATCCAGACGGGCCAGTCGATTTTTTTCTTCGTCGGTACGAAGTCATCCAGCACGGGGCTGGCCAATGGTGTTGTGATCTCGGACATGAACAGTCTCCTTCCCAAGAGAAAGCGGATCAGCGTTTGAACAGGGTTTTTGAGGTACCGGCGCAGGCGGCCGAGGATGTCTACCGCGGCGTCGGGGCAGTAAGTGTCTTTCGCCTCGGCCACGTCCTTCACCAGTTCGCCGGTGTGAACGGCCATATGGCGGCCGCAGGCCGTGCGGATGACGGGGCTTGGTTTTGTGAACTTCCTGCACCTTTACATCGGCTCTTGTAGGGCGGGCAGTGCCCGCCCTACGACAGATTGTTAACAGCAAACGGCCGGGATCGCTCCCGGCCGCCCGCCTTCCCATCGGTTCGTGGCAGACAGGCCCGCGAAGCGGGGCCTGCCGTCGTTTAGCCAGCTTTAGCGGGGTAATGAGGGTGGTGGTGCGACGCCGCGTGCGACGCGGGGTGCGGGATCGTGTCCGAGTGGGCCCGCGGGTGGGCGTTGTCGTACACGTCTTTCATCCGCTTGGTCGTCAGGTGCGTGTAGACCTGCGTGGTCGACAGGCTCTGGTGGCCGAGCAGTTCCTGCACGCTGCGGAGGTCGGCCCCGTTGTTGAGCAGGTGCGTGGCGAAGCTGTGACGCAGCGTGTGCGGGCTGATGCCGGGATCAAGGCCGGCCATGCCGAGGTATTTGTCGAGCTTACGGCGGACCGAGCGGGTGCTCAGCGATTCGCCGTGCTTGTTCAGGAACACCCTGGCCGCGTCGGCGGTGTTCATCTTCGGGTCGGCCTGGCGGGCGATGAAGTACTTCTTGCACGCCATGATCGCCTGGCTGCCGATCGGCGTAAGCCGGTCCTTCCGGCCCTTGCCGCGGACGCGCAGAATGCCTTCGGTCAGATCGATGTCGGTCGTTTCCAGTTCGACCAGTTCGCTGACACGGATGCCGCTGCTGTAAAGCACTTCCAGCATGGCCTTGTCGCGCAGGGCCAGAATGTCCCCTTCGCCGGGGGCGTCGAGCAGCTTCTGCACCTGTTCCAGGTCCAGGCACTTGGGCAGTCGGCGTTCCTGCTTGGGCGTGCGGATGCTGGTCAGCGGGCTGGCCGTCACCAGGCCGCGGCGGATGACGAACTTGTAGAAGCTGCGCAGCGTCGCCAGTTTCCGGGCCGTGGTGCTCTTGGTGTAGTTCTGGGCCGCCAGGTAGGCGAGGAACTCACGGACAAGGGCGGTCTCGCAGCGGACGAACTTGGCACACAGCGTTTCGCTGGCGTCGCCGACGTGGACGGCGCTGGCGAATGCAGTGCCGATCTGTCCGCCGATGAACTGGCCGAACTGCCACAGGTCCGCGCCGTAGCTGCGGACGGTGTAGTCGCTGAAGTGGCGTTCGTGCTTCAGGTAGTCCAGAAAGGACCGCACCAGGGGGCAGAACGTTTTTTCGTCTACCGAATTAGAGGTTGCGGCGAAGGGAGAAAGTGTCATGAGGATCGCTCGGAGGCGCAGACTCAATCCTGAAAGGTGCGTGCAGGACATTCCCGCACACGGACATGAGCCGATCCTCAGCTCAAGGGGCAGACATGGGTTGATCCGTTGATCAGTTGATCAGTTAATCAGTGGCCGGCTGAAGTTCTAACGGGCCTTCCGCACGTCAGCCGGCCACTGTTCAACTCATCAACGGATCAACCGATCAACTGCTCGAGCCGGCCCCGCTTCCCCGCGCGGCCCGCCCTTGTTTTATCGGCGTTATGCCGCTTTTTTCGGCAGCAGACCGTTTAATTCTTTTGCCAGGTGCTGGCCCAGCTGGTGGCTGAGCACGGCGGCGTCGAACCAATCGAACGGCACGTCGCGGCGGTGAACCATGTCCACCAGCGTGTCAAGCACCTGGCTCTCCTGTCCGGCTTCGTACTTGAAGCAGAACTGGTGTTTACCTTTGGAGAGCGAGAGGGATTTGGTTTCGTCGGCCATAAGTGCTCCGGGGAGACGCTGATCGGTTGACCCGTTGATGAGTTGATCCGTGGCGGGTTGAAGCTCGAAGGGGCCTTCTGAACGTCGGCCCGCCACGGATCAACTCATCAACCGTTCAACCGATCAACTCCTCCATTATCGACCGTTTTGTAATCGGACTAAAAGCGATTCCGTGAGGCTGTAGTACGCAAAGCCGCAAAAGCGGTCCATGCTGGCGAAATATTCCTTCGCCCCCATCGGCCCGGCCGGTTCGTGGCGGCCACGGGCGTAGGCATTGAGGGCGTCGCGCACCGTGCCGTTCGTCGAGTCGTACATGCCTACCACTTGGGTGAAGTCGTTTTGCCGCGGCAAACTCGTCTCCGGGCCGGGCGTGGCGGCACGCAGCATCTGCTGCGGGTCGGGGCCTGTTAATCGGCTTTCGTCACGCTCGAACAACTGCATGGCGGCCCCCACCTTCGGCGGGTTGTACGGGTCGAATTGCGTCACGGTCATCACGACCAGACCGTCACAGCCGAGCGCGTCGATCACGGCGTGCGCCTGCTCGGCACTTTGAATCTGCTCCATCCCCGCCGCGGCATAAACCTGGGCGACGCGGTCGACCGGTACCACCGTCAGGCCCGCCACCGTCTGCAGTTGCTGATAAACCAGGTCGGCCTGCAGCAGCGGGTCGACGCCCTGCTGGCCCGACAGATTGACCACCGGCGCGACGGCCCAGACCTTCTGCTTCGGCCCCGGCAGCGCAAGGCCTCGCTCGCGTCCGTATTGCGGGGCCGCGGCGCATCCGCCCGAGATCAGGCAGGCGGCAACGATCAGGCCGATGATGGCGATCCATTTCAGGTTAGTCATAAGGCTTGCTCCGCAAGCGTCGGCACGGCCTGCTTCAGCGGGCCTGTACTGGAAAAGGGGCGACCGTTTCTAATGCAGCGGCACCGTCGCCACGTGATCGTCATGCGCAGGGGCGGCCGGCCTGGCTTGGACATCGGCAGACTCTGACGTGGCGGCCTTCGGCGTGACGATCGGCGGAATCAGCCGCGACGCCCGCTCGTCGCGTGCCTCGATGACCGCGGCCGGTTTGGCTGCCGTATCGTGCATGAGCGGCGCTTGCGCCGGCTTGGCTGCCAGTTCGGCGGGTTTGGCGGCATTGAGGCTGACGGACCAGATGCAGTCGGTGCCGGCGCGGTTGCTGACGAAGTAGACGCGTCCGTCGCGGCCCCAGTTCGGGCTGGTGTTGATGCCGCGGCCGTCGGTCAGGCGATGGCGGTTGCCGCCGTCGACGTCCACTGTCCAGATGTCCTGCTGGCCGGTCGGCTTCCCTTCCGCGTCGACCGTGTTCGGGGCCACAACCGTGGCGAACGCCAGCTTGCTGCCGTCGGGACTCCAGCAGGGGCTGACCACAGCGGCGTTGGTGCTGACGACGACCTCGGTCATCTGCCGCGCCTCGCCGTCCTGAAGTTCGCAGCTCCAGATGCTGAACCAGCGGGCGCCGCGGTTGCGGGCACGCTGAAACGCGATCATGTCCTTGTCCTTCTGCGGCGACCAGCTCGGGAACAAGCCGTAGCCGATCTGCCGGCGTTCGCCGGTGGCGATCGTAACGGTCCAGAGTTCCCACTGCCCACGTGCGCCGAGGCTGCAGTAAACCAGCCGCGTGCCGTCGGGGCTGAAGCTGGGGTGCATGTCGTGGCTCGGGCCGCTGGTGACCTGCACGATGTTCTTGCCGCCCGGCGTCATGGTGTAAAGGTCCCACGAGCCGTTGCGGTTGGAGGAGAACGCGATTTTGGTCGCGTCGGGCGAGAAGGTCGGAAAGGCGTCGTCGGCCGTGTCGCTGGTCAACTGCGTGACGGCTTGGCCGCCGGTTTTTTGCAGGTACAGGTCGGTGGCTTTGTCGTGGCGGGTGCTGGTGAAGGCCATCCAGCGGCCGTCAGGGCTGAGGGTCGGCTCGGCGTCGTAGCCTTCGTCGGTGGCGGTGTGCTGCTGGAAGCCGAACTCGCTGGCGACGGTTTTGGAATCAATGGCGGTGTCGGGCAGTTCGCCGAACACGTTGGCCACCGGCAGCACGGCGGCGTTACGGCCGTGTGCGTCAGCGTCGGCGGGCCCGAAGGCGGGCCACTCGCCGTTGGCGGCCGGCGGGTCGATGGTCACGCTGCCGCAGCCGCTGATGGCGGCGAGCGTGCAGGCAGTCAACAGGTTTACAAGAGCAGTGCGACACGTCATCCGGAACCGCCTCGGCTAGAGAAAGGCGAGCCCACACGCTCGCCCTGCCAGCGGTTATCGGCACATGACGTCACAAAGCTGTAGGCGGGTCGCGGCGCGCGGCGCCGGAATCGGACTCAGCAGGATGATTGATGGACCCGCACGACGCTCAGTTAATGCGGCGTCTGGCCGGCCGATTGGCCGGGCGCGGCACCAGGTGTGGATTGCGGAGGCGGGAACAGTTTGGGGATGGTCAGGACTTTCCACTCGTCGCCGGCGTAGCGGTAGGCCATCTCCGTGCGAAGGGCCTCGTTGCCGCTTTTGTTCTGGGTGTCGAACATGGCAAAGCCGCGTCCCACGCGAAGGCCGGTGTCTGGGTCGGCCTCGATGCTGAACAGCTTGCTCGTGCGCACTCCAGTGACCGGCCCGAAGCCGGGCACCCGTTTGATTTCTTCGAACAAACCTTCGAACCGCTCGAGCGATACTTCGTCCTTGAAACGCTGGTCGGTCATGGCGTACGCGTCGGTGTATTTGCCCTCCGCCAGCAGTTGGCCGAACCGGCCGGCGACGCTATCGAGGTCTCGGGTGTCGTTATTCTGCTGGATCACGCTCCGCGTATAGCGGTAGCCGGTGACCGTGGTCACGCCGAGCGTCAGCACCAGCGCCAACACCGCCAGCGGCAGGCCCGTCTGGGTGCCGTTGGACGAGCGAATCTGCTTAATGGCGACGGCGGCAAAGACCACGCCGAGGACGGACAGGAACAGGAAAACCGGCGCGATCAGCGCCAACGCGCTGGCGGCCGCGATCAGCACCGCGACCACCGCAGTGACGTTAACGGCGGTGTAGTCACTGCTGCCCAGGCCCGCGGTGCGGGACATGCGGTGCAGGTTCTCCAGGCGGCTCAGCGGCGGCTGGTCGGAAGCCGGACGGCCGGGGGACGGCGGGACCGGCGGCGTCGGGATCGTCTGCGGGGCGTCGGCCATAGTGAATATTATTGGAGTCGCGAAGCCGGCCCGACCGATTCGGCTACTACCTGATGCCGCAAAAGTCCGGTCGGACCAGCCGCGAAAGTAGCCCTGCTATGGATAAACGTCAACTGATCGAAGCGATCCGCCA
>DASVSC010000002.1:0-8401 GCA_036388295.1 Tepidisphaeraceae bacterium | reverse complement strand
CCGAATCTCCGCGTCGGCGGTCGGCAGGTTGTAGTACGGAATGCTCGTCCACAGGTGATGGGCCGTGTGGAAGTTCATGTTCATCGGCGAGAAGAACAAACGCTCGATCGGGTTGGAGACGTAAGTGATCAGCCGATGGTCGTCGGCGTCATGGTCGGCCCCGACGACCGTGTGCTCGGCGAACGTGCGGAAGTTGTCGCCGAGCAGGGCGAAGAGGAAAAACGGCAGGTACCACAGCACCGGCACCGCCCACCAGCCGATGAACAAACAGCCCAGCGTCCACAGCATCGCCTGCCAGCCGATTAGAATGGCCAGATCGCGAACGACGTATCCGGGCTTTGCCGACTTAACGGCGGCCTTGGTCCGCTCCCTTCGGCCGAGAAGCACGTTGTGAATCGACACGAACACTTGAGCGCCGATAAGGTAACTCAGCAGTTCCAGCCCGGTGCTTTTGTTGATGCAGATGTATTTGTACCGGTCCGGGTCTTCATGGCTGCCAAGGTGCTGGTGGTGGGACAGGTGGTTGCGGTTGTTGATGCGGGTGATCGCACCGAAACTGCCGACGATGCAAAGGTCGTTGAACAGGTCGTTGGCCCTCACGCCATTGAACAGCCGACGGTGCAGGCCGTCGTGTGCGAGGATCATCAGCGCGTACGCCTGTGTTCCAATGATCACGACGGCCAGCAGCACCGTCCACCACGCCGGATAAACCGCCACGCCAATCCAGCACGCGAAGATGACCAGCCAGCAGAGCGCGGTATCCCGCACCGCGACGGCCGGGCGCAGTTGGGACAATTCGCGAACTCGCTGGGGCGAAAGCAGGGTCCGCCGGTATTTGCGGTAAACGGGCGTTTCGGACATCCGTCGCAGTATAACGAATCGGCCGGCTTCAGGGCGGCGCATTTGCGCCTCGTCGCTCATTCCCGGCCTCCTTGTCCGACGCCGTGATGGCTTGCCTGCATTCGGCGTTGGCGGTATCACACGCGGTCCAACGATGAGCAGCTTGGCCGACCTAACTACCGCGATCGATTCCGCCGGACTGGACGCCGCTCATGAGATCGCCGCCGCCGCCTCTGCGGAACAGCTCGAGCAGGTCCGCATCAAGTACCTCGGCAAAGACGGCGTGCTGACGAAGTTCCTCAAGCAAGTCGGCTCCGTCCCCGGCCCGGACAAGCCGAAGGTAGGCCAAGCCGTCAACGGGGCAAAGAACGCGGCCCAAGCCGCGCTCGACGCCCGCAAAGCCGACTTCGGTGACGGCCCGAAACGCGCCGCCGGCCTGGACGTCACTCTGCCTGGCCTTCGCCGTGGCGTCGGGCGGCGGCACCCGATCACGCAGGTTCTGGACGAAGTAAAGTCCATTCTCATCGGCATGGGCTTCCGCTACGACGATTACCCGGAATACGAAGACGAGTTCCACAACTTCGACTCGCTCAACACGCCCGACTGGCACCCGTCGCGCGATTCACACGACAGCTTCTATACGAAGGACGGCCACGTCCTGCGCACGCACACGACGGCCTTTCAGATCCGGTGCATGAAGGCGCAGAACAGCACGCCGCCGATCCGGGCGATGACGGCGGGGCGGTGCTACCGGCGCGACGACATCGACGCCACCCACTACCCGATTTTCAACCAGATCGACGCCATCTGCATCGACCGCGACGTCAGCTTCGCCGACCTGAAGCAGACGCTCTACACGCTGCTGACGGCCCTGCTGGGTGACGACATTCAACTGCGCTTCCGGCCGAGCTATTTCCCGTTCACGACGCCGTCGGCCGAGGTCGACGTGCTGTGGCGCGGCCGGTGGATGGAAATCCTCGGCAGCGGCATGATGCGGCCGGAAGTGCTGCGCAATGGCGGCATTGACCCGGACGTCTACCAAGGCTTCGCCCTGGGTATGGGCTTGGACCGGCTGGCGATGCGGCGGTTCGGCATCGACGACATTCGGCACCTTTACGAAAACGACGAAGCGTTCTTGGGTCAATTCTAAAATGAACGCCAAGACGCCAAAACGCCAAGAAGAAATACAAGCAGGCACTTCTGCTTCTCTTGCTACTTGGCGTCTTGGCGTCTTGGCGTTCATTTCTTCTTTCTTATGAAGCTCAATACGTCCTGGCTATTGCGATACGTCGACCGTCCGATCCCGCACCGCGAGCTGATCGACGCGATGCCACGCGCGGGCCTGGAAGTGGAAGCGGAAGTCGATTTGCGCGAGGCGCTGCGGCCGGTGCGGATCGGGTTCGTTCGGTCCAAGGCAGCCATCGCCGACGCCGCCGGCGTGTTCGACACGCGCATCGAAATTGAGCCCGGCCGTTTCATCCACGTCCTCGTCGGGAGTGACCACGACGTCCAGGTCGGCTGGGGCGTGCCCGTTGCGCCCGCGGGCGTCACACTGCCGACCGGCAAGAAGGTGACGGCCGCCAAGTTTCACGGCGTCGACTCCGAAGGAATGATCTGCCTCGACGGCGAACTCGGCCTGATCGCCGAGGGCACCGGCATGCAGTGGTGGACCGACGAATCACTGCTCGGCAAGTCGTTCGTCGACGTGGCGAAAGTCGACGGCCATCTGATCGAACTGAAAGTGCTGCCGAACCGGCCCGATTGTCTGGGCCTGCTCGGCATCTCGCGCGAAATCGCCGCGCTGTTCGGTGCGAAAGTCGCTTGGCCTAAGTCGATACTGCCGACGGCGGTGGGCAACGAGCGCATAGCCGTCGAGATCGCCGAACCCGAACTCTGCCGCCGCTTCACGGCTGCCGCGTTTCACGGCGTGACGGTCGCGCCGAGCCCGCCATGGCTGAAGTCGGTGCTGCTGACGGCCGGCATGCGGCCGATCAACAACGTCGTCGATATCACCAACTTCGTGATGTACGAAACCGGCCAGCCGTCCCACGCGTTCGATCTGGCCAAGCTCGCCGGGACGAAAATCGTCGTCCGTAAGCTGAAAGCGGGCGAATCGCTCGAACTGCTCAGCGGCAAGACGATCGATGCGAAGTACGGCCAGCCGCTGGTTGTGGCCGACGCCGAGCGGCCCCTGGGCCTCGCGGGCATCATGGGCGGCCGGTCTGCCGAAACGACGACAACGTCGACCGACATCCTGCTGGAAGTCGCATACTTCGACCCGGTCCACGTACGTGGCAACGTGAAGACGCTCCGCCGCATCGACGGCACCGGCGGCACGGACGCCTCGTACCGCTTCGAACGCGGCACCGACCCGAACGCCATGCTCGACGTCGCCCGCCACCGCGCGTACTCACTGATCGCGGAACTGACCGGCGGCCAGCTGACCGGCCCGCCGGCGGACTTCATCGCCCGGCCGACAGAGCCGCGCACTTTCAAGCTGTCCGCCGACCGTGTCGCGCGGCTGCTCGGAACGGCGGTCAGTGCGGCCACGGTGAAAACGTCGCTCGAAAAGCTCGGTTACGGCGTGACGGACGATCTGACCGTGACCGTGCCGACGTTCCGCGTCGATGTGAACGACGCGGTCGTGCTGGCCGAGGACGTGGCTCGGATGATCGGCTACGACAACATCGCCGCCGAATCACGGCCCGCCCGCGCCACGCGTGGGCAGGATTGTTTGCCAGGCCGATTGCGCCAAGCGATGACGCGGGCGCTCGTGAACGCAGGCTGGCTGGAGACGAAAAACGACCCGCTCGAATCGGATACGAAGTCGGCCAAATGGCTCGGCCCTGTGCCCGACGCGATTGTGCTGAGCAACGCTGCGTCGGCGGAGATGAATGCGCTGCGGCGCACCCTGATGGGCGGCCTCCTCGCCAGCGCCCAACGCAACGTGTTCCGGGGCGTGAGCGGCTTGCGCTTATTCGAAATCGATCGCACCTTCGCTAAGCTGCCGGGCACGTGGACGCTCGGCGGCGTCTGCGGCGGCGTCGCCGGGCCGACGGCATGGCGGGGGGCGACGGCCATCGATTTCTTCGCGACGAAGGGCAGCCTTCAGGACGCGATCGAGGCGTGCGGCCTGCCGCCGTTGACGTTCGTCGCGGGCGACCACGCACCGGGCCTCGCCGGCGCGACGGCAATCATTCGTGTCGGCGATACCGTCGTCGGCTGGGCCGGCGAATTGGACCCGAAACTGGCGAAGGTCGACCGGCTGGCGTTCAAGTTGTTCGGGTTCGAAATCAACCTGTCGCTGCTGGAGCCGCACTTCGAACGGCCGCCGGTGTATACGCCAGTCAACCGCCTGCCGGCCTCGGTGCGCGACCTCGCCGTCGTCGCGACGGCGGGCGTCGCGTTCGCTGACGTGGAGCGTGTCGTCCGCGCCGCCGCGGGGGCGATGCTGGAAAAGCTGGATTTGGTCGACGAATACCGCGGCCCGCAGGTTCCACCCGGCCACCGCTCGCTCGCCCTGCGGCTGACGTTCCGCGACCCTTCCCGCACGTTGACGGCCGAGGAAGTTAACGACGCCGTCGAATCCGTCGTCGGCCGACTGCGTGCCGACCTCAATGCGTCGCTGCGCACTTGACGGGGCGCGGGCGGCGGGCGGATAATCGTTCTTTGGCACCTCGCATGTCATCGCCCGTTCTCAACATCCTCAGCAGTCGCGACCCCGAAGGGGACGTGGCCAAAGCGGCCGCCGCGTTGGACGCGGGGCAACTGGTCGTTCTGCCGACCGAAACCGTCTACGGCGTCGCCGGCCGGATCGACCGCCCTGAAACCCGCGCCCGTCTCGAGAAGCTGCGTGGCGACGGCGCCGCCAAGGCCTGGACACTGCACCTGGCCCGCCCGGAGCAGGTGTGGGAGTTCCTGGAGAACGGCACCGAGTTCGTGCAGCGCCTGGTCCGTAAGCTCTGGCCGGGCCCGGTCGGCTTTATCTTCGACGTCCCGCCCGCCCGGCAGCAGGTCATCGCGGGGCGTCTCGGCGTTGACGGCGCTGAGCTGTTCGAAAACGACACGATCACGCTCCGCTGCCCGGATCACCCGGTGTTCGCGGAAATCGTCGGCCGTGTGTCAGCACCGGTGGCGCTGACGCGTTTCGACGGCGGCGGCGGATCGTTGCCGAAACCATTCGACCCGGCAGCGGCCGGCGTCGACTTAGCCGTGGACGCGGGGCCGACGCGGTTTTCCAAGCCGTCGACCTTGCTGCGCGTCTACCCGGACCGTTACGAGATCGTGCGGGCGGGCGTGATCGATCAACGCATTATCCAGCGGCAACTGAAGACCACTGTGCTGTTCGTTTGCAGCGGCAACACCTGCCGCTCGCCCATGGCCGAGGCGCTGACACGCAAGATCTTGGCCGAGAATCTGGGCGGCGAGGCGGCGATGGAAGCCAAAGGTTACGCCGTCGCGTCGGCCGGCGTTTACGCGCTCAACGGCACACGCGCCAGCCCGCAGGCCGTGGAAGCCGTCGGGGCCATGGGGGCCGACCTGACGCGTCATCGCTCGCAGTCGCTGACGCCCGAACTGCTGCACTCGGCCGATCTGGTTCTGGTGATGGGCCGGTCGCACGCCGACGCGGTGAAGATGATGGCGGCCGGCGCGCCGGTCCGCACGCTCGACCCGGGCGGTGACATCGAAGACCCGATCGGGTCGGACGTCGCCACGTATCGAAACCTTGCCGAGCAGATGGAAAAGCTGATCCAAGCGCGTTTGCGCGAGGACCACATCATTGGGTAAGCCATGTCGATGCGGGAAGTGTTGATGAAGGAGCGGTCATGAAGGTCGCCGTCGCGTGTGATCATCGCGGCTTCGAAGGCAAAAAGCGCCTCATGATCGTGCTCAAGGCCAAGGGCCACAGCGTGATCGACTACGGGTGCCCGACTGGCACGGCGTGCGACTACCCCGACTTCGCCGTCCCGGCCGCCCACGCCGTGGCGCGCGGCGAAGCCGACGCGGGCGTGCTGCTCGATTCCAGCGGCATCGGCATGAGCGTGTGCGCCAACAAAGTCCGCGGCGTGCGCGCCGCCGTCGTGCTGGACGAAGTGATGGCGCGCGTCGCGCGGGACGCCAATCACTGCAACATCCTGTGCGTCGGCACCGATCTGCTGCCGCAGGACCAGTTGCTGAAAATCGTCGAGGCGTTCTTGAATACGCCGTACTCGCAGGGACGGCACGCCCGGCGGGTGGAGAAGATTGCCCGGCTCGAAGAGATTTTATCCGCCGAGCGGACCCTGCCTTAACGTAGGATAAGGGCATGAAGCGCTACACCCCTGCGACGTTTGTGCTCGCCCTGTTCGCGGTCGCCGCGCTGGCCGAGGTGCCTGGCGGCATCATCAAGACCGACGACAAAGCTGCCCTTACCGCGGCGATCGACAAGGAAGTAACGGTCGAAGGAAAAGTGTCGGCGGCCGCCTGGAGCAAGAGCGGCAAGGTCTGCAACATCGAGTTCGAAGGCGACCCGAACTTCGTCGTCGCCGTCTTCGAAAAGAGTCGCCCGAAGCTGGACGAAGCCTTCGGCGGCGACTTCACCAAGCAGTTTAATGGCGCGGTGCTTCGCGTCACCGGCAAGCTCGCCGCGTACGGCGGCCGCACGCCGAAGTACAAAGACGCCACGCAGATCATCCTGACGCAAACGGGGCAGATCACGGTCGTCACGCCCGCCAGCACGCAGCCCGCCACCCGGCCGAGCGCCGACTGACGCCATCGGCCGGCCGCTTTGTGTTCGTCGTCGGCGCGGCCTACAGTTACGACAATTAGAGGAGAAGGCAACCATGCGGAAAACGTGGGTAGCGGCGGCGATTCTGGTCTCGGCGGGCCTGGCCTGGGCGGTCGGGCAGCCCGGCGTCGTCCGCACGCGCGAGGGCGGCGTGTACGACGGCCTGGTCGAGGAACGCGACACCAGCGTCGTCGTGACCATTCGCGGCATCGATACCACGCTCGCACGGGATACCGTTGAATCCATTACGTACGGCGAGTTCGAGCCGCGCTGGACCGAAGCGTACGACAAGCTGGATGCCAAAGACGTCCCCGGCCGCGTGGCCGCCGCCCGCCGCGCCTTCGAGGAGCGCCGTTACGACCTGGCCGAGCGGGCCCTGCGCGACGCACAAGGCATCGACCCGAATAACGCCGAAGCGGCCGACCTGCTGCGGCTGACGATGAACCAGCGCCGACTGGAGCGCAACGCGGCCGCCCCCGGCTCGACGCCCACGCCCGCCGACACGCCTGAAACCCCCGTCATCAAACCGCCGCCCGCGTTCAACACGCTGTCGCCCGACGAGGTCAACCGCGTCAAGCAGATGGAAACGCGTGAGTCGGACACGAAGATGCGGTTCAATTTCGCGAGCAATGTCCGCAAGCGTTTTTATGACGCGACGCCGGCCGTGGCTGCGGATTACCCGACCTACAACGATTTCGCACGCGCCATGCCCGCCGTGCAGGCCACGCGCATCATCCGCGATGGCACTGCTGAAATGGTGAAGGACGTGAAAGTCACCAATGACCCCGAGATGATGGTCGAGTTCCGGCGCGACGTCATGCCACTGATCCTGCAGGGGTGTGCCACCAGCCAGTGTCACGGCGGCAGCGGCCCGGCGGCCGCGAAGTTTTCGCTGATCTCGCCGGCGACGGACGTGAACGCCGCCTACACGAACTTCTATGTGCTGCAGTCGACGAAGATCCCGATGCCGGCCGCCCCGCGCCCGTCGGCCGAACCGGGCGGCAATACCGTACAGCCCGATTTGGCTCACATGGTCGATCGCACGCGGCCGGAGATGTCGCTGGTATTGCAGCACGGCCTGAGCGACCAGTTCGCCCAGATCAAACACCCGCGCGTGCGCGGCTACAACGGCATCTACACCCGTGGCCGGGAAGACCCGCGGTACAAAACCGTACTCGCGTTCCTGTCGACGCTTAACCCGGTGCAACCGGAGTACGGCCTCGAGTTCAAACTGCAACGGCAAGGCGCCGCGCCCGCCACGCAGCCCTGATTGCCGCTTGATATGGTTACGCCCTGGTCAATGCTCGCCGCGGTGCTGCTGGTGCTGCTGGTCTGCCTGATGCTGGACCGCCACGTCAGCCGCCGGCGGGCCCGCCGTTTGCGCCGCGTCGCCGATCACTGCGGCTTTCGCTACAGCAGCGTGGACCGCTTCGGACTCGCCCCCCGGATCCGGCCATTGTTGCCGCAAGCCGCGAGCGATGTCGTCGTGCGCGATCTGATGTACCGCTCGGCCGCCGGCGGGTACGTGTACGCGTTTACGGCCGTCTACGGCGGCGGACGCGGGCAAATGGTGCTGCACGCGCGTGAAGCGACAAGCGACGCGACGCTGCTGGACGTGCGCGAAGGCGACAAGGCCCTGTCGTTGGGCGAGCAGTATCGACGGTTGCTGCACGAGTCGACGGCCGCCGGAGCGTAGTTTCCGTTGCTACCGTGTAGCCGGCGGCATTCCGGGCGGAATACGGTGCTTGTCCCGCCTCGAACTTCGAACTAGGCAGGCCCTTTCTATCGGACGTA
>DASVSC010000001.1:0-27046 GCA_036388295.1 Tepidisphaeraceae bacterium | reverse complement strand
AACATGATACGGATGGCAATCGCACGGGCTCTTCCCGCACTCAGGGCAAACATACTCGTAGATATCCTGCATATAAGCATCGATTTCGACACGTTCAAGGTTTGTCACAGCAATGAACCATGCAAAAAGATCGGCAAGCTCATTCTGAAGCATCACCTTGATTTCTGCTGGTGTATACTTCGATTCGGGGGCAAGTTTGTATCGAACCGCTTCTGACACTTCGCCTAGTTCTTCAAGAAAGTGCAGGACACACTTATCGGCAGCGGCTACCTGATTGATCGTCAGGTAAATTTTGCCAAACATGGCCTGCCATTCAGGGAGAGAAGCAGGGAGCGTGTGGTTCTGCTGAAGCCGATAGATCTCATCTTCGTCTTTTAGTCGCCGGCGCTTTTCGGGATGGATTTTACAGGAGCAACCTTGATCGCTGTGGCAATGAGTGCAAACGCCAGGATATGCACGCCAAACGGCGTCCTGAAGGTCAATTTCAAGCTGGGTGGCGAGGCCCAAAATCCAAGCAAGTGTGCGGGGAACGAAAGTTCTCAAAGTTTCCGAATCATCCTCCCGGACGCCACGAGCAACGCCGGAAGCCATTTCCACAACCCGCGAGAGCGTCTCTAGAGGTGATCGCTGCTTGTTCTGATTGCTATAGAGTTCCTGCAAATGAGCTTGCCACTGCCGTAGCGGCCATCTAGTTTGTAGACCCGGAAGTGCCATCTTCAATCCTTTCAGCCAGAACAAACGTTCTGAGTCGTTATTTCAGTCGGACCTGATCTGACATCAAATCCTTCGCTGGGACAAGGACATTACGTCTGTTCTTGGCGAATTCACGAGAACACGGTGTGGCGGGTGGCAGGCGGGTGGCACGGTCTTGTACGCAAGGCCGTGTCTGCGATCGGTTCGGCACGGCCTTGGGTACGAGACCGTGGCACCCGCCATTTCGGTTCTTCTGCGCTTCAACCATCGACGGCCGGCCCGGATTTCATGTCGCTTGTGCGGCACCGCGAAGGATGCGTGCCGCATTGGGTCACGTCCGCGCCGCACCGCGCGGTGTCCGCGCTGTACGTGGAGCCGCCCGTGCTGCGCTTCAAGTCGTCTGCGCTGCACACGGTGTTGTCTGCGCCGCATCGGGAGTCATCCGCACTGCACGCGGTGTCGTTTGCGCCGCATCTCGGGTCGTCCGCACTGCATTTGAAGTCGTCTGCGCCGCATCTGGCGTCATCCGTGCTGCATTGGGTGTCGGCTGCGCTGCATCCGATGCCAGTTTCGGGCGCGAAACGGTCGAAATTGCGGCCGATAACGGCCAGTTTCGGGCGATTCGGTGCGGACGGGTTAAGCCGTGTAGGGTCCGCACTGCGGACCATTCGGAGGTGGACCCTACGGAGCTTCGGGCGGTCCCTACAAGTGTGCGTGACGTCTGCCGGCGATCATCGCGGGCGGCGGCGATTGAGCAGAGTTGCCCCGCCGAGCCCGGCCAGCAGCAGGCCGGCGGGTTCGGGGACGGCGGTGACGATGCGCAGATGGTCTTCGCCGGGGTTGGTGCCGAGGAAGAAGTTGACGGTGCGCCGGTCGCCCGTGAGGGTGTAGGCGTCGCCGGTGTTGAAGTCGATGCCGAGGTTGTCGCCGGTGCCGTAGGTCGTGCCCGGCGCGCCGAGCACGCCGTCGCCGCTGATCAGGGTGGAGCGGGACGACATCAGGCCGAGCACCGGCTGGTCGAATGTGACGGAGCCGCTACGGTAAAGAAACCCGTTGTTCTGGCCGAGGCGGTCCCAGTGGATCAGATAACTGCTCACGGTCGTGCCGGCGGCGATGAATCCGGGCGTGAGGTCGGCGAGGGCGTCGTAATCGCCCGGCTGCGTCGCGTCGACCGACACGTTCGAGGCCAGACTGACGTTCTGCCGCTCAACGAACACGGCGATGACGGTGTCACTTTCGTAAACGTCGCCGGCCACGTTGGCGGGGATCGGAACGACCGCGGCACTGCCGGTGGTGGCGACGATGCCGCCGTGGACGACCGTGCCAAAGGCCGCACAGCAACCGGCGATGATCCCGTAATGCTTATTCATTGGCCCCCGCTCCTGAAGATTGTCACAGCGTACTCGATAAAGGGGGCAATGTTCTAAGTTTTTTTGCGAGCCGGTCCCATGGCAGTAGTGTAGTCCGCACTGCGGACCCTACGGCAGCAACCGTTTCGCGATCAGATCTTCTTGAGCAGCAGACTGGCGTTATGCCCGCCGAAGCCGAAGCTGTTGCTCAGGGCGTAGTCGATCTTCAAATCCTTGGCCCGGTGCGCGGTGTAGTCGAGGTCGCACTCGTCGTCAGGATTGTCCAGATTGATCGTCGGCGGGACCGTGTTCCGCTGGACCGACAAGGCGGCGAAAATGGCTTCGATGCCGCCGCTGGCACCCAGCAGGTGGCCGAGCTGGCTTTTGGTGCTGCTCAGGGCCAGCTTGTAGGCGTAGTCGCCGAAGGTGCGTTTGACGGCCTTGGTTTCGGCGATGTCGCCCAGGCCGGTGCTGGTGCCGTGGGCGTTGATGTAGGCGATCTGGTCCTTGTTGATGCCGGCGTCTTCGATCGCCAGGTGCATGGCCATGCTGGCCCCTTCGCCGTCGGCGCAGGGGGCGGTGATGTGGTTGGCGTCGGCGCTCATGCCGTAGCCGGCCAGTTCGACGTAGATCTTCGCGCCGCGTTTTTTGGCGTGCTCGTATTCTTCAAGGACGACGACGCCGGCCCCTTCGCCCATGACGAAGCCGTCGCGTTCCTTGTCCCACGGCCGGCTGGCGGCGGCGGGGTTATCGTTTCGGGTCGACAGGGCGCGGGCGGCGATGAAGCTGGCCAGGCCGAGGCGGCACAGGGCCGCTTCGCTGCCGCCGGCGATCATCACGTCGGCCTTGCCGGCTTCGATGAGTTTGCCGGCGTCGCCGATGGCGTTGCTGCCCGTGGCGCACGCCGTCACGACGGCGGTGTTCGGCCCTTTGATGCCGTAGCGGATGCTGACGTTGCCGCTGGCGGCATTCACCATCAAGCGCGGCACGGTGAAGGGGCTGACGCGGGTGACGTTGCGGGTGTTGAGGATCTGGTTCTGCTCTTCGAGCGTCTCGATGCCGCCGATGCCGCTACCGATGAGGACGCCGCACTTGTACGGGTCTTCTTTGGCGAAATCGATGCCCGAATCGTTGACGGCCGAGACGCTGGCGGCGAGGCCGAACTGGCCGAAGCGGTCGAGTCGGCGGGCGTCTTTGACGTCGACGCCGTAGTTGCCGACGTTGAAATTAGAGCACTCGCCGCCGAAGCGGACGGGGAAGTCGTCCAGGTTAAAGCGCGTGACCGCGCCAATGCCACTCTGTCCGGCACAAAGCTTGTCCCAGACTTCGTCGACGTTTTCGCCGAGGCTGGTGACCAGCCCCATGCCCGTGATGACAACGCGGCGTTGCTTCATAGTGAAGAGAGTGGGAAGTTGATAGTGGGAAGTGGGAAGCGAGGAAAGACAAGCCGGCTGACCGGTCTTTGACTTCCCACTTCCAACTCCCAACTTCCCACTGATTCCTTACTTCGTCCCGTGTTCTTTGATGTAATCGATCGCCTGGCCGACGGTCTGGATCTTTTCGGCTTCTTCGTCGGGGATCGAGAGTTCGAACTCGTCTTCGAACTCCATGACCAGCTCAACGGTATCGAGCGAGTCGGCGTTGAGGTCGTTGATGAAGTGGGTTTCGCGGGTGATTTCACCCTTGTCCACGCCCATCTGTTCGCTCACGATCTCAATGACCTTCGTTTCGATGTCGTCCATGATACTTTCCTTCACCTGTGTTATTCAGGCCCACGGCCTGAGGAATCGCGAACTATAGCGGGCGGGCCGGGGGTTGCCAACCTGCAGCACTCGCCGGCCCGCCGGCCCGGAAACCGGAAGGGCGTAACCCGAAATCCGAAATCCGGAACCGGGACGTCATCCCGGATCCGAAGCGAACCACTTCGCACGGCAGCCGTTATCGCCCGTTCGGGTTTCTGATTTCGTCCTTCGAGCTTACCCGCCTAGCGGGTCGTTACATGATCATCCCGCCGTCCACGCAGATCACTTGCCCCGTGACGTAGCCGGCGGCTTCGCTGGCCAGGAAGGCGACGACGGCGGCGATTTCGTCCGGCTGGCCGAAACGGCGCAGCGGGATGAACTCCTTAACCTTGTTCTTGATCGTATCCGGCAGCACGTCGGTCATGTCGGTGACGATAAAGCCCGGGGCCACCACGTTGCACGTGACGCCCTTGCCGGCCAATTCCTTGGCGACCGTCTTGGACAAACCGATCAGCCCGGCCTTGCTGGCGGCGTAGTTCGCCTGCCCCGCATTGCCCGCCACGCCGGCGACGCTGGCGATGTTGATGATGCGCCCGCCGCTCTTGGAGCGCATCAGGTACCGGGCGGCGGTGCGCAGGATGACGAACGCGCTTTTGAGGTTCGTGTTGATCACGACGTCGAAATCTTCGTCGTCCATGCGCAGCAGCAGGCCGTCTTTGGTGATGCCGGCGTTGTTGACCAGCACGTCGAGCCGGCCGTGGGCTTCGCAGACTTTTTCGATCGTCTCGGCGGCGGCCTTGGGGTCGGCCAAGTCGATGCTCAGCGCCTCGGCGCTGCCGCCGGCGGCCTTGATCTCTTCGACCACGGCATTGAGCTTGTCCATGCCCCGCGCCGCGGCGATGACGTGCACGCCCTGCTTGGCGATGTGCTTGGCGATGGCGGCACCGATGCCGCGGGAGCCGCCGGTGACGATGGCGACGCGTTTGTCTGTCATTTCATTTCCTCACTCGAACTTCTGAGCCGCCCGATGACGGTGGCGGAGAATCTAGCCGCAGATGGACGCAGATGAACGCGGATAAGAGAAATTTCTTTTCTCATCTGCGTTTATCTGCGGCCATCTGCGGCCATTTTTCAGCCGGCTGCTTGAAGCGCCGCCGCCTCGTTCAGCGTGACCACTGCGGCCCGGCGGTTTTGCTTTTTCAGCAAACCGGTCAACACCTTGCCGGGCGCCAATTCGATGAACCGCGCGTCGGGCTCGTTGGCGATTTTGGCCATCGTCTGTTCCCAGCGGACGGGCTGGACGATCTGGTCGACCAGCAGCCGTTTGATGCCGTCGGGCGTGGTGTGCAGTTCGGCGGTGACGTTGGAATAAACGTCTTCGACCGGCAGTTTGAGATCGACTTTCTCCAGTTCGCCGCGCATCACGTCCGCGCCTGGCTGCATGATCGGGCTGTGGAACGCGCCGGCGACCGTGAGCGGAATGGACCGGAACCCGGCGGCGCTGGCGGCGGCGTTCAGGCGCTCGCAGGCGGCCTTGGTGCCGCTGACGACGATCTGGCCGGGGGCGTTGAAGTTGGCCGGCACCAGCACTTCGCCGGCGGCGTTCTCCGCGCACAGTTTCGTGATGGCCGCCTCGTCCGCGCCCATGACGGCGACCATGCTGCTGGGCACGCTGACGGCCGCCGCCTGCATCGCCTTCCCGCGGGCGGCGACCAGTTTCAGGCCCTCTTCGAACGTGAACACGCCCGCCAGGTGCAGGGCCGTGTATTCGCCCAGGCTGAGGCCGGCGTACGCGAACGGCCCTT
Organism: Tepidisphaeraceae bacterium; assembly: GCA_036388295.1. Taxonomy (GTDB): domain Bacteria; phylum Planctomycetota; class Phycisphaerae; order Tepidisphaerales; family Tepidisphaeraceae; genus RYN-431. The sequence goes on along the minus strand of DASVSC010000001.1, from coordinate 21,457 downwards.
CGCCCAATTTCCCCGCGGCCCGCGCGGCGGCGTGGCAGGCGACGCTGGTGACGTAAATCGCCGGCTGGCTGATGTCGGTCTGGTTCAAGCGCTCGTCGGGGCCGTCGAAGCAGAGCTGCGACAGGTCGTAGCCGAGCACGCTCGTGGCGCGCCGGTAGATGTCCTCGGCGGCCGGGTGCGCGTCGTAAAAATCACGGCCCATGCCGACGTGCTGAGCGCCTTGGCCGGGACAGAGGATGTAGGTGGTGGCTGGCATGAGGGGAGACCATTATGTAACAGACGCGGATGAGGGCAAGCTCAAGCCGCGGCCGACGACCTGTTGAACCGCTTGATCGGGTTCCTCTAAGTTTGATATGATAATGAAGCCAAGACAATGTTGGTGAGAATCCAACCGTCGATCGCTTGCCGATAGACGTCGTCTAACTAAGACATCTTGGTTTTTCTTTGCGCAGCCACTGTTGATTGTTTCACCCGCCGGCGGCCAAGGACAATCACATCCGCACGACGGCGTTCGCCCAGGTCAGGCCCGCGCCGATGGCGATGAACACGGCCACATCGCCCTTCTTCAGCTTGCCGCTGCGGATGGCTTCGTCGAGGGCGATCGGGATGCTGGCGGCGCTGGTGTTGCCGTAGCGTTCGATGTTGACCAGCGCCCGGTCCAGGGGCAAACCGATCTTCTGCATGCTGGCTTCGATGATCCGCAGGTTGCTCTGGTGCGGGATCACGAGCTTGATCTGGTCTTTGGAGATTCCGGTCTTTTTGACCGCGTCTTCCAGCAGTTCGGCGAAGCGACTGACGGCGAACTTGAAGACCTCGCGGCCGCGCAGTTTCAGGAACTGCTGGCGGCCGTCGACCATCACCTTGTCGATCGGGAAGCGGCTGCCGGGCGGGCAGTAGAGCAGTTCCCAGCCGTGCCCGTCGGCCTGCATGCTGGAATACAAAAGCCCGCGCCCTTCTTCTTCGGTGCGGCTGACGACGACCGCGCCCGCGCCGTCGCCGAACAGAATGCAGCTGCCGCGGTCGTGGTAATCGGTGATGCGGCTGAGCGTCTCGGAGCAGACGACCAGCACGTTCTTGAACCGCTCCGCCTTGATGAACGCCGCGGCGGTGTCGAGGGCGTAAACGAACCCGCTGCAGGCGGCGGAAATGTCCATGGCCGGCGTGCGCGACAGGCCCAGCGAGGCGGCGACGAAGCAGGCGGTGCTGGGCGTGACCATCTCCGGCGTGATCGTCGCGCACAGGATCAGGTCAATGTCTTTCGGTTCCAGGCCGGCCGCGTGCAGGGCCTTCGTGGCGGCGTGGCTGGCGAGCGTGGCGGTGGAATCTTCCTTGTTGGCGATCCGACGTTCTTTGATGCCGGTGCGCTGCGTGATCCATTCGTCGTTGGTTTCCACCAGCTTCGACAAATCCTCGTTCGTCAGACGCTTCTCGGGCAGGTGACTGCCGGTGCCGGTGATGATGGCGGAAATAGGCATGGCGTAGGGAGCTATGGCGAGTGGCTGGTAGCTAGTGGCTCAGACACATGCGACGCGACATTTTCGGTTTCAGCTACTAGCCACTAGCTACTAGCCACCCGCCTATTCCTCGACCTGAATACTACGGCCGATCTGTTCGACAATCTTGTCGTTGATCTTCGAATCGTAGAGCTGCTTGCCGACGCGGATGGCGTTTTTGATGGCGCGGGCTTCGCTGCGGCCGTGGCAGATCAGGCAGATGCCGCCGACGCCCAGGAGCGGCGCGCCGCCGGTTTCCTGCCAGTCGTGCTTCTGGTGGATCTTTTTCATCACCGGCTTGAGCTGCAGCAGCAGCTGCGGGTCGGCCTCGGCGACTTCGTTGATGATCGTCTGGAAAATGCCTTCGGTGACGCCTTCGGTGAACTTCAGGACGATGTTGCCGACGAAGCCGTCGGTGACGCAGACGTCGACGACGCCTTTGAGGATGTCTTTGCCTTCGATGTTGCCGACGAAGTTCAGTTGCGGCTCGTCGCGCATGAGTTGGCGCGACGCCTTGGTCATCGAATTGCCCTTGGAGTCTTCCTCGCCGATCGACAGCAGGCCGACCCGCGGGTTTTCGATGCCCAGGACGGCCTTGGCGTAGGCCGAAGCCATCAGGCCGTACTGCTGCATGTGCTTGGGCTTGGGTTCCGGGTTCGCGCCGACGTCGCAGAGGACGACGGGGCCGTAGAACGTCGGCAGGATGATGGCGATGCCGGGGCGGGACACGCCCGGAAGCAGCCGCATGCTGAGCTGAGCGCCGGCGACGCAGGCGCCGGTGTTGCCGGCCGAGATGGCGACGTCGGCCTCGCCCTTGGCGACCAGCTTGTTCATGATCGCGATCGAGCTGTCGCGCTTCGTGCGCACGGCCTCGACGGGCGATTCGTCCATCGCGACGACTTGGGTGCTGTAAACGGGTGAGTAGAACGCCCGCAGTTCCGGGGCGATCGGGGAAGACGCCAGGGCGGCGTCGACGATTTCCTTCGGGCCGACCAGAAAGATCTGGTCGCCGGGCGCGAGCAGTCCCGCGGCCTCCCAGCAGCCGGCAAGGATCGCTTCCGGGGCTTTGTCGCCCCCCATGACATCGACGGCCGCTCGCACCAGAAAGCTCCTTGGGAAGAGCCGGCGGCAGGCAGCCGGCGGCGGGCAGCAAAGGCATTGCCGCCGGCCGCCTGCTGCCGGCCGCCCGCTATCTTTAGCTTTAGGCCTCGTCCGACTTCACTTCGATCGCCAGGTTCGGGTTCACGAACCCGCAGTTGCCGCACGCGCAGTGCGGGAGCTTGGCGTTGCCGCACTGGGCGCAGCGCACGTACTGGCGGGCGACGAGGGCTTGGTGCGAACGGCGTTTGCGCTTACGCGACTTGCTGATACGTTGGACGGGCAACATGGCCGAACTCCTGCGATCTCGGCGGCAAACGCGGTGACCGTCTTCGACGCATCAACCGCACGCTGCCGCCTTACCAAACTCCATAAACAAACGAACGGCGGGATTTCCCGCCGGACGTAGGGCCGCGTAACTTAGGGGTTTGCTCTGTCGATGTCAAGATCACGGACCACGAAAGAACGCCATTCGACGGCCCGTAAATTGCCAGCCGTCCGGCCTAAAGGGAATGCCACAGGGCTTTGATGGACGCGCGGTAGCTGGCGGCCTCGGCCGCCACGGCGGGTCGAGCTTCACGCGGCGGGCAAGCCCGGCGGCTACCGGTGCGACCCGATAACGTCGCATCCGAAAATCCTTCAAGGCAACGGCGGCGGACTCGACGGCGGACGCCCGTAGCGCCTGCGGTAGCGGCGGGCGTACTGGACCAGACACCACCCGACCAAGCCCGACACGATGATCGGTATCACCGACCGTCCCACCAGCGCACCCGCCTGCCGGCCGACGTTGCTGGCCCGGGTGATTGATGCTTCCTGCTCATTATATTGGTGCGTCGCGTCAAACTTGAACGAATCAGCGATCCGCTGCCCGAGCGGGCCGAACGTGGCCCATTCGCCGGTCTCTGAGAACGCGCCGATCTGCACCATCGCGTCATGCCCAAAAAAGCCGTACGCCTGCCCCCGGACGGGGCCGATGTCCTGCATCGTCGTGGCGAACGGCAGAAAATAGCGCCGGGCGGCCGTGTCGAGCCGTGGAACGCCTTGCTTCACGGAGTTGATCGCTTTGCTGGCTTCGGGCGTCAGCGCGTCTTTGGCCACTTTCTCCATGTCCAAATTCGCCATGGCGGCGATGAAGCCGCGGAACTCGTTTTCGGCCAGTTGCCGTTGCAGGCCGAAACCTCGGTACGGAAGTATCTGCACCACCATATAGGGGTAAGCCAGCCATGGGCGGTCGGGCGTGGCCGGCTGGAAGGCTATGTCCCAGACCATGCCGTTCTTCCCCGGCGTCTTCTGCGTGGCAATCACAATGGCTCTCAGCTCGGCGTCGGGCACCTCGACCCAGTCGTCCGGCACTTCGATGGAATAGCCGTGCTGCGGCCGCGACACGGTCCGTGCCTCCACGGCCGACGGTGCCACGGCCGATATCGCGGCAGCGATCAACAAGCATTCGGTTCGTCGCGCGAAGTGAGCCATAACGGTCTTATCGGCCGACCGCATCGCAGAAATGATCCTGCGCCCGTTATTTCACGACGCCGCATGAGCACGAACGCCGGCCAAGACCATTTTACTGTTCGGCAACGCCGGCAGGCGTGTCCAGGCCAGGCGCAGGTCCTGCCGCGGGACGTCGTAGGCGATGCGCCGGGCCAAAAAGTCGGTCGCCCGCTTCATCAGGTCGATGGTGATCCACTCGCCCGCGCAGCGGTGGCCGGCGTCGTGGTCGCCGCCGCCCTGCGGGATCAGGCCGAACGGGTCGGCGTCCCAGGTGGCGAAGCGGTCGGGGTTAAACGTATCCGGCTTGTCCCACACGCGCGGGTCGCGGTTCGTGCCGTGCAAGTCCAGCATCACCCGGCGGCCCTTGGGGAATTGATAGCCGTTCCATTCGAACGTTTCGCGGACGCGGGCCGTGGTGAAGGGGAAGAACGGGTAGAAGCGCCGCACTTCGTGGACGAACCAGCCGCGGTACCGTTCGTCGCCGCCGGCCAGCCGTTCGCGGGAAAGCGGGTGCGTTTTCAGGGCGTGGGCGATGTCGGCGATGAACACCGCCACCGCCACGGTCGGCCGCAGAATATTGATCACTTCCACCGCCGCGATGCGCGCCGGCAGCAGGCCGCCGTGCGGGTCGGGGTGGCGGGTGATCACGCCCAGCGCCGAATCCGCCGGCACGTCCAACTGCCCCAAACGCACTTGCCGGACCAGCGAACCGATCCACTGCTCCGCCTGCCCCCGCGCCCGCCGCGACGCCCAATGCTTCGGCCCGATTCGCCCCGCCCAGTCGAACATCCGCGTCAGTTGCTCCGTCCGTTTCGCCACGTCGGCTTCGGGCAACGGCACGCCGGCCCAGGCGCAGACCGTCCGCGTCAGCACCTCGCGCATCGCGTCGTACAGCACCACGCGGTCGGCGGTCGTCCAGAGAATCGCCTGCGCGTCCAGCATGCCGTCGAACCCTTTGCCCAGCGCCGCCAGCCGGGCCGGCGTCATCAGCGACATCAGCATTCGCTTGCGGTCGCGGTGTTCGTCATCGTCCAGATTCTGGACGCTGCCGACGCCCACCAGCGTCTTCTGGCCACGGATCGGGAAGGCGCCTTTACGCATGAAGCGGTCGGCGTCATAGATCAGCTTTGCCGCGTCGCGGCCGACCATGCAGATCGTCCGCTGCAGCAGAATCCGGGCCTCGAATAAGTCGGTGCCGTGCTTTCGGCAGCGGCGCGACATGAAGTGGTACGGGTCGGCCAGCAGCGCCAGCGTGCTGTCGGGACTCATCTCGCGGGGAATCTTCGGCATCAAATGATCTCCCTTGGCGACCTCCCCTGGCGACCTCCTCATGGACCAGCGGCCGGCCGAATGGTAGTCACGCCCGCCGACGCGTCCGCGACGCTTCCGAAATGGCTGATCCAAGATCAAGCCCGATCAGGGCGTCCGCCCGCCCGCCGTCCTCAGCGTCTGCCGGATTTCCGCCAACGCCGTGTCCCCGCGGCGATAGCATGGGCAGGTGACGGCGTCCGTGCGGACGCGTCGCACCTATCAACACGTCCAGGAGGCGGATATGCGGGCTTGGGTCTCATTCGTAACCTTGTTGAGCCTCTCGGCCACCACATTCGCCCAAACCACCCGCCCCGTCGGCCCGCCTGCCGAAGCCGGCGCGAAGGCCGCGCTGGAATCGTCGCCGCGGCACGGGGAATGGGCGGAAGTGACCGTCGCCGAGGGACAGCCGAAGGTGAAGTGCTGGGTCGTTTACCCGGAGGTCAAGGACAAGGCCCCCGTGGTGATCGTGATCCAGGAAATCTTCGGCCTGAGCGACTGGCTGCGGGCGACCGCCGATCAATTGGCGGCCGACGGGTTCATCGCCATCGCACCCGATTTGCTCAGCGGCAAAGGCCCGGGCGGCGGCGGCACCGACAGCCTCGGCGGCCGTGACAACGTGACGAAGGCGACGCGCGACCTGACGCCCGAGGCGACGAACCGCATGCTCGACGCCGTGCTGGCGTACGGCAAAACCCTGCCCGCCAGCAACGGCCGGACCGCCACCGTCGGCTTCTGCTGGGGCGGCAGCGCCAGCTTCGCCTACGCGGCGCATAACAAAGACGTCTCGGCCGCCGTCGTCGCCTACGGCAGCGGCCCGCGCGACGACGCCGACTACGCCAAAATCAACGCCCCCGTCCTCGGCCTCTACGGCGGCGACGACGCCCGCATCACCGCCACCCTTCCCCAGTCCGAAGCCGCCATGAAAAACGCCGGAAAGACTTACACGCCCCGCGTCTACCCCGGTGCCGGCCACGGCTTTTTCCGCCAGCCCGACGGCAAAGACGGCGCGAACCGCCGCGCCGTCGACGCGGCGTGGCCGGAACTGGTGAAGTTCATCAAAGAGAACGCGAAGTAACGACGGCCACGACGCATGGGAGCGCAAGGTACGTCGGTGTCACGCCAGTTCCGGGTGGCACGGTTTGTACTCAAGCCGTGTCTGCTCCGGTGGAAGACACGGCTTGAGTACAAACCGTGCCACCCAAGCCGAACGCCCCACCCCCGCCCGCAGCGGGAGAGGAACCTGCCCGGCCTCGCCGTTTATTCGATGGGCCGCCCCGCGAGCGCGGCCTCGATAGCGGCTTCAATGTCTCTGCCCCGCAGGTTGTCTGCGACGACCTTGCCGTCCGGGCCGATCAGCAGAATCGTCGGGTAACCGTCGATTTTGAAGCCGCGTGTCACTGGCCCGTCGGTGCCGCCGAGGAAGCCGTGTCGCCACGGGATGTTGTGCTGGCGGACGTGCTCGATCGGCGGGCCGGGCGTTTCGTCGACACACATCCCGATCATGGCAAACCGCGGGTCGCGGCCGAAGCGGTCGTAGACCGCTCGCAGGTTCGGTTCCTCAGCCAGGCACGGGCCGCACCAGGTGGCCCAGAAATCGATCAGCAGAAACCGCCCGGCGTAATCGGCCGACCGAACGGGCCGGTCGTCCAGGCCGGGGACGTCGAAGGCGATCGTCGGCCGCGGGGCCTCGGCTTTGAGCGGCGTCGCCGTGATCGTGCCGAGGTCAAACCGCGTGGCGGCGTTGTCGTCGGGTACTGTGAAGGTAAGCGTCGGCCGGCTGAAAAACGGACGCGTCCAGTCCGGCCGGCGCGGGCCGGCGACGATGGCTTCGAGGCGATACTCGCCCGGCAGCACGTCCGGCACGCTGAACGTGCCGTCAGAGCGGATGTCGAACGGGTGTGTCCTGCTCTGCGATAGCCGCCCCCGTTGAACGGCGTAGGCGGTCACCTCTTGTCTCGCCGCCACCTGCTGCGGGGCGGCGGTCCACTCGGCGTACTGGGCCATTGTCATCCCCGCCGGCGCGAGCGGCGCGACGGGCTGCGTCACCGGCCGGGGCGGGATGCCCGCGACCTCGCCGAAGTCGATCACGTACGGCCTTCCCCCGCTCAGGCCAGGCGGCACGACGACACGACCCGTCACGAGCCGGCCACGGCCGCCGAAGTCGAGCGTCGTCGTCCGGCCCGGGTCAACAACGCCGTAAACGATTGGCGCGCGGGCAATACGCCGCGCATCGGTCAGACGCCGGTGAACGACCGCCTCGACGTCGCCCGGCGGAACGCGGTCGGCGACGAACCGGCCGGTCAGGTCGGTCCGCAATTCGCTTTGGTAGACGATCAGCGGCCATCGCACGCCGTCCGGACCGGTCGGCGGCCACCGGACGGCGGTGACGTTCACCGTCCGCCCGGGTACCGACCGCGCGCCGACGCGCACCGTCCCTTCCACCCGGCCCCACGCCCGCAATCGCACCACGCCGTCGGCCAGAACCGATCGGCCGTCGAAGTCCGCCGAGCCGTGATCGTTGAGGACGCAGACCGAATACGGCGGCACCGTGGCCGTCAGCAGTAAACGCCCTGTAGCATCGGTGGTGGCGATTCGGTAAACCGGGTCGTCATCGAAGGACCGGCCGTCGGTGACGGTCAGCATGTGCCCCGCCGGCACGATCACCGCCCGCGCCCCGGCCGCCGGCAGGCCCGTCGGGGTCAGGACCGTCAGCGTCGTCGCCGGCACTTCAGGAAGCGGAGCGGCGGCGAACGCAACACCGGCCCATAAGTTCACCGCGACCATCAGGAACGAGATCGCGACGATGCGACGCGGCGTGCGGGCGGTGGCGTTCATCAACCGATTGTGTCCGCCGAATTGAAGAACCCACAGAAATCGCCGATTTTCTGCCGGGCGCGACGCGTACCGCCCGTGCCGCGTGTGGTCTGGCCGCGTCGGCGAGGCGGCTCGCGCGGGTTTACACCCGCGGCCCAAGCCCTATCATTCGCCGTTTCCCATGGGTTTGATCGTTCAGAAATTCGGCGGCACCAGCGTCGCCGACGCGGAGAAGATTCACCGGGCGGCCGCGCGGGCCGTGGCGACGAAGCAGCGCGGCCATCAGGTCGTGGTCGTGGTCAGCGCCATGGGCGACACGACCGATGACCTGCTCGACTTGGCCAAGGCCGTCAGCACCGCCGGCGGGACCGAATACACGCCGTCGAAGCGCGAGATGGACCAGTTGCTCACCACCGGCGAGCAGGTGACGATCGCCCTGATGGCGATGGCCCTGCACGCCCAGGGGCACGAGGCCATCAGCTTCACCGGCGGGCAGATCGGCCTCGTCACCGACAACGCCTTTTCCAAGGCCCGCATTCAGTCGATCAACCACCAGCGCATCCTCAAAGAGCTGGAAGCAGGCCGGATCGTCATCGTGGCCGGCTTTCAGGGCGTCACGCCCGACGGCGACTACACCACGCTCGGCCGCGGCGGCAGCAACGCGACGCTGGTGGCGCTCGGCGCGGTGCTGAAGGCCGACGTCTGCGAGAACTACACCGACGTCGACGGCATTTACACCGCCGACCCGCGGATCGTGAAAAACGCGCGCAAGATCGACCAGATTAGCTACGACGAGATGCTGGAACTGTCGGGCCTGGGTGCCAGCGTGCTGCAGACGCGGGCCGTTGAGTTTGCCAAGAAATACGGCGTGGCCATCGAAGTGCGCAACAGCGGAAATGACAACCCGGGAACGCTGATCGTCGCGGAGACACCGAACATGGAACACATCGTCGTCAGCGGCGCGGCCCTGAAAAAAGACCTCGTCCGCGTCGCCATCCGCAACGTGCCGGACCGCCCCGGCATTGCGGCCACCATCTTCTCGACCATTGCCAGCGCCAACGTCGTGGTCGACGACATCATCCAGAACGTCTTCGACGACAACACGGCCAACATCAGCTTCACCGTCGAGCACGGCGACGTGGCCGACATCAGGCCGATCGTCGACAAGCTCATCAGCGGCTTCGGCGGCCCCACCCGGGCCATCTATCAGAGCGACTTGTCGAAAGTCAGCGCCGTCGGCGTTGGCATGCGGACGCACACCGGCGTGGCCGAGCGGATGTTCAAGGCGCTGGCCGACGCGAAGGTGAACATCCAGAACATCACCACCAGCGAAATCAAGATCAGCTGCATCATCAGCCGTGACGACGGCCCGCGGGCCCTGCAGGCGGTGCACGACGCCTTCGAACTGGAAAAGCACCCGTAACGCGAAAGCCGCCCGACGCCGCGAACAAGGAACGACCCATGGCACGACGTCGGTCCACCCGTGACGCGGTCGTTCAGGACGTGGTCACCATGGCCCTGCGGCAGCGCCGCAACCGCGGCGTGTGGATCGCCGTCGCCCTGCTCGTTGTGGTCGGCTCGGCAGTCTGGAGCCACTTCCGCAACCCGGCCGACCCGTCGAAATGGGACGGCCAGAGCGTAATCGTGCGACGCGTGGTCGACGGCGACACCATCGTCGTTGACGGCCCCGGCATGGAAAACGAACACGTCCGCCTGCGCGGCGTGGACGCCCCGGAAGTCGCCCACGGCGGCCAGCCTGACATGCACTTCGGCCCCCAGGCCAAGCAATACCTCGCCGGCCGGCTGACGGGCAAGCCGATCACCCTGAAGTTCGACGGCACCGAAAAGCGCGACCGCTACCAACGCCTGCTCGGCTACGTCTATCTGGACGAAACCGACTGCGTCAACGTCGCCCTCGTCCGCGACGGCATGGCGTACGTCGACCGCCGCTTCAAAACCATGCTGCAAAGCCAGCTCGAACAAAGCGAAACGCAGGCCCGCAATAAAGGCGTCGGCCTGTGGAAGGACGTGACGACCGAGCAGCAGCCGCCGTGGCGGCAGAAGTGGCTGGAGAAAACGCTGTCGCGGCCGAAGCAATAATTGCAATGCAGGCCGACTTGCGGCAATCTATTTCGCGTCCAAAAGTTCTGAACGGAGATGAGTATTCATGACCGAAGGTAATTCGATCCCGCCGGGCGATCCGACGCCGTCGTCTGTCCCGCCGGTGCCGCCCCCCGTCCCGCCGGTCGGGTCAGTCCCGTACGCCACCCCGGCCGGTCCCGCCGCCGCCTACATGGGCCCGCCGCCGACGCAGGACGACCGCACGATGGCCATGCTCGCGCACGGCCTGTCGATCGTCAGCGGCTTCATCGGCCCGCTGATCATCTGGCTGATCAAAAAGGACACCAGCCCGTTCGTCGACGACCAAGGCAAGGAATCGCTGAACTTCCAGCTTACGCTGCTGATCGGCTACCTGTTCGCCTTCGTGACGATGTGCCTGATCATCGGCTACTTCATCTTCCTGGCCGTCTGGGTCTGCAGCATCGTCTTCGGCATCCTCGCGGCGATCGAAGCCAACAAGGGCGTGGCGTACCGCTACCCCTTCGCCATCCGCATCATCAAATAAAGCGAACCGCCAAGACGCCAAGAACGCCAAGAAGAGAAGGGCTGGGTTGCCTTCTCTTCTTGGCGTTCTTGGCGTTCTTGGCGGTTCGTTTCTTCACTCCGCTGTTTCGACAGTTCTGAAATATGTTTGCGCGATGTTAGCCCTATACTCAGGGCATGTCTGACGTGCTGCGCAAGAAGCTGGCGGTTCTGTCCGATGCCGCAAAGTACGACGCCAGCTGTGCCAGCAGCGGCAGCCAGCGTAAGGGCAAAGCGGGCGGCCTCGGCAACACCAACAAAGTCGGCATCTGTCACAGCTACACGCCCGACGGCCGGTGTGTGTCGCTGCTGAAGATTCTGCTGACCAACCACTGCATTTACGACTGCCAATACTGCATCAACCGCGTGACCAGCAACGTGGAGCGGGCCCGCTTCACGGTCGACGAAGTCGTCAAGCTGACGATCGAGTTCTACAAGCGCAACTACATCGAAGGCCTGTTCCTCAGCAGCGGCATCATCCAGAGCGTCGACTACACCATGCAGCAGTTGGTCGACGTGGCCAAGACACTGCGCACGCGCGAGGGCTACAACGGCTACATCCACCTCAAGGCCATCCCCGGCGCGAGCCAGGAATTGATCGACGAGGCCGGCCTCTGGGCCGACCGCCTGAGCGCGAATATCGAACTGCCGACGCAGGCGGACCTCGACCGCTTCGCGCCGGAGAAGAAGGTCGCTGACGTCGAGAACACGATGAGCATTGCCGCCGGCCGCATCGCCGAATACCAGGCCGAGCGGCAGAAAACCGCGAAGGCCCCGCGCTTCGCCCCCGCCGGGCAGAGCACGCAGTTGATCGTCGGCGCTAGTCCCAGCAGCGACACCAGCATCCTCGCGTCAGCCACGCACCTGTACCGCACGCACAAGCTCAAGCGCGTCTATTACAGCGCCTTCAGCCCCATTCCAGACGGCGACGCGCGCTTGCCCGTCATCGCCGCCCCGCTGATGCGCGAACACCGTTTGTACCAGGCCGACTGGCTCATCCGCTTCTACGGCTTCCAGGCCAGCGAGCTAACGACCATCGACCAGCCGAACCTGGACCTGAAGATCGACCCGAAGCTGACGTGGGCCCTGCGCTTCCGCAACCTGTTCCCGGTCGACATCAACAAGGCGTCGCTGAACAAGCTCCTGCGCGTCCCCGGCATCGGCAAGCGCAACGCCGAGCGCATCATTCAGGCCCGCCGTTTCCACAGCCTGCGCCTAGCCGACCTGGCGAAGCTGCGCGTCCCGATGGAGAAGGTCCGGCCGTGGGTCACGACGAGCGATTACAAGCCGGACCTCAAACTCCTCGACCGCCTCGACCTTAAACAACGCGTGACGAGAAACACTGAGCAAATGGATTTGTTCGCCGCGCCGGTGTCCGCGCTGACGGGGGAAGTCTGATGCGGGAAGTGGTAGATGAATCGGATTTCGAGTCATGGCGGCGTTTCGCACGCACGCTTTTGAGTGAAAGCGTTCGGCCCGACCAAGTTCTCTGGACGCGTTCGGCCGATGAGACGCTTTTTTCTCCCCCTCCCCTTGCGGGAGGGGGCGGGGGGAGGGGTCCACAGCTGACCGGCGTCGCACGGACACTTCGTCGGAATATGACGGTCCCCGAACAAAAACTCTGGGCGCGACTCCGCAAGCAGCCTGACGGCCTTAAGTTCCGCCGTCAGGAACCAATCGGCCACTACGTCACCGATTTTTTTTGCGCATCCGCCCGCCTGGTGATCGAGGTGGACGGCCGTACTCATGACGAGTTCTCCGCGGATCGGGACAAAATCCGACAGACATGGCTCGAGCAGCAGGGACTTCGCGTCATTCGATTTACTAACGATGAGGTTCTAAAACACCCGGACGCCGTAACGGACGAAGTACTTCGAATCGCACGGGAAGAACCCCTCCCCCTACCCCCTCCCGCAAGGGGAGGGGGAGAAGCGACGCTGCTTGAATCACGCGTGCGTGTTCCCGCCGCGTTCATCGATCTCGCCAAAACCGTCATTTGTCACCGAGACACGATTAAGTTCCCCCTGCTCTATCGCATCCTCTGGCGCATCACCCACGGCGAGCACGACCTGCTCCGCAACGCCGTCGACGACGACGTCCACGCGCTCTGCCACATGGAAAAAGCCGTGCGCCGCGATTGCCATAAAATGACGGCGTTCGTCCGCTTCAAAAAGATCCAAGGCGACGTCGACAGCCACGGCGACGCCATGGACGGTATGGAAGGCGAGCGCTACGTCGCCTGGCACCGGCCCGATCACCTGATCGTCCGCCGAATGGCCCCGTTCTTCGTCGACCGCTTCCGCTCCATGCGCTGGGCCATCCTCACGCCCGACAGCAGCGTGGCGTGGGAGAACGACGAATTGCGGTTCGGCCCCGGCGTGCCGACCGACCCGCTGCTCGGCGACGCCGTCGAAAGCCTTTGGACGACCTACTACGCCAACATTTTCAACCCCGCCCGCATCAAACTGAAGGCGATGCAGGCCGAAATGCCCAAGAAACACTGGCCGACGCTGCCGGAAACGCGGCTGATTCCGCAAATGCTCAAAGAAGCCCCCGCCCGGGTGCAGAAGATGCTCGACGCGGCCCCTAAAGTCGCCTTGATGGCCAGCGACTACGTCCCCAAAACCAGCAGCCTGACCGTGTTGCGCGAGGCCGCCAATGCCTGCCGCGCCTGCGACATCGGCTGCCACGCCACGCAGGCCGTCTTCGGCGTCGGCCCCAAAAAGGCCCGCCTGATGTTCGTCGGCGAACAGCCCGGCGACCAGGAAGACCGCGCCGGCAAACCCTTCGTCGGCCCCAGCGGCCACCTGCTGGACGAAGTGCTGGAAGAAGTCGGCATCGACCGCGAGCAGGTCTACGTCACCAACGCGGTCAAGCACTTCAAGTTTGAGCCGCGCGGCGCCCGCCGCATCCACGCCAAGCCGAACGCCCGCGAAATGGCCGCCTGTAAACCGTGGCTGCTGGCGGAACTGGAGATCATCAAGCCCGACATCCTGGTGATGCTCGGCGCGACCGCCGCCCAAACCCTCGTCGGCCGCCAGTTCCGCATCACCCAAAGCCGCGGGGAATGGTTCGAAACCCCTTACGCGAAGCAAAGCATCGCCACGTTCCACCCGTCGGCCATTCTGCGCAGCTACGACGCCGAAACGATGGAACGAAACAAAGGCCTGTTCCGGGACGACTTGGGCAAAGTGGCTGAAGCATTCCGCAATGCGGGATAGATAAAGCCGTTCAGCGGCCGGGGCCGCGCCACAACCACGTCCGAACTTTGGAAACTACACCCGCGGCCCCGGTCCACTGCAGCGGGTGGTTTGGGAACAGGCCAAATCGCCGCTGTGGCTTACCGTACTGCTCAAGCCATCGACGCTGACGGCGGTCACGCAGAATCCGATCCGCGTCCGGATCGTTCGCTCGCAGCCACTTAGTATCAAAAGGCCAGGGATGTTCGAGAGCCGGCTTTCCAAGCCACGGCCACTCCTTCAGTTTCGGCGGTCGTGCTGCCGGAAGGACGCCGCCTGTTTGATCCCATTCAGCCAGCAGATTCTCAGACCACATTCGTAGATACGCGGCCAGCGATCCAGCCAACAAGTATCCAGGGCTTTCAAGCAGCTCATGATCCCAAAAGATCACGGCTCCGGTGCACGGACCGTCGCCCGTTACCAGGCAGTCATAATCACCGCATCCGTCGTCACGTATGGGTAACAGCCGCCAGTGGAACTGCTCGTCGAAGGAGTGGAGGTCTTGCGGCCAAACGGGAAACCGCTCGGCCATTCGCGAGGAGGAATAAAGCTCGCCCGCACTGTCCTTCCCAATACGAATACCGTCACAGAGTGAGTAAAACTCTCGGAGATCGGCCGGGATGTTCAGACGATCGAGATGCGAGAGCGATTGAGCCGGCGGGCGCACCTCGACATCGAAAAACCAGTCACGAAGATTCAAGATGACTTTGACAAAGGTGGCCGAGACCTGACCCATAACTCAATCCATTCAATGACGTGTGCGACTTGATGCGCAAGCGAGATGGTCCGCAGTGCCGACCCTAAATGCCTAAGCGGCTCGGACGCCGGGGCCGGTCCACTGCAGCGGATGGTGATGCTGCTGTTGACGACGTCCGACGTGCAACATGATGGTCAGCCCCAGCCGCACGCCTTCGAAAGCGACGGCCGCTCCGTAAACGATTTCGTTCAGAAAGACGGACGGCCGCGGCGGGAGGATGAGCCACGCAAGCCAGATGAGCGACAATAAGGCCAGAACCAGCCGAAATGGAAAGAGGACGTAGTTAAGCGCGAACACCCAGGCGCGATCGAAGATCAGGCCGTAAACCGATGCCGCCAGCGCGACCATGGCCAGCAGACAGATCAAACTGAGCACCGGCTGGTGTGACAGGCCAGTGAAATAGCCCGGTAACCGGTCCGCGTATGCTGCCAAGACGCCTGCGTCGAGCAGCGCAAAGAAGATCATGAGTCGTCGCATAGGTCGCTCCTCTGCCGCCTAACGCAAAACCGTTCAGTGCCTGAGGCCGGACGAGGAGACTTTCTCGCCTGAACAACCCCGACGCCGGGGCCGGTCCACTGCAGCGGGTGGCTATGCGGCAGTAAGGACGGCCACTCCCGTTGTCCGAACCACCCGCCGTGTTCGCAAGATATCAAACAACCAGATGCCCGGCAGTATCAGCACGATCAGCACAATGAACCACTGCGGCACCGCGACGGCGCTCATGCTGACGGGCGGCACTCCAGGCTCGGCAACGTGCATCAATGCAAAACCCGCAAACCGCGTCGTCCGACTTTGTGTTTGCGGAGCTTCGATCGACATCAATCCATCTGCCGTATCAGTTTCGCACTTCCAACCGCTGAAACGCGGCCACATCGGTGCTGTGTCTGCACCGTTTGTGAAGAACATCAACCGACCCCTTGCTGACCAAAGGCCGCTCTCCCGCTCGTCGTTCAGCCAAGTCAGACCATCGAATGTGGTGAAGCTGCGTACGCACAAAATCAGCGTCAGTATGCAGAGCAACAACGACGTGACGATGGTGAGGATGAAGAGTCTTTGCCGCATAATGCGAATCCGTTCAGTGGCCGGTCCGCTGCAGCGGGTGGTTAGTCGGCAGCCACTCGGGCGTCCCAGCACTTGAGCAGCAGCTTATCTTTGCGACTGCCGCCTGTCAGCAACCAAACGCAACCGTGCGCGGCTAAAGAACTCATGCCTGCGAGACCACCGGCACATAAAAAGCCAAGAGTGAAACCCATCACGTAACACGTCTCATCAAGTGAGGTCGCGACTTGCTGCGTGGTCGGCTGCGAAGCCCGCGCGATCTCGGCATGCAAAGCCTTTGATTGGTCGTACAGGCCATTGACGAAGTAGAGAATCAGAAGCACACCGGAGACGCCGAGAACAGCACAGATGGCCCCGATCGCACGTCGATGACGCTGCGATGAACGAACACCCTCGATGATGTCTTCGTCGGATGGCAAGAGACGCATCGTCTGCCCACTAACTGTTATTCTATGGAATGCAGCCCGCACAACACGGACCGCCTCATCCGGCGGCCAATGCCGGCATCATCCTAATCCGCAAAGATTTAGACTGTCCAGAATGATTCCTTAGACCTGCCACGATGCTGGGATACGGTTCGTGTAAAGGCAGAGACGTCCATGCGTCTGCTCGACCATTTCGCTCACGTCGCGCAACGCCAGCAAACTGGCCGATGTCATGGCCGAGTGCTACGCGGCTTGGGTGAAGCCGTTCCTCCGCTTTCTGTGCACCGGCGGCCACTGGCATCCCCGCGAACTCGGCGACCGCGACGTGAAGCAGGTCCAAACCGCCGCTACCGTCCCGAGTGCCCGGCGTTGGGGGATAAGACTGACCCACAGGACGACACATCTGGAATAGCGTTAATACGCCGGACAGAACAACCGGATGAACGCCCGCGGGGCCGACGTTTCCGTCGGCCCCGCGGGTGATTGGCGTACGGGAAAGTTTGGCTTACTTCTCGGTCTGGTAGTCGTAGTACGTCTTGATGTTCCGGGCGTAGTAGCCGCCGCCGACGGTGTGGACGCCGTTGAGGACCACGCCGATCTGTTCGGCCTTGATCTGCTTGAGCGTGTCCTTCACCCGGGTGAGCATGCCGCGGGTGTTTTGCTTGGCCCGGACGACCGTGACCACGCCGTCGACGCGCGGGGCCAGGGCCACCGCTTCACTGACCACCAGCAGCGGGCCGGCGTCGAAGATGACGTGGTCGTACTCTTCCAGGGCCCGCTCGATGAACTCGATGAACAGCGGGCTTTCCAGCAGTTCGGTCTGGTTCGCCGCCCGCGGGCCGGTGGTGAGTACTTCCAGATTGGCGACCGGCGTCTTTTTGACGGCCCCTTCCAGGTTGCTGACCGATTCCAGCACGTTGCTGAAGCCGGTGTCGTTGCTCACGTTGTAGAGCTTGTGCAGCACCGGGCGGTGGAAGTTGGCATCCACCAACAGGATGCGGCGGCCGTTGAGGGCCAGGCCCGCGCCCAGGTTGCAGGCGATGGTCGTTTTGCCGTCGCCGGGGCCGGGGCTGGTGACGAGGATGGTCCGCGTGGTGTCGAGGCTGACGGCGTGTTGCAGCCGCGTGCGTACCTGCCGCAGTTGCTCCGCCAGCAGGCTTTGGGGCGCGGTGCTGATCACGGTGTGCAGCGGGACGCCGCTGAGTTCCGGGTCGTCGCTCTCTCGGGCGACCATGCCCAGCACGTTCATCGGGCCGACGCGGATGATGTCGCGCGGGCTGCGGACGCTGGTGTCGGCCAGTTCACGCAGGAAGGCGATGCCCAGGCTCAGCGCCAAGCCGGCCACGATGGCCATCGGCAGAATGACGCGGAGGTTGGGGCTGCTGAGGGTATCGGGCCGGGTCGGCAGGCTGGACCAGCTGACCGAGGCGATCTGCTGCCGGGCCGCATTCTGCAGCACGGCCACGCGCTCGGCCATCTCGCGCTCTTTAGTCTTGTAGTCGTCGAACTCGTCCTTGAGCGAGTTGAACTCAGAACGGGCGGCACTGATTTCGCTGAGTTCATTCCGCAGTGATTCGACGCGGGCGTCCAGGGCATCCGCTTCGGTCTTTCTGCCGGTCGCCTCGCTTCGACCCGAATCGATCAGCTGCGACCGGGCCATCGCACGGGCGCTGGCTTCGCTGTTGGCCAGCTTGGTACGGACGGCGGTGCGGTTGCTGACGCGGGCCTTGGCGTTGGGCGACTGATCGCCGCTGATGGTCTGCGAGTCGATGTCCAAATCCAGACTGTCGAGCATTTGCTGCAGGCGTTGGATGCTCGCGTCGTTGCGGACGATCAGCTCGACCTGGTACGGGTCTTTGCCGCTGTTGATCTGGTTGGTGATCGCATCGAGCTGGCCGGTGGCCTCATTGGCTTCGAGGCGTGCCTTGATCTGGGCACCGATCAGCTGACCTAATTCCATTTCTTTGATCGTCTGGCGGCCGACGTCGACGCTGCCGCGCGACATCTGGACGTTCATCTTGTCTTTGGTCTGCTTGATGCTGTTCGTGTACCGGGTCTGCCACTGCTTGGCCGACTCCAGTTCCTGATTCGTGCGGTCGAACGTGCGCTGCTGCAGATTGCGAATGTGGGTGTTGCCGATGGCTTCGACAATATCGTGGGCGTCGTCGGCGTAGGAGCAGTCCATCGACAGCGACAGCAGTTTCGACTCGTTAATCGGTGTGGCGCGCAAATTGTCTTCAAGGTCCTCACGGGCCAGACGGGCGGCGTCGACGCCGGTACGGTCGGCGATACTTTGCAAGTTCCGGAACCAAGCCGACTTGCGGATCAGTTCATTGTTCTGCAGCACGTCGTTCCAGAGCGCCTCGCTCATTAGCTGCTGCTGTTGCGTGCGCTGTTCGACCTGAAGATTGAAATCTTCGATCGACATGTCGTTGGTGCGGTCGTTCGTCGGGTTGATCCGGTACGGCCGGTTGACCAGCAGTTGGCCGACGGAGCGGTACTTGGGATTGTTCTTGAGCAGATATGAATAGACGCCAATGCCCACGGCGATGGCGAGAATGACGCTGGCAATGATCAGCCACACGTTGCCGCGGATCACGCGCCAGACGTCGGCCGGCGACAGCGCGGGCGCCGCCCCGCCGGCACCGCCGCCGGGCGGCTGCGGGGGCGGAAGCACCGGCCCGCCTTGGCCGGGGGCGCGGGGCAAGCGAAAAGTGGAAGTCGTCGGCAACGTCGTCATACCCAACTCCTACGACCCGGTTCGTCCGACCTGGACGATCCCGGCGTCAAACATCTGCGTGAACGGCCGGCAACAAAAACCGCCGGCCGGCGAAGGAAGCGGCTTGGACGGCAGTTGATTGCCGTTCCGCCGACGTCCTGTGCTGTAATTTACTACAAGACGCCCCTTCACGGGAGGGAAATCTGTAGGGACTTAGGCCCCATTTTGGACAGTTTCGACCCGAAGTTTGCGGACTAAGTGCCCGCGGGCTGCCTAAGGCCAAGGCACCGATTGCGGTTCACCCGCCTCACCCGGCAGCGGCCTTTCTCTTCGCCAAATCGTCCGATAAACGAGACACGCGGTCTTCCAGCGTCGCGTCGATCGGCTGTCGCTGCCGCTTGGCCGCTTCGACGCGGCTGCGGGCGTCGACCAGTGCCGCTTCGGCCCCGTTCAGGTCGCCCGACAGCAGGTACGCCTCGGCCAAATGGACGGCTACGTCCGGGAACGTCGACGCGTCGGCGGCACGGCGGAGCAAATCCAATCCTTCAGGAACGCGGTTGTTTTTCACCAGCGCCCAGCCGTGGGTGTCCTGGACGAGGGGCACCAGCTGCGGGGCGTCCATGGTGGCGATCACTTCCGAGGCGCGCTGCGCGTGCTTGAGCGCCTCGGCCGGCGTGCCGCCGCTGTCGGGCAGCAGCAGCATGCAGGCCATGTTGTTCAGCAGCGAGACGTCGTTGGGCGTCTGCTTGAGCAGTTCCTCGAACACGCCGCGGGCCTGCTTGGCTTTGACCGGCACGCTCTCCATGTAGCACAGGCCCAACGCCTGCAGCGCGCGGCGTGTGACCGGCGGGCTGAGCCGACTGCGGTCGGCTAGCAGCGATTCCAGCTTGGCGATCGAGCCGGCCAGGTCGCCGGTGTCGTGAATCATCTCGGCCGCCATCACCTGCAGCATGGGTTCGGCGAACGGCTCGAGTTTGGCGGCTGCGGATTTCGGGTCGACCGACTCGGCATACGACCGCGCGACCAGTGCGATCACCTCGACGTTGGCCGACGCGCCGGCAAGGTTGAAGGCCGCGTCCATCGCCTTTTGCGCTTCGGGCCGCTGGTCCAGTTGCCGGTACGCCAAGCCCCGCATGCGGTACAGCCACCAAGCGTCGGGCGTCTCCTGCAGCGCCGCGCCCGTCTCGGCCACCACGTCGCGGTAGGCCTTGGCGCGCATCAGCACTTCGTAATACCCCTGCTGCAGCGACGCGTTCTTCGGATCGACCGCGAGCGCGGCCTTGGCAGTGGCGACGGCCTTGGCCGGGTCGTTGCGTTTGGCCCACGTATCGGCCTCGGCCAGCAGCACGTCCGGGTCCTTTGCCAACTGCGGGTTGGCCTTGGCTTCGGCGAACACGTTCGTCACGGCCGTCCAGGCGGGCGGCGTCGAGCGGGCGTAGGCGTCCACCAGGCGCAGCAACACGCGTTCGGAACTGCGGTCGGCCGCCCACGCCTGCTGCAGTTCGGTCAGCGCCGCGTCCCGGTCCCCGCGCCGGCCGTACAGGTCGGCCAGCATCAGGCGCACGTCGGTGCTGCGCGGCGAAGCGTCCCGGGCTTTAATCAAGTCGTCCCGAGCCCCGTCCAGGTCGGCTGGCGAACGATTGAGGCGCACCTGCGAGCGGTAGAACAATGCCGCCCCGTCGTTGGGCCGAACGGCGAGCACCTTATTCACGAAGCCCTCGCACCGGTCGTAATTGCCGGCACGCAATTCCGTGAACGCGGCAAGCAGGTAGGTGTCCGGGTCGGTGTGGGTCGCCAGCGCGGTTTCCGCGGCCTGGCGGGCGCCGGGGATGTCGCCGGCATCGAGCAGGAGCGTGATCCGCTGCCGCTGCACGCCCGCGTCGTCGGCCCGAACGTCGAGCACCTTCAGCGCTTCGGGCAACCGGTTCTGCCCCGCCAGAATCAGGGCCAGACGCTGTACCGAGTCCGCGGGGGCGGGCTTGGTGCGGTCGATGACTTCGCTCAACACGCGCGCCGCGTCGTTGAGCTTCCCGGACCGCACGTATTGGTCCGCCAGCAACTGCGAGACTTCGGGCCTGTCTTGATAAATCGGGTTCGCGGCCGCCTTCTCGACGGCCTGCTCGGCCACCTGCGGCTGGCCGAGGCGACGCTGGATCTCGGTATAGGCGGCCAGGAACCGCAGGTCTTGCGGGAACTGCGCGAACGCCTTTTCGTAAACTTCGGCGGCCCGGCTCAGGAACGGCTTGGCCTCGTCGCCCTTGCGGGCCGCGGCGACCTGTTCCAAGGCCGCGCCGAGTCGGCCGGCGGCTTGAGGATTATCGGGGTTCTGCTGCTGCTGTTGCGTCAGCGTGTCGACGGCCTTGAGCGGGTCGCCGAATCGGACTTCGTACGACAACTCCAGTTCCCGG